>CAZKCR010000157.1:0-4522 GCA_964551055.1 uncultured Anaeromusa sp. | reverse complement strand
GCCCCTGCTGAACCTCCAGCCGATCCGAACGCCAAGATGAACCAAGACGACATTGCAGCGCTCTTAGCTTCCATGCAAGGTAATGAAGAAAAAGCAGAAGCTTCGGCAGGTCCTGAAGCAGAAAATGAAATGCCCGCCTCCGAGGCGGCACTATCTGCAGAGCCTTCGTTGACAGATCCAGACCCCGGAAAAACCATGTCTCAAGACGAAATTGAAAAACTTCTTTCCGATTTGGGGCCGCTTGAGCAAACCGAGCAAGAAACGTCTGCCGAAGCAACGCCTAAGCTAGATGACACGCAGCCAGTTCCTATCTTGTCCGATGCAGAAATTGCTGGTACCGAACCGGCTGTTGAAGCAGAAACGCCATCGTCCACTTCGGCTCAACCAGGACGCTTCGCTGCATTTTTATTGCTTCTTAAAACATGGTTTGCCAAGCTGCCTTTGCGCAAGCGCGCCGCTGCGCTGGAAGCGCAAGAAGCAATACCTGCTAAAAACGAAGCTCCCTCTAATTCCGCCACCGAGGAAGAAGACGCTAGCGCTCGCAAGCTCAGTTTTAAAGCGATTGCGGCCACAACCTTGCTTTTACTGCCGCTAGTCGTTCTCGCAGGTTACTATTTAGGCGTAAAGCAGCACGGTCCAGATGACGCCGCAACACTGGCGCCCAAGGAAGCACTGTCCCAAAAAGGCGTCTCTTTCAGTCAGCAAGCCTTTGTCGAAAATGCAGAGCGCGGCAATCTTACCATAGCAGGACTTTTCTTAGAAGCAGGCATGTCTCCGGAAGTATTCCGCGCCTTTGACGGCTACACCCCCTTAATCGCCGCTTCCGAGTCAGGCCGGCTAGCTACCGTAGAGCTCCTCCTAAACCATGGAGCCAACGTAAACGCCATTGATAAAGACAAGCAAACCGCCTTAATGCGCGCAGCAGCAGCCGGACGACTCGACGTCGTACGTCTTTTAATTGACCGTGGCGCCGACCTTGCCCGCAAGGACAAATTAGGACAAACCGCCCTACGCTTAGCTGCCAACCGCAACCAAGGAGCTGTTGTGCAATGGCTTCGTTCGCTCAATGCACCGGACGAAGGGCCAGCCGCCGGCTCCCCGCCAGCACCGCCGCCGGAGCTGGCAACCGCTAAGCCTTCTAACGTACCGGACAGCCAAATTGCTCCGTCATTTCTCTTGGCAAACGGCCAAGCTGGCCCCATAAAAATCGGCTTGGGATTGGCTGGTATTCGCAGTGCCTATCCAGAAGCAAAAATTAGCCCAGACGAAATCTATATTGGCGATCGCCGTTATCAAATTTTAAATGTCTATCCGGACCCGCGCGATACTACGCCTTCTCTCTCCATCACACTTAGCCCGGCTCGTTCTGTTTTGAGCATTGACGTCTATTCTTCCGCTTTCCGCACCACTAAAAACATCGGTGTCGGTTCCACGTTGGGCGAACTGCGTCAAAGCCATACTTTAAAGGCAATTCGTTACATGGATGGCTCGTTCATTGCTACTGCCAGCGATACTAACATTCTCTTTGAGCTTGGCGTTTCTGTCGAATCACTACCCACGGAATGGCTGCAAGGCAACCCCGAAAATACATTGCCCAACAATCTCAAAATCAGTCGCATCATCGTGCAACAGTAAGGCGCCAAGAGAGTGAACAAGAGTCGCGGGAGTCACGGTAAGGAAAAAACAGAGCACGTATGTTCAACAGGAGTATAGGGAGTAAAGGGAGGGTTCGATTGAGGACAGCGGCGGCAATGATTGTATTTGAGACTTTTATTGAAGCAAGACGGTCCGCAGGACGAAAAATCTGACTAAGGCGGATCACAGTTTCGCCTGTTTGAGCGCAGCGAGTTAAGAAACTGCCGACTTAGACAGATTTTGCGAGGCGCGCGGAAATCTTGTCTCAAATATAATCTTGCCGCCCATTTTATGCAGAAGCTCCTGCCCTTGATAACCCTATGTTTTTCAGCCGTAAAAACTTATAATCAATAAACCCTTTCGCGTTTTTCGTGTGTTTCGCAGTTCGTCTGGCATATAAAAAGAAAACCCCTTGGCAAAAAGCCAAGGGGTTACATTACAACTATATTCAAGCTTGAATGTCAATGTTTTCTCCCAATCCGGGGATGGCGGGCATCAGCAAGTCCAGTTCGCGGCCAGCTTGCGCCGAGCCAGCATCCATGGCCTTCTTCATGATGGAAACACCGATTTGGTCTTGAACTCGGCTTTGACTCATCGACATGGACAAAAGAGCGATATCCATCATCCACCTCCTTTCCACATTTACAAGGAAACATTTTATTTTCTCCTTTAATTATACCACAATCCACTTCTTTAATTCATTAGCTTTTTCGGAGGATATCTTAATGAACAACATTGCGTTTCCCCTAGGCTGGGATATGCTGCAAGTTTGGATGCTACCTGCAGCGATTATCCTTATCTCTCTTTTGATAGGCATTTTGCTCAACCGCTTGGTATCGCAGCGTTTGCGCGCCATTCCGCTTTCCGAGTCCATGGAACAGGCCCACGAGCTGTTTGTTCATGCTTTTCGGGGCATTCCCATTCTCTGGTCGCTTATGGGCGGTATTTATCTGACCACGCGCACTGTATCGCTGGCTGCAAATATCCAACAGCTTTTATCCAGCGCACTTTTAGCACTGGTGCTGCTCTCCGCCACGCTGGTGGCCGCCCGCATTGTCGGCGGCTTAGCTACCCTATATGCTAAGCGCGCTCAAACGATTCTACCCACCACTTCTATCCTGGTCACGATTGCCGAAGTATTTGTATTCCTCCTCGGTGCCTTAATTACTTTAGAATCTTTGGGGATTTCCATTACCCCCATCCTCACCGCTTTGGGCGTCGGCGGCTTGGCCGTTGCGCTGGCCCTTCAAGATACCTTGGCCAACCTATTCGCCGGTCTGAGCATCTTATTCTCCCGCCAGCTTCGTCCTGGGGACTACATCTGTCTCAGCACCAAGGAAGAAGGACATATCAGCGACATTAACTGGCGCAGCACCACCATCCGCACTCTCAGCCAACAGACCGTCATCATTCCCAATGTCAAAGTGGCTCAATCCATTATTACTAACTACTCCTTCCCCAGTCCTCAATTGTCTGTGGTCATTCCCGCCTCGGTCGCCTACGACAGCAATCTGGAGCAAGTCGAAGCGATCACATTGGAAGAAGTCAAAGCCGTAATTCATGAAGCCATGGACTCGCCACCACAAGAAGAACCGCTAATTCGCTTCCACACCTTCGGCGATTCCGGCATTTCCTTCAACATTATCTTTACGGTGCATGAATATAGCGAGCTTTCCCCTTTACGGCACGCTCTAATTAAACGCTTAATTAAGCGCTACCGCCAAGAAGGCATTGTCATTCCTTATCCCACGCGGGAAGTATTGTTAAAGAATAACTAAAAGCAAGCGCGCTTCATCTCGCGCTTGCTTTTTCTTTTTATAGGCGCTATACTAGATAAGTCAAGTTGGCAGTTGCCGCTTGAACCTTCTGCTCCGTTATAGCGGGGCCATCAGTCCAAAGGAGGTGATTTCGTGAGAAAGTACGAAGTCATGTTTATCATCAAGTCGCAGGAAGAAGAAGCTACCAACGCTGTCATTACCAAGTTCGAGAACCTGATCAAGAACAACGGTGGTGAAGTCGTCAAAATTGACCGTTGGGGTAAAAAACGCCTGGCGTACGAAGTGAAGAAGAATCTCGAAGGTTTCTACTGCCTGATCCACTTCACTGCAGAACCCGCCGTCGTTGCTGAACTCGATCGTGTACTGAAGATTACTGAAGACGTCATCAAGCACATGATTGTCAAGCAAGAGGCATAATCCAGGAGGAACATCATGAACAAGGTGATACTGGTAGGTCGTCTCGCCCAGGATCCGGAAGTGCGTTACACCGCTAACGGCAAGGCCGTCGCCACATTCTCGCTGGCTGTCAGCCGCCGGGTTGGGCAAGGCCAAGAAAGCACTGACTTTATTCCCATCGTTTCATGGGAAAAGCTGGCTGAAATCTGTGGCAACAATCTCACCAAAGGCCGTCGTATCCTCGTTGAAGGACGTCTGCAAATTCGTTCTTACGAAGCGCAGGACGGACAAAAACGTCGCGTCGCTGAAGTCATCGCACAAAACATTGAATTTCTTGACAGCAACCGCGCCCCGGGAGCTTCCGGTGAAGGCGGCTTTGCTAACAACAGCCAAAACAATCAAAACAGCAATCAGCACGACGGATTCGGCTTCGGGCCAAGTATCCCTGAAGAAGACATTCCATTTTAAAGGGGGTTTCAGCAGTGAGACGGGAAAGAGGCAGAAAACCGAAAAAGAAAATTTGCAGCTTCTGCGTGGATAAAGTGACCAGCATCGATTATAAAGATATCGTGAAATTGCGTCGCTACACCACCGAGCGTGGCAAAATCCTTCCCCGCCGCATCTCCGGCAACTGCGCCAAGCATCAGCGTCAGCTGACTTTGGCCATCAAACGGGCGCGTAACATCGTCCTGTTGCCCTTCACGGCGGAGTAA
>CAZKCR010000156.1:0-4534 GCA_964551055.1 uncultured Anaeromusa sp. | reverse complement strand
GGCGGCATAACTGTATTTGAGACAAGATTTGCGCGCGCCTCGCAAAAGCAGGCTATGGCGGCAGTTTCTTAACTCGCTGCGCTCAAACAGGCGAAACTGTCATCCGCATTACCCTGTTTTTGCGTCCTGCGGAGAGTCTGCTCCAATAAAAGTCTCGAATACAATCACGGTCGCTTACGTACCCCTCTTGCGTACCCTCCTGTGACTCTCGCGACTCTTGTTCAATCTTTGGTCTCTGCGTTAATTCTTATTTTCGCAAGGTGTTGACGAAGCGTTCGATGCGTTCCAGCGCTTCGGCGAGCTGGGCGCTGCCGGCGGCGTAGGAGCAGCGGACATGACCTTCGCCGCTGGCGCCAAAGGCGTCTCCCGGCACGAGGGCTACTTTTTCCGCTTTGAGCAGCTGCTCGGCAAATTCCAGCGAGGTCAAGCCGGTTTCTTTAATGGAAGGGAAGATATAAAAGGCGCCTTTGGGCTCGAAACATTCCAAGCCCATGCGGCGAAAGCCGTTGACCATGAGACGGCGGCGGTTGTTATACTCAGCTACCATTTGCTGCATTTGCCGGTCTCCGTGGCGCAGCGCCTCCAGTGCGGCTATTTGGGCGGTAATTGGCGCACAAAGCATGGTGTATTGGTGAATTTTATTCATGGCGCCGATAAGCTCGGCATGGCCCAGGGCGTAGCCAATGCGCCAGCCTGTCATGGCATAGGCCTTGGAAAAGCCGTTAAGCAGCAGCGTGCGTTCTTGCATGCCGGGCAGGGAAGCAAAAGAAACATGCTCGCCTTCGTAAGTCAAATCACCGTAGATTTCATCGGAAATTACGATTAAATCATGCTTTTCGGCAAAAAGAGCCAGCTCCAGCAAATCCTCGCGGTTCATGATGGCACCTGTGGGATTGTTAGGAAAACCCATCATCAAGACTTTGGTGCGCGGCGTCAAAAGCGCTTCCAGGTCAGAGGCCCGCACTTTGAATTCTTGGGCGGCATTCGTGGCAACCGGTACCGGTTTGCCGCCGGCTAAATGGACGCAGGCTTTATAGGATACATAGCAAGGCTCAGGAATTAGCACTTCATCTCCGGGGGCTAAGAGAGCCCGCATGGCTAAATCCAAGGCTTCGCTGACGCCGACTGTAACCAAAACTTGGTCGCGGGGGTTGTAGGTAATGTCATGGCGGTTCTGGATAAGCTGAGCGATTTCCTCGCGCAGCTCCAGCAGGCCGTAGTTAGAAGTATAACTTGTGTAGCCTCGTTTTAAGCCGTACATGCAGCTTTCACGAATATGCCAGGGCGTGACGAAGTCGGGTTCTCCGACACCTAAGGAAATAACTCCCTTCATTTCGGCGACAATATCGAAGAAACGGCGGATGCCGGACGCCGGCAGCGCTTGCACAGTGGGAGAAATTCGTTCTTGCCAGTTCTTCATGGCGTCACCGCCAGGCGGCGATCTTCTTCGTCGTCTTCTAAAACGATGCCTGCTTCCTTGTATTTTTTTAGCATAAAATTGGTAGAAGTTCCCATGACGCCTTCAATGGTGGAAAGCTTGGTGGCGACGAAATCGGCTACTTCTTTGAGGGTGCGGCCTTCGACGAAAACCATCAGGTCGAAGCTGCCGGACATAAGGTACATGGCACAGACTTCCGGGTAGCGGTAAATATTTTCAGCAATGCCGTCAAAACCGACTTCGCGTTGCGGCGTCAGGCGGACTTCAATACAGGCGGTAACGTTGTGTACGCCTGCTTTTTCCCAGTCAACAAAAGTATGGTACTTTAAGATTACCTTTTTTTCTTCCAGTTCTTTCAAATCAGCGTCTACTTCTTCGGCGCTGCAGCCGAGCATGGCTGCTAACTGGGCGGAGCTAAGGCGGGGATGGCGTTCGACTAATTCTAACAAAGCTTGTTTTGGATGCATAAGTTGCACTTCCTTTCTTGCATAAAGACAAATAAAAAAACCGTTTCATCCTGAAAAGGACGAAACGGTTCCGCGGTACCACCTTTATTAGCCGCCTTCATGGCGACTCTCTTGAACCCGATAACGCCGGGAAAGCGGGAAAGCCTACTAGCCGCCCAGGAGGGGGCGTTGGGTTTTCCGGCTCAAGGATGGCTTTCACTGCATGGCGCCGCCGACTTGCACCAACTGTCGGCTCTCTGTAAGGTCGTATAGCAGCTACTTTTCCTCTCATTGCCTTAACGTATAGATTTGATTTGTATTCTATCATGTCTTTTGCAGGAAGGCAAGCTTGAGAAAATACATTTTCGCGAAATAGAGAAAAGGAAAATACATTTTTTGGTTGACAGAGTTACAGAAAGTTGCTATACTAACGCCATACACCAAGAATATCGTCAGGCGATGAAGCCTTCTTCTTTCCTTATTTAGGGAAGAAGAAGGTTTTCTGTTTGATGGCGGCCAACGACGGCGGCGAGGAATGAAGATTCCTTGTCGCCGTTTTTGTCTGTGTGATGGTGTGGCGGAAATCCGCTGTAAAAGCAGGCCGTTTGCAAGACGGTTTGCGCAGAGAAAAGGGGGAGAAGGGTATGAAAAACTGGTGCAAAACTCTAAGCTTGGCGTTGCTGGGCAGCTTGCCCGCGTCTCTGGCGTTGGCGGCGGAAGAGAGCGCAGCCGCGGCCGCAGAGGTGGCAGAAGCGGTAAAATTAGACACGGGTGATACGGTTTTTGTTATTTTAAGCGCTGCGTTAGTCATGTTGATGACGCCGGCATTAGCTTTGTTTTATGGAGGTATGACACGCAGCAAAAACGTACTCAATACGATTATGCTGAGCTTTTTCGTTTTAGCTCTCGTTTCAGTGCAATGGGTATTATTCGGTTATAGTCTTACTTTTGGACCTGATATCAATCATTTGCTGGGAAGTTTGGAGTGGGCTGGCTTAAACGGTGTTGGCCAAGAAGCCAATGCTGACTATGCGGCGACAGTGCCGCATCTGGCGTTTATGATCTTTCAATGCATGTTTGCTGTGATTACGCCGGCGCTGATAACCGGCTCGATTGCGGAAAGAATGCGTTTTCCGGCATTTGCCTTGTTTGTTCTGTTTTGGACTACCGTTGTCTATGACCCGTTTGCGCACTGGGTCTGGGGTGTTGGCGGCTGGCTGCGTGATTTGGGCGCGTTGGACTTTGCTGGCGGCACGGTGATTCATATTCTGTCCGGTGTGTCTGGCTTGGTTGCTTGTTTGGTTATGGGCAAACGGCGCGGCTATGGCGTATCACCCATGATGCCTCATCACTTGCCGATGACGGTTTTAGGGGCGGCCCTGCTATGGTTCGGCTGGTTCGGTTTCAATGCAGGCAGCGCGTTAGGGGCGAGCGGTTTGGCAGCCAGCGCGTTTGTGGTGACCAATACGGCAGCAGCGGCAGGTTCGCTTGGCTGGCTTTTGGTGGAATGGATGCATAATGGCAAACCGACCGTTTTAGGTATTGTCAGCGGCTGTATCGCTGGTTTGGTAGGGATTACTCCGGCGGCTGGCTTTGTTGAAATTGTACCGGCTGTGATTATTGGCTTAGGCGCAGGCATGCTGTGTTATTTTGCAGTCAGCGTTTGCAAGCGGCGGCTGGGGTATGACGATTCCTTGGATGCCTTTGGGGTGCATGGCGTTGGCGGTACCTGGGGCGCTTTGGCTACGGGCTTGTTTTGCACAAAAGAAGTAAACCCTGCTGGAGCTGACGGCTTCTTTTATGGCGGCGGACTGGAACAGTTCTGGATTCAGGCGGCCAGTGTAGGCATGGCCATCGTGTTTGCGGCAGTGATGACCTTTGTAATTCTGAAAGTAATTTCGATCTTCACGGAACTGCGTGTTTCGGAAGATGCAGAAGTGGTGGGCTTGGATATCAGCGAGCATGGTGAAAATGGCTATGTGAGCCAGGAGTTTGGATCAGGCGTACCGATGGGCGCCGGAGCCATGGCGTTCGAACGGCTGGAACAGCCTGTTGCCACGAAAGCGCATTTCTCGTAAACTGATAGTAACGGAAGAGAAGTGCGACTTGAAGGAGGATTGAATGATATGGGCGATTTGATTAAAATCGAAGTGGTCACTCGTCCGGGTAAGCTGGAAGATCTAAAGGACGCTTTGGCGGAAATCGGCATAACCGGTATGACTGTGACCCAGGTATACGGCTGTGGCAGCCAAAAAGGGCATACGGAGGTGTATCGCGGGACCGAGTATGCAGTCAATTTGCTGCCCAAGGTTAAGGTTGAAACCGTGGTCAAAGAAAGCGAAATGAAAGCGGTTATGGATGTGATGCGCAATACGTTGCGGACAGGCAAACTTGGCGACGGTAAGATTTTCGTATATCCCATTCAAAACGCCATTCGGATTCGTACAGGTGAAGAAGGCGCTATGGCTGTGGGAGAGAAAAAAGAGTAAGTAAATGAAAAAAGAACTGCCTTTTGCGGGCGCATCCCGCAAAAGGCAGTTCTTTTTTGCCATCTTAAGTGCCCGGAGTACATGCATCAAACGGCGGCAGCCTTGTATTTGAGACAAGATTTGCGCGCGCCTCGAAAGCGCGGGCTAAGGCGGCAGTTTCT
>CAZKCR010000155.1:0-4580 GCA_964551055.1 uncultured Anaeromusa sp. | reverse complement strand
CGACTGACCCGGGCGCTCTCTTCATCGCCAAGAGACGCTCGCTGCGAAGAGCTTTCTACATATACCGCCAGCCATTCCGCCTGCAGTCCGTCCGCCAGCCGTTTTGCCGCGCGGACTAGCTCCGCGGAAAAAGGACTGGCGCTGACGCAAACCATAACCCTCTCCGCTGCAGGCCACGGGCCGGGAATGCCATGGGCCCGCATATAGGCGCTGAGCTCCTGATCCACTCGGCGAGCCGTATAGCGCAACGCCAGCTCACGCAGAGCATTTAAATTCCCTGGGCGAAAAAACTTGCGCACCGCCTGCTGCGCCTGCTCTGCTACATATACTTTGCCTTCATGCAACCGCTTGAGCAGTTTCTCCGGCGGCAAGTCAATCAGCTCCACTACCGCCGCCTGTTCGAGAATGGAATCCGGTACGGTTTCTCGCACAACAACGCCCGTAATTTTAGCCACTACATCATTCAGGCTTTCAATGTGTTGGATATTGAGCGTCGTATAGACATCGATACCGCCAGCCAACAGTTCTTCCACATCTTGAAAACGCCGTACGTAACGGCTTCCAGGAATGTTCGTGTGCGCCAGTTCATCCACCAAGACAATATCCGGGTGCAGCGCCAAAATAGCGTCCACATCCATTTCCAGCCATTCCCGTTCCCGATAGACTATTTTTTTCGGCTCTGTTTTAGGAATGCCGGCCGCCAATTTCTCCGTTTCCTTCCGGCCATGCGTCTCGATCCAGCCCACAATGACATTTTGGCCTTCCAACAATCGTTCATGAGCTGTTTCCAGCATGGCATAGGTTTTTCCTACCCCTGCCGACGCACCTAAGAACACCGTCAATTCGCCCTTTTTCTCCCGAGCGATCTGTTCCAGCCAGTCTTCCGGTTTTTTTCTTTCGCGCTCTTGCTTCATGTCTTCAGCCTCATGATTCTATTTTTAATTCCGATCTAATCTTTGGTTTAATTTTAACACATTTACTCGGCGTTCACCCAGAAATCCGCCATGCCGCTCTTCCAATGTTTCATACACCAGCGTTTCTACCTGTTTTAACGAAAGTCCCCTTGCTTGGGCAACACGCTGCACCTGAAGCATCGCCGCTTCCGGCGAAATATGCGGATCCAAACCGCTGGCGGATGCGGTAACCAAATCCGCAGGGACGGGCTGCTGCGGCGTCAAACTTTCCGTCTGCCGGACCTGCATCGCCCGCTGACCTACTTCTTCATGCAGCTTAGCTGCTGACGGGCCCGCATTCGAACCGCCGGAAAGCAAGCCATCATACTCTCCCGCCGACGGTCGTCCATGAAAGTAGCGTTCGTTCTGAAAGGACTGTCCGATGAGCAGCGAACCGCGTACTTGTCCCCCTTCCACAAGAAGGCTTCCCTGCGCCTGTTCCGGAAAGATGACCTGCGCCAGGCCCGTCAAAACCAACGGGTACACACACCCCGTTAAAATAGTCAATATGCACAGCAGCCTTGCACTTATTTTCAAAATGCCTATCATGCTCTTCCCCTCCTTCCTGCTGCGTTACGCCATACCCAGCAGCGACAAGATGCAGTCAATCAGTTTGATGCCAATGAAAGGAACCACCAAGCCGCCGCCGCCGTATAAAAGCAGATTGCGCCGCAATACCGCCGCCGCGCCTTCCGGGCGGTAGGCAACGCCCCTCAACGCCAAAGGAATTAAGGCAATGATAATCAAGGCATTGAAAATAACGGCGCTTAGTACCGCACTTTGGGGCGTAGCCAGCCCCATAATGTTCAAATCCCCCAAAATCGGGTACGTTCCCATAAACAACGCCGGAATGATGGCAAAATACTTGGCCACATCGTTGGCAATGCTAAAGGTAGTCAGCGAGCCTCTTGTCATCAGCAGCTGTTTGCCAATTTCCACCACTTCAATGAGCTTGGTCGGATTGCTGTCCATGTCCACCATATTGCCTGCTTCCTTCGCCGCTTGGGTACCACTGTTCATGGCCACTCCTACATCGGCTTGGGCCAAGGCAGGAGCGTCATTTGTCCCATCTCCGGTCATAGCCACAAGCATCCCCTTTTGCTGATACGAACGAATCAAGGCCAGCTTATCTTCCGGCGTGGCTTCCGCTAGAAAATCATCCACCCCGGCTTCCGCCGCAATGGCAGCCGCCGTAAGTTGATTGTCACCGGTAATCATGACGGTCTTAATGCCCATGCGCCTTAATTCTTGAAAGCGTTCGCGAATGCCGCCTTTGACCACATCTTTCAGATACACCACGCCCAGCACCTTTTTATCGTCCGCCACGACCAGCGGCGTACCGCCCTTGTTGGCAATTGCGTCCGCCGTTTTCACTACTTCTTCCGGCCACTTCCCGCCGCAGACCCGAACATGGTCCGCCATCGCCTGCACGGCGCCTTTACGAATCTCCCGCCCCTGAACATTCACCCCGCTCATCCGCGTCTGCGCGGTAAAGGGAACAAATTCCGCACTAAGATTCGTCAGGTCTCGTTCTCGCAAATTGAAACGTTCTTTAGCCAGCACCACAATACTCCGCCCTTCGGGCGTCTCATCCGCCAACGAGGCCAACTGCGCGGCATCTGCCAATTCTTCTTCCTTAACGCCCGGCGCAGGCAAAAATTGTGTCGCCATCCGGTTACCCAGAGTAATGGTGCCGGTCTTATCCAAGAGCAGCACATTGACATCCCCGGCCGCCTCAATGGCCCGGCCGGACATCGCCAGCACATTGCGCTGCAGCAGACGATCCATGCCGGCAATGCCGATGGCGGACAACAGCCCGCCAATAGTGGTCGGAATCAAACAGACTAAAAGGGCTACCAGCGTCGTCAACGAAAGGCTGGTCTTAGCATAAAGAGCAAACGGCTGAAGTGTGACCACTACTGCCAAAAAGATAATTGTCAAACCAATGAGTAAAATGGTCAAGGCAATCTCGTTCGGCGTCTTGCCTCGTTTAGCTCCTTCTACCAAAGAAATCATGCGATCCAAAAAGGTTTCCCCCGGATTGACGCTGACCTTTACCTTCAGCCAATCCGACAAAATCCGCGTTCCTCCCGTCACCGAAGAACGGTCGCCGCCGGATTCGCGGATGACCGGCGCCGACTCTCCTGTAATGGCGCTCTCATCCACCGTCGCCATACCTTCTAAAATCTCCCCGTCACTAGGAATGGTATCGCCTGCTTCCACATAAATGACGTCCCCTTTGCGAAGCGAGACAGCATCCACCGCTTTCCAGGTTCCATTCTCCCAGCGTTTTGCCGGCGTCTGCCCCCGCGTGCCCCGCAACGCATTAGCCTGCGCTTTACCACGCCCTTCAGCGACCGCTTCCGCAAAATTGGCAAAAAACACAGTAAACCAAAGCCACACGATAATTTGCAGCTCATATACTACGTCCCTGCCTCCTTCATATAGACTTGCAGCCAATAAAACGGTCGTCAAAGCGCAGCCTACCCATACTAAAAACATCACCGGATTGCGAAGCTGCACCTTGGGGTTCATTTTATAAAAAGCCTGCCATACGGCAGCAGTGAGCAGCTGCCGGTCAAAGCCTTGTGCTTTTTTCACGACGTATTCCTCCTTTTGCACCGCGTTCGTCTACCACAGCAGCATTTGTTCCACAACCGGTCCCAGCACCAAGGCCGGTAAAAACGTCAAGGCCCCGACAATAAGGATGACCCCCATAAGCAAGAACGAAAACAGCGGCTGATCCGTAGCAAAGGTGCCTGCCGAAACGGGCGCCGCTTTTTTGCGAACCAAGCTGCCTGCAACTGCCAAAATCGGTAAAATCACGCCAAAGCGTCCCAGCAGCATAGAAACCGCCAAAATCATATTGTAAAAAAGACTGTCCGCACTCAAGCCGGCAAAAGCGCTGCCGTTATTCCCCGCCGTCGAAGCAAAAGCGTAAAGAATCTCGCTGAATCCATGAGGACCTTCGTTTAATACGCCGGCCACCCCTGCTTGGGTCAGCACTGCCGTCATCGTGCCAAAAAGAACCGTCAGCGCCGGGATCAGCACCGCCAGCACCACCATTTTCATTTCATAGGCTTCAATTTTCTTGCCCAAATACTCCGGCGTGCGTCCCACCATAAGCCCCACAATAAAGACGGTCAGCAGCACAAAACATAGCATGCCGTAAAACCCGGCGCCCACGCCGCCAATAACCACTTCGCCAATCAGCATTTGCAGCATCGCCGCCATCCCGCCCAAGGGAGTCAGGCTGTCATGCATGGCATTGACGGCGCCGCAAGAAGCGGCGGTCGTAATCGTAGCAAAGAGCGAAGACCCTCCTAGACCAAAGCGCACTTCCTTGCCTTCCATTGCCGTCGGCCCCGACAGTCCCCAGACCGCCAAACTCGGATTTCCCGCCTGTTCGCTGGCGTACATGACACCAAAGAACAGCACAAACAACGTTAGCATCGCACCCAAAATAGCATAGCCCTGCCGGACATTGCCGCACCAAAAGCCGTAGCTAAACACCAACGACGTCGGCAGCAAGAAGATAGCCAGCATTTCGAGGAAATTAGTAATGGCTGTAGGATTTTCAAAAGGATGCGCCGAGTTGGCGTTGAAAAAACCGCCGCCATTGGTTCC
>CAZKCR010000154.1:0-4591 GCA_964551055.1 uncultured Anaeromusa sp. | reverse complement strand
CGGATCACAGTTTCGCCTGTTTGAGCGCAGCGAGTTAAGAAACTGCCGACGTAGACCCCTTTTTCGAGGCGCGCGCAAATCTTGTCTCAAATACAAGGTTGCCGTCCGTTTTATGCAAAAGCACTAAAACTTGCTATAAGCCATGAAACTTATATAGTAGAAAACAAAATCGGCCCTTTGCTATAAAGCAAAGAGCCGATTTTTAGTTAGCATTCCACACAGGCAGTTTCTTTTACCGCCGCAATGACTTCCTTAGCAAAAGCTTCGCTGGATTGCGGATTTTGGCCAGTCACCCAGGAACCGTCGCGCACGACAAAGGCTTCCCAGGGTTTGCTGTGCTCATAATGAGCGCCCAGCTCCTTCAGACGGTTTTCCAGCAAAAACGGTACCGCTTCATCCAACTGCACCATGCGTTCTTCCGCATTGGTAAAGCCTGTCAAACGGCGTCCCGCCACCAGCGGCGTGCCGTCCTCTTTTTGCGCCCGCACTAGGCCTGCCGGACCATGACAGACAGCGCCAATCACCCAGCCGTCCACATCTGCTCGCTGGAGAAGCGCAGCCAGCGTCTCGTCCTGCGCCAAATCCACCATGGGACCATGACCGCCCGGCAAAACAATCGCATCAAAAACATCACGTTCCACTTCGCTGAGTTTTCGCGTTTTCTTTAATGCCTCGGCAGCCTTCTGCCAAACTGCCGGCTGACCTACGGCCACGCTGCGCGGATCAATGGGCGCCTCGCCGCCTAGCGGACTGGCGACAACAACGTCAAAGCCGGCCTGAAGAAAGAGCAAGTACGGTGCCGCAAACTCTTCCAGCCACAGTCCGGTCCGGTGAATCCCCATCGCCTTGGCACTGGTTACTACCATGAGTAATTTTCCGCCTTGATTCATTCTTGTCACTCCTTTCGCCGGCTATGCTGCCAAGTTTTGGCAACATACCTACTGTGTATTTCCCTATAAATGTGCATTTTCCTGCCATTTTTAAAAGGGCGAAAAAGAGGAAACAAAATAATTGAACAAGCGTAATATAACCCATTCTACATGTGGAATTTGCCTACCGATTCTTGCAGTTCTTGCGCCAAATGCGCCAAGGTTTGGCTGGCGGCAGCAATTTCCTCCATAGAAGCGGTCTGCTCTTCGGTCGCCGCCGACACGCCGCCAGCTTCATCCACCACCGCCAAGGAAAGATCTTTGATCTGCCGCACCGCAGCCGCGCTTTGCCGGCTTTCCGCTACCGTCCCTGATACCTCCTCGGAAATCTCCCTCACCTGGGCCGACAGCTCTTCCACCAATGAAGCGATTTCCGCAAATTGCCGCCCCGCTTCGCGAACCTGCGCCACGCCGTCGCCAACGCGCGCTTTTTGCACTTCCATCACTTCTACCGTTTGCCGAATGTTTCCGTTGTTTTCCGCAATCAAGCCGGTAATTTCCTTAGCAGCATGCTCAGACTGTTCGGCCAGCTTACGCACTTCGTCAGCTACCACGGCAAACCCGCGTCCGTGCTCGCCTGCCCGAGCCGCCTCAATCGCGGCGTTCAAGGCCAAAAGATTCGTCTGTCCGGCAATGGTTTTAATCATATCGACAATTTCCGAAATGCGTTGCGAACTGCTGTCAAGCTCTTGAATCGCACTACCCACTTGGGCTGCGCCGCTGCCGATGGCGTCTATGCTCTCTACAGCCGCCGCCAGACCTTTCTGGCCTTGCATGGTAGTGTTAGCCGTCTGTTCAGCCGCCCCAGAAGCAGCTTCTGCCGCTTTCCCCACTTTTTCCAAACGCTGCGCTACGCCTTCCACTGCAACAGCGGTTTCTTCGACAGAGCGAACCTGCTGTGCCGCGCTTTCCGTGATCTCGCCAGCGGCCTGCGCTACTTGCTGCGATGCTTCCGCTGCTTGACTGGAACTGGCGGTCAGCTCCTGCGACGAGGCTGCCAATTGTTCCGCAGAACGCACCGTCTCGCCTACAAGCTTACGCAAACTACCCACCATCGCCAAAAAGCTGTTGTTCAATACACCAATTTCATCGGCGCGTTCGCTATTCTCCAGTTGCAGTTGCAACTCGCCGGCAGCTACTTTCTGCGCAGCTGAAGCCACCAAGGCTACCGGCTTGGCAATCGCGCCTGCGACATACAAAAGTACAAAGCCAAGAAGAACCAGGGCCGCCACGCTAAGCCCCGCCATCCATATTCCTAAATAGCGAACTGGCTGATATACCTCGACCGACGGTACTTCCAGCACCAAGGCCCATCCGCTGCTGCCTACCGGACTGGAAGCAAAAAATCGCTCTTCGCCATTAAAAACAAATTCCTGAAAACTAGATCGTCCGCTTAAAAATCCCTTGCCCGCCTCCTGCAAGCGCCCATTTTCCATGGTCAACACATTATCCTGCAGCGTCAACGACGAATGCGCCACAAAATTCCCTTCACGATTCAGCAAAAAGGCCTGACCTGACTCGCGCATGCGAATGCCTTGAATCATCTGGCTAATAACATCTAGCGACAAGTCCATCCCCAATACGGCAATCGGCACTCCGTTTTGCCGTATTGCAGCCGAAAGGCTAATGACCGGTTTTTTTGTAATGGCATCAACATATACTTTGGAAAACACGACGCCATTACTGGAAAGCGCATCTTTAAACCAATCCCTTGTGGCCGGATCATAATCAGCCGGCGGCACCCAGCCTGTGCCGTCAATAAATTTCTTACTGGGGAAAGCAACATAAATATCCTGCGCCCCAGGTGTGTTCTTCGTTAAGTACGTTACCGTCCGCAAAATTTCTTCATCTGCCGGAAGGCCTACGCTCCAGGCGGCTGCTAAAGAACCTACGGTTTCCTGTTTGGCCGCCAAAACCGTTTGTACTGCTTCCGCATAGCGAGCTGAGGCCTGGCTCATTTCCATACGAATTTCTTCATTTAAAGCGCGGCTCGCCTGCCAGTACGCCACACCACTCAACAAAACCAGCACCACCATTACGGGAGCACAAATCGCCAACATCATTTTTGACCGTAATTTCATAGCCGCCGCCTCCTTCACTGTCTGTTCTCCTCCAGACGTTTCTCTTTGAAAGCACTCCGGACAAAATACAAAAAAGCAACGCGAATTTGCCCTGGCTACATTGCCTCGCAAACCGTGTTGCTTTACCGTAATCCTTTTATTTTGTCCACTAGAGTTAGGACAATTATACCATTTTCATTCTAAAACGCAATGCATTTCTTGCATTTTTTACACAAAAACAACATTTTTTCGCAATCAAAGCCGATTTTGTTCCATTGTTTTCCATTTGCAGTGGACTTGTCTTCTGTTTAAAAAGCAGAAAAAGCTCCGGCCACAGACGCAAATCTGTAACCGGAGCCAGTGCGTTTTGTTGTTTATTTATCCAAGAAAACTTTATCGTTGCCCCCAGCCTGAGGCGGAGCGAAAAGACAAAAGACCTTCATGTCTTCCCCGCCGGTTACCCGAGTAGCATGGTATACGCCACGAGGATTAATGTGCAGGTCGCCAGCTTTCACAGGCACCCACTGTCCATCAATATACATTTCGCCCTGGCCTTTATATACAAAAACGATTTCTTCCGCGGATTTATGGAAATGGCGGCCAATCAGCGGACCATGGTTCTGCACAAGCACCAGTTCGCTGCGAGGAGATTTATACACGGAGTCGCCGCGAGTCGCCGTACCAGCCTTAAGCGGATGCTCTCCATAGAAGGAATCCAAATTGATCAGCAAGCCTTCCTTAGCCGAAGCGTCCAGCAAGGACGGCGCGCCAACTACGCCTTGGAAATTATCAGGAAAGAACACTTTATCATTGCCGTTTTCCTGGGGCTGCGTAAAGAAGCCGATTACTTCCATAGGCTCATCGCCAGTCACGCGGGTTCCGTGTACTACGCCACGGGGATTTACGTGAATATCGCCAGCTTTTACAGGCACCCATTTGCCGCCAATGAACATTTCGCCTTGTCCTTTGTGTACATAAACAATTTCATCGGCCGTTGCATGGTAATGTAAACCGATTAACTTGCCCTGGTTTGTTACCAAGCTGGCCTGTACCCGGGGAGACTTAAACACTTCATCGCCGCGAGGACCTGCGTTGGTCGGCTGATGCGCCGCAAAGAATTCATCTAAGTTAATCAACAGTCCTTTGTCCGCCGAAGCGTCCAAAAGTCCCTTGTCGCCTACAACCGGCCCCGGAGCCGCCAGAACAGTTCCCGTCAGCATTAACAGGCATAATGTGCCTAATAAGAATATACGCTTCACTTTATTCATCCTCTCTTTTTTAGCTGGTCTAATGAGTTTACCGTTTTAGTATACCGATTTACTAGCAAAAAAAGAAAACGCCGCTCTTTCGCCTCCTCTGTCAGCCAAGAAATCACCAAATTATGTATAATCTGCGTCTATGTTTTCTTCTTTCGCGACGCAGCACGCTGCTATTAGTAATTCCTTAAGCATCTTGTCTTAGAAACCGGTTTCTATGTGCGCAGTTTTTATTATAATCTATATATTTCCATTTGTCTAATAGTTTGTTTTTAAAAATCATAAAACAGGAAATCGAGTAGGAGGCTATACGCCGACCTCTCACACCACCGTACGTACCGTTCGG
>CAZKCR010000153.1:0-4670 GCA_964551055.1 uncultured Anaeromusa sp. | reverse complement strand
TTTTTCAAACAATCTTAGTAGTCCAATCTTCCACATTCCAGATATGAGTCACCCAGTCTTCATAAAACTCCGGTTCATGGGACACCAAAAGAACGGTTCCTTTAAATTCCTGCAGCGCCCGCTTGAGTTCTGCTTTGGCTTCTACGTCCAAATGGTTAGTCGGCTCGTCCAGCACCAGCCAGTTGATGTCTTTAAGCATCAGCTTACATAGGCGCACTTTAGCGCTCTCCCCGCCGCTGAGCACCATGACCTGGCTGGTAATATGCTCATTCGTCAGGCCGCAGCGCGCCAAGGCCGCACGCACTTCAAAATTAGTCATGCCGGGATATTCCTGCCAGACCTCTTCAATAGCCGTATTGGTATTGTGACGAGTAGATTCCTGTTCAAAATAACCGGTGAACAAGTATTCTCCCTGAATGACCTCGCCGGCAAAGGGCTTGATTTCTCCCAGTAGAGTCTTAAGGAGCGTAGATTTACCCAGACCGTTAACTCCGCGGATAGCCACCTTCTGCCCCCGTTCGAGCAAAATATCCACAGGACGGGTTAACGCCTCATCATAACCAAGCACCAAGCCTTTAGCCTCGACAATCGTCCGACTGGGCGTACGCGCTTCGCGGAAGGCAAAAGACGCCGTTGGCTTTTCTCTAGGTTTTTCTAAGATTTCCATCTTGTCCAGACGCTTTTTACGGCTATTGGCCATGCCTCGCGTAGCCACGCGGGCTTTATTGCGGGCGATGAAATCCTCCATACGCTCCACTTCCTGCTGCTGCCGTTCATACGCCCGAATCTCCTGGTTCTTGCGTACGGCATAAGCCGCCTGGAATTGATCATAATTGCCGCTGTAGCGAGTTAAAATAGTACTTTCCACATGATAAATGACATTGACCACTTCATTCAAGAAAGGAATGTCATGGGAAACGAGAATAAAGCTGTTTTCATAGGCTTTCAAGTAGCCCTTGAGCCATTCAATATGCTCAAAGTCCAGATAGTTAGTAGGCTCATCGAGAATCAAAATCGTGGGGTTTTGCAAAAGCAGCTTGGTCAGCAATACTTTAGTCCGCTGGCCGCCGCTCAGATCCGCTACATCTCGATCCAGACCGATTTCTCCCAATCCCAGCCCGTTTGCCACTTCTTCGATTTTGGCATCCAAAATATAAAAGCCGCTATGCTCCAAGGCGTCTTGGATTTCGCCTACAGCAGCCATCATTTCATCCATTTCTTCTGGGGACGCCTCGCCCATTTTCTCATACAGAGCCAGCATTTCCGCTTCCATGTCGAACATAGCCTGAAAGGCTTCCCGCAGCACTTCCCGAATACTTTTGCCCCGGCTAAGAACGGTATGTTGATCCAAATAGCCTACTGTTACGCGACTGGACCAAGACACTTTGCCTTCATCTGGCGTTAGTTGTCCAGTAATAATATTTAAAAAGGTAGACTTTCCTTCGCCGTTAGCACCGACCAAGCCTACATGCTCTCCCTTGAGAAGACGAAAGGATACTTCCTGTAAAATCTGACGGGCTCCAAAGCCTTGGGATACGCTTTCAACGTTTAATACGCTCATGTTTTTCTCCTTGAAAAATTCAAACTCATGTACTCACAGATAGCTTATATTTTAACGTGTTAACACCCTGGCTGTCAAAGGAAAAGTAACGTTCTCCGCCCCTTCTCTTGCCAGGCCGCAGGCATCGTGCTATGATGAAATTCAGAATCATATAGCAAGCTAGGGGGGCCAGAAGCGGCTGGCTGAGATACGGATCCTCATTCCGTGACCCTTTGACCTGATCTGGATTATACCAGCGTAGGAAAAGCTCCCATGCATGCCATGCAAGCGCATTCCCTGCGGAATGCGCTTTTGTTTTTTCCGCTGCCCGTTTCGGCTGCTTGCTTTGCAAAAAGAAAGAAGGTATCTTCATGCAAACACCGTTAAAAACCATTCGTTTTCCTCATTTTTTCTTTCTCTGGTTCGGTGCCGCCGTTTCTATGGCGGAAATACTAGCCGGCGGCCTCTTAGCGCCACTAGGCTTTCAAGACGGCCTGTTGGCGATTTTAGGCGGTCACGCCCTGGGAACGGTTCTGCTGGTTCTCTGCGGCTTGATCGGCTTTCGTGAAGGTCTTTCCGCCATTGAATCTACGCGCATTTCCTTTGGAGTCTACGGCGCCAAGCTGTTTTCCCTCCTCAATATTCTGCAGTTGATCGGTTGGACTTCGATTATGATCCTAGCCGCCGCCCGCTCGCTGAATGAAACCAGCCGCCAGCTTTGGCAAATAGATCAATATGGTCTTTGGTGCCTTTTGGTCGGTGCGCTGGTGCTGCTTTGGATTGTACTGGGCCGCGAGGCTGGCTGGAAAAAAGCCAATATGGCCGCCGCTTTACTCTTATTCGCCTTAACCGTCGTCATGAGCAGCGTTGTCTTTGCCGACACTACTGTTTTAAGCAAACCAGCAGCAGGAGGTATGCCCTTCGGCGCTGGCTTTGAGCTTAGCGTCGTTATGCCCCTTTCCTGGCTGCCGCTTATCGCCGACTATACCCGTTTCGCCCGCTCCGGCCAGGGAGCCGCCTGGGGCAGCGGCTTAGGCTATTTTCTCGGCAGCTGCTGGATGTATATTATCGGTCTTAGCGTAGCTCTCGTCGCCGGCCAGGCCGATCCTGCAGGCATGCTGCTGGCTGCCAATCTGGGACTTTCGGTTTTAGCCATTGTTCTTTTGGCCACCATTACTACCACCTTTATGGACGCCTATTCCGCCGGCGTCAGCGTACATACGCTGCTGCCGGGCTTCAATGAAAAGCACGCAGCTTTGGCTGTAACCGTCACTGGCACGCTGCTGGCTCTCGGCGTCGACATGGAGCAATACGAAGATTTCCTGCTCTTGATCGGTTCGGTTTTCGCCCCGCTCTTCGCCATCCTGCTCAGCGACTATTTTCTCTTAGGAAACCGCCAGTTGCGGCCCGGCCTCATGGTTAACTGGCTGGCACTGGTCATTTGGGCCTTAGGCGTTGCGCTCTACTACCAGTTGCTGAAGCTTGACCTTGTCATCGGCGCAACCATTCCGGTCATGTTCGTCACTGGCTTTGCCTATATCCTCGTAGGGAGGTTTGCCGCCAAATGGAGCTTGCAGAAAGACTCGCTGAAAACATCCGCTTAATTCAAAGCCTCCGCCCACTGATACATCAAATCACAAACCAAGTTACCATGCAGGATTGCGCCAACATCACCTTAGCCATCGGCGCATCTCCAGTCATGGCTAACGCCCCGGAAGAAGCCGCGGAAATCACGGTTCACGCCAAAGCGCTGGTGCTGAATCTGGGAACCCTGCAGCCTCGCAGCGCCGAAGCCATGATCTTGGCTGGGAAAGCAGCGAAAAGCCAGGGAATTCCTATCGTCCTGGACCCTGTAGGCGTCGGCGCTACTCGCCTGCGCCAACAGACTGCCGCCCGACTGCTTAACGAATGTCCTCCTGATATTATTCGCGGCAATCTGGCGGAAATCGCCGCTCTGGCAGGGCAGACAATCGCCAGTCCTGGTGTTGACGCTTTAAAAGAGACGGCCCAAGCCGCAGATACCGCTTGCTTTCTGGCTAAAAAGCTGTACTGTGTTGTCGCAGTTTCGGGGGAAACTGATTGGATTGCCTCTCCCAAGCAGCAACTAGCCTGTCTGCAAAATGGCGTACCGTTACTGCGTTTAGTAACAGGAACTGGCTGCATGAGCAGCTCTCTTATCGGCTGCGCTGCGGCGGTTTCTCCCGCCTGGGAAGCAGCCATAACCGGCCTTGCTTGCATGGGTATCGCCGGCGAGCTGGCCGCTGCCAAACTGCCTTTTCCCCAAGGAACCGGCAGCTTCCGCACTGGCTTGTTTGATGCCGTCTCCACCTTAACTGGCGCTACGCTGCGCCAACACTTGCGTCTGCAAATTTCATCCGCTTCAGGAGGTGCCTAATGCCAATTCGTCCGCTTGCGTTTACCGCTTTATTTGTAGCCTTAGGCGTGCTTTTGGGACACTTGGTCTACATTCCAATCGGCGTCGCCAAATGCTTTCCCATGCAGCACGCTATCAATGTCCTCTTGGCCTCCCTTTTGGGTACACGCTACGCCGTCAGCGGCGCTTTCACCATTTCCCTGTTGCGCAATCTTCTTGGCACCGGATCGATCTTGGCCTTTCCAGGCAGTCTCTGCGGCGCCTTCCTAGCCGGCTGGCTGTTCCGTCGCACCGGCCACATTGCTGGCGCCGTAGCTGGCGAAATCATCGGTACAGGTCTCATAGGCGGCCTGCTGGCCTATCCGGTCGCCTCGTGGTTTCTCGGTTCTCAAGTCGGCGCATTTTTCTTCATCATCCCTTTTCTCATCAGCACTACCGGCGGCAGCCTAATCGCGTATGTACTGTATCGTACGCCATTGACCGCGGTTTTACAAAAGCGTTTATCCCCGCACTAAAAAATGCATTTTTATGACCGATTGACGAAAAACGTGTTTCGCCGTACGCGGAGCACGTTTTTTATATTCCTTAGCAACATTCCTTTATTACAATACATACGCTTCTTAACGGCAGTTATACCAAGTAAATTAGATAAATTGGTCCTCTTTTGCCTAAAATAACGATAAATCAGCGCAAAAGAGTAAAAATAGATTGACAGCACAATTTACGGCATGCTATTTTATTGTTCGTCGGATTTAT
>CAZKCR010000152.1:0-4681 GCA_964551055.1 uncultured Anaeromusa sp. | reverse complement strand
CCTTTTTCGCTCCGGCCTGCCTCCTCTTGTGTCGGAGTGTTACTTTTGCCGCCCCTGGCAGCGAGTTGAGCTGCAGCCTCTAAACTCATTATTGTTAACAAAATACAGAAAACTACAGGACACGACAAAAGGTTTTTTATAACATTTGTAAAAAAAGTTCAAACAATACAAACTTTTGTATTCTCTAGGAGAGGACTAATTTTAAAACAGGTCCTTCCTTTGCGGACTTGTCGCTTTTTTCGGTTTTGAAGGAAAATTCCGCTTTCGTTCTGCTTATTCCAAGGACAGCCTGTGTCATTCAGCCCGTCTTAATTCGCAGCCAAAAGTGTAATCATTACACTTTCCGGTACCTTCCCAACACCCCTCAGGCCTTCAAGAAGGCCATACTTCCACAGGACAGCGACATTTTACAAATGCTCTCTCCGATATTCAGATTTTTTTGATATATCCGGCGACTGTATTCATTATACTACTCCGCTCTCCCACAGTAAAATCGGACATTCTTGTGCCTTACATCAGTTTTTTTGATGTGTTATTTTATGGAAAACGAAGGAAAATCCAGTTCATGATGTTCCTCCAACCACGCACGCGTACAGTTTACAAAATTACGTGCTGCCGGTGACAAATACTTCAAGGAAATGGCAGCTAAGCCAATGGTCCGATAGTCTTCATCATGTGCCAAAGGTACCAATTGGACTCCTTCCGGCAAATGCACCAGCATCAACTGCGGCAAAATACTAATCCCCAATCCCATTTGGACCATAGCCAAAATAGTCCGCTCTTCCGCCACCTCATACTGGATGCGAAAATTCACTTTGCTTTTTGCTAATACTTTACGAATATTGTCATCACTCCCCCACAAGGGCATGATCAACCGTTCATCTTCCAATTCCTTCAACGTTAGTTCCCGTCGCTTCCCTAGCGGATGCGCCGGCGGAATCACTACCATCAGTTTATCTCGCTTCAGAGGAATAGCGTCAAATTGTTTGGACGCCGGCAATGCCACAAAACCAAAATCCACCACCCGGTGGCTGATCCACTCGTTCATTTCATCATACCCGCCCATGCGGGTCTTGACTTCCACCGCCGGATGCAGCCGTTGAAACTCGCCTAAAATTCCAGGCAGCCAACGCATAGAAACACTGGCAAGAGTCCCTATCGACACAGTACCGATATCCACGCCTTTGATCGCAGCCGCTTCCTGTCTCAAGAGCTTTTCTTGATGCAAGATTCCGCGAATGCATTGGAGAATTCGCTCTCCATTGGGCGTCAGCGTAACCCCGGACCGGTCTCGTTTAATCAAAGAAAAGCCTAATTCCGACTCTAGCGTGGTGACTGCATAACTGACCCCTGATTGGGTCAGATTCAAGCGTTCCGCCGCTTTCGTCAGGCTTCCCGCATCAACAATGGTGGAAAAAATTTCATACTTTGCTAACGACATCCCAACACCCCTTATTACGCTAACATCAGTAATCTTTTAAAAAAGCCTCCTGAGGGTACGATGTTTCGTTACCACCCAGGAGGCTTGCTTGTTAAAAGCAATTTTTTACGAAAAAACTGAAACCAATTTTCCGAACAGGCCTGCTTGCTCCTGCAGTTTTCCTGCATTGCCTACTACGCAGATATGATTACGCGCCATGCAGGCTCCCACTACCCCAGCCAATTCCTTAAGTTTAGCGGCATTAGTGCCAAGAACAGCGTCCCGCTCCTGCTGAACCTGTTCCCACGTCAGTTCTATCAGCCACATTAGCTCGGCCTTTTCTCCCTTCATCGACGGCGTAAGCGGCGCGTCCAGCTGACTCATCGTACCGATGATGTATTTGGTCATTTCCCGTTCCGATACACTAAAAGACTGCAAATACCCTTCCATTTCCTCATATACCTGCAGCGTCTCCTGCAAATTCGGATCCCGATAAGAAGCAAAAGCCAGGTTTCCATTGCGTTCAAAGCGTGCAAAAGCCCCATAGGCCCCGCCCTGGACCCGGACGCGGTTCCAAAGATAGTCAAAGCGCAGCACTGTTTCCAGTACCTTCATGCTGCCAGTATATGCATAATTTAATTTCGCAAAATTATAGGCCTTGGCTACATATTGCACTTTTCCTGCTGTCATTAGCCCTTCGTTGGCCGCCTGCAGCGCAAACTGATAGGAAACGCTCGGCAAGCCTCCTTTCGGCAACGCCGCGGTAAACTGCTGCAGCAAAGGCTCCAGCTCTGCATACTGTTCTTCTTCGCAAGTAACGCCCCATTGTAAGCGATCCTGGCAAAATACGCGCTGCGCCACCCGCTGCAGCGCTGCTGCCGTTTGTTCCGCCCGCTCTGTCCAGTTCCGCTCCAGGTCTTCCAGAAAGCGATAGTACGTAAAAACGCCGCTCTCATTGTAGCTCTCCACTGGAGATACATACGAAAGCACACGGCTGAGCGCCACTGTATGGCCGTACTCCAGCATCACCAGCCCCATGCGAGCCTTGCTTTCCGCCACAAGCTCCTTGAGACGAGATTGATTGTCATAGCGACTGCCCTGACAAACGCTGCGCAACAATCGGAACAGCTGCGGCGTTTTTTGCAGCAGCGCCTTAGCTTTTACAAGCAGCCTGGGTTTATAGGCCTCTGCATCATACGCTTTCGGCAGGGCCATGGTTTGATAGGAAATGCCGCCTGTATGCAGATTGATCTCCTTAGCCAATTGCTGATAAGAGCCATCGCAGGTATCTACTTTGCCCAGAATGCCGGAGAGCAAAAAGAGATACGGCAAATCCGCCTGTTCTACGGCAGTAGTGTCAAAATAAAGATTGACATAGGCAATGCGGTTCGTAAAGATTGGCTGTAATAAAACCGTTCGACCTTCTACTTGGCGCTGTTGCTGTGGAATACGTGTTACTTGTTTTTCTATATCTTTTAGCGCCAGGAGAGGAATGGACGCCAGCGCCTCCGGGCTATCCGGCTTAGTCTGCCTAGCCTTAAGCTGCTTCGTCTGCTCGCAAATACGCTGCACTTCATCAGGCGCAAGAGCAGCCTTGATCTGCGCCAACTTTTGGCGCAGCGCTTCTGTGCGCCGCTCCTCCAAGCCTGCCTCCGGCACAGCCGCCACCAAAACCTGGTGTGGATTTTGCAGCAAATAACGCTCAATAAGTTCCTCAAAATACCGTCCAACCAAGCCTTCTTTCATTTTAGCCAGCAACGGCTCATAGGTCAGATGCAGCAACGGATCGCCGCCATAAAGCCAGCTGTCCAGCATGCGAATATGGTAAATCAAGCCTTTGGGATGCGAACCGAAGTTAGCCTCACGCAATTCGAACTCTTTGCGATTAATAGAAGCCTCCAGCAGTTCTTTATCAATCCCCTTAGTCACCAGCTCCTGCAGCGTCTGCCGCACCACTTGGCGCAGCCTGTCCCCTGCATCAGTTGCTGCCCCGCGCACCAGCACGCTGAACACCGGCTGTACCAGCGCATCTTCATACCGCCCCAGTACATCCTGGCCAATACCAGCGGCAATCAGCGCCTGCTTCAGCGGCGCCCCCGGCGTGCCTAACAACAAATGGTTCAAAATGGCAAAGGCCAGCCCCAGCTCAGCATCGCAGGCTTCACCTACTACTTGGCTTAGCCCAAAAAACGCCTTGCCTTCTTGACTTTCACTGGCATCAATCGGATACGGCACGACCAGCTCTAACGGCGCAGAAAAGGGACGCTGCCGCTCGATTTCAGCCACAAATCCTTCTTGGCGCTGGAACCGTCCTAGATATGCCTCATTCAGAAAAGCTAGTTGCTCCTCTATATTCATCTTGCCATACAAGTAGATATAACTGTTCGCCGGATGATAGTAACGGCGATGAAAATCTAAAAATTGTTCTTGCGTCAGCTGCGGAATAAAGTCCGGATCGCCGCCCGATTCAAAATGATAGGTCGTATCCGGGAACAACGCCTCCAAGGTCTTGCGTTCCACCAGTGATTCCGGCGAAGAAAAGACGCCTTTCATCTCATTGTACACGACGCCCTTGTACGTAAGCTCCCCTTCCGGCGCTTCCAACTCGTAATGCCAGCCTTCTTGCATCAGAACTTCCGGCTGTTCGTAGATGACAGGAAAAAACACTGCATCTAAATAGACATCCATCAAATTCCGAAAATCCTTATCATTCTGGCTGGCCACAGGATACATGGTCTTGTCGGGAAAGGTCATAGCATTTAAGAACGTATTCAGCGAACCTTTAATCAGCTCAACAAAGGGTTCTTTCAACGGAAATTTGCGAGAACCGCAAAGAACGGAATGCTCCAAAATGTGCGGCACGCCGGTATGATCCGCCGGCGGCGTCTTAAAGGTAATGGAGAATACTTTGTTATCATCGTCATTTTCCAAATATACCAGCCTGGCGCCGCTTTGCTCATGCTCATACGTATAAGCCTTAGAAGCCAGTTCTGCAACCGTCTGTGTTGCTAGTAGCCGAAAACCGGATTTCATCATTATTATCTACCTCATCTTCGTAAAAATGGCGCTTTTAGTAACCAATTCTACTTGAGGCGTCTCTTTCCTGCTTAAATAACAAGAAAAACCAGAGTGCAGGGATTGAACAGGAGTCGCGAGGAGAACCAGAGGGCACGGAAGAGGAGGCAAAATGATAACTTGTAGTATATAAAGAAAAACCGCTGACGCGGTTTTCTTGTAAGTTCATTCTTTAGTTTTTGTGCA
>CAZKCR010000151.1:0-4737 GCA_964551055.1 uncultured Anaeromusa sp. | reverse complement strand
TTTGATTGTATCTCAAGCGACTTGCCAGGGAGAAGCAAGGCAATTAGTTGTGGAAGCAGACCTATCCTTGTCGCTTCCCCGTTGCCTGCTGGCTACGGAAGGTGATTTGCTTTTGGGTGAGCAAGTCTATCTGCAAGGCGTAGTTTCAGCAGGCGGAATCATACAAGGCAACCAAGGACTTTTTGTAGATGGATCTTGTTTGGGACAGAAAATGGAGGCCCCTGGAAGCGTGAGCGTGGGCGGCTGTCATCCTGCGGCTGGCTTAATGGTGCCGGTTCCTGCTATCGCTGGACACAGCGAAGATCCGTTGTTGCCGCCGGATCAATTTGTTAACGGCGATTTTTATTACTCCGGCACGCTGGTCCTAGTGCAGCCGGCGGTTGGTTTGGGAGCCAGCGGTACGGTTTATGTGGATGGCGATGTATATATACCAGCCTACTATCATTTTCGAGGTCCATGGCTGTTGGCGGCGAGCGGGTCCATTCTTATCGATCATGATGCCAAACTGGAGCAAGTATGGTTATGGACCGGACAGAATTTGACAGCAGGTGCACGGGTGCAGCTTATTGGCGGTGCTTGGAGCAAAGGGAGAATTCAGATTGGTGAGCAGGCGTATTTTTCTGGAACTGCGCCGCCATTGTTTTCGGAACTGCCTTCGGTTAGTGCAGATGTCTTTTTGCTTCGTTCCTGGAATACTTACGAAATAAGGGAGGGCCTTTGAATGAATGTAAAAAACTGCATGGAAGAACTGGTTTGGAGCCATTTGGATCGTGTCTTGGATTCGTATCCAGAGGATGTCTGTCGCTGTCCGCGCTGCCGGAATGATTTGGCGGCCTTGGCGCTAAACTTTCTGCCGCCACGCTATGTTGCCACAGACCGCGGCGAGATTTTCACAAAAATCAGGGGGTTAGAAGCGCAATTTACGGTTGATGTAATCAGTGCGATTAGTATGGCGGCAGTTATTGTGAATAAAAATCCTCGCCATACGGAATTACCGTTGCAGGAGTAACTCGCTTTGTGGGAGCGTATGCGACAGATTTGGCGGCGCCGAAAATCTGTGGCAACGGTGGGGATTGATTTTGGCGCTGTCAATCTTAAAGTGGCGGAACTGGCGCAAAAACCGGAGGAGCCGGTGCTGTTGCGGCAATTTGCTATGGAAGACGCGCCTTGGCTTGAATCGGCTTCCTCTCAAGAGGCCAGCGAGTTGTTGAGGGATGCTTTGGGGCGTAACGGCATACATGCAGAGTTTGCTGTGGTGGGTATTGGAGCGGAGCATTCTTGCTTTCGAGTGTTTCGTTTGCCTGTTATGCCTCAAAAAGAACTTTTGGAAGCCGTGCGTTGGGAACTGCAGCCTTTTCTTGCAGAGGATGCAAAACAGTACTACTATGATGCAGCTGTTTTGGCAAATAAATCTTCTGCTGACGGCTCCGTAGTGTTTGCTGCTGCTGCGCTTAGAGATCGTGTTGACTGGCTTGCCGCTACGGTCAGCGAGGCGGGAATGAAGCTGGCGGCGGTGGAGCCTGAAGCAGTGGCTTTCGCGCGGGTCAATGGAGCGCCTGAGGAGGCGCTTTTGGTCAAGATTGAAGCGGGGCATGCTCATCTGTGTTTTGTTCAGCAAGGGGTTCCTGTTGCCGACGAAACGATAGCCAGAGCAAAAACAGAGTCTTCGATGGCGGATTTGGCGGCAGCCCTAACGGAAGGAGCTGCCGCTTACCAGAATTTGCATGCAGAGTATCGGCCGCAAAGCATCTGCGTAGGCGGCGATATTATCGAGGGAGAGATGCTGGGACGAGTTGTAGCAAAGAAGACCGGCTTGCCTGTGCGGCAGGATGCCTGTTGGCAGCAGGTAACAGCAGCGCCGCTTTTTGACAAGGATTTTTTGGAGAAGGCGGCTCCGGCTCTGTCTCTTAGCATCGGTTTGGCCATGAGGGGGGTCCAAATTGGTTTGCATTAATTTTCTGCCGTTACCGCAGCGTAGCGGCCGAAACTGGCGGCAGGAATTATTGTGGATTTTAACGGGACTTTTTTTCGTTTTGACCATAAGTTCAAGCTTTTTTTATTTCTGGCTGTTGCAACGGCAAGAAACAAAATGGCAACAGGCTTGGAATCACTATCAGCTTCTGCGGCTGACGGAGATGACCCGACAAGAAGAAGCGCAAATGCAAGAGCAAATCGAAAGGAAGGGGCGCCTTGTACAGCAGGTGCTGCAGAGGAGTCTTCCCTGGGACTATGCTCTGGAAGATATTGGGCAGAGGCTGCCGCCGCAAGTTTGGTTGCAGGAAATCAGTGCTGAAGCAGGCGGCCAATTGCGCTTAAAGGGGATGGCGCTTACGCAACGAGATTTAGTAGCTTTTATGAAAAATTTAGAGAGACAGTCGTCGTTTAGCGGTCTAAGTTTAGGCTTGGTAGAGGCTGATGACCAGCGGTTGGCGCACTTTGAACTGTCGTTATGTTTAAAAGGGCGATGACGGTTCAATTGATTCCTTTTTATCGTCTTTGGCAGAACCAGTCTTCGGTGCGTAAGTCAGCAGTTTTTTTGGCGGTTACTGTAATTTTGTTTGTTGGAATAATTTTTTTCTATATTATACCTTGGCGTGAGCGACTGCTAGCGTTGGAAGTGCAAACTAGGCAGCAAGAAGAAAAAAACGAACAATTGGAGAAATACGGCTTACAGGATCCAAGTTCAAGGAAACTAGTGCTGCAAGAAAAGTATGTATTGATGCAGCAGAAATTACCGTCAGGGCCGGAAGTGGGTTCGTTTTTGCTGGAACTGGAGCAGTCGGCGCGAGATTCTGGGGTATCGATTGTGCAGATACGCCCTAAAGAGGTACAGCAAGATACTTTATGGCGCCAGATTCCAGTGGAATTGGCGGCTCGCGGCTCGTTTCAAAATATGCAGCTTTTTTTGACGTCCCTGGGAAAACTGAATCGGCTGGCAGTAGTGCAAAGCATGGTTTTGCAGGAGCAGCAAGAGAATGTGCAAGCAAAGCTTACTATTACTATATACTGTGATAAAGAGAATTGAAGCATAAAGCAGGAGGGCGCGATCATGATACGGTATTTGACTGCGGGAGAGTCACATGGACCATCTTTGACGGTGATTATGGAAGGATTGCCTGCAGGGATAAAGCTAGAAGAGAAGTTGATGCAACAGGAGATGGCGCGCCGACAACAAGGCGTAGGGCGTGGCGGCAGGATGGCCATAGAGACCGACACGGTCCGGGTTACTTCCGGTGTGCGTTTTGGAGAAACCATAGGTTCGCCGGTGACATTGGTGGTGGAGAACCGGGATCATGCTAATTGGTTGGATAGAATGGCTCCTTTTGGAGAATCTGCTGGGGAAGCGGTTACGGCTGTGCGACCTGGGCATGCGGACCTGACAGGCGTATTAAAGTATGACCGTCAGGATGCTCGCGACATTTTGGAACGAGCCAGCGCCAGAGAAACGGCAGCGCGCGTGGCAGCCGGCGGGGTATGCAAACAGCTTTTATCAGCCTTGGGTATCCAAGTCCGTTCGCATGTTGTCAATTTGGGCGGAGTGGAATCTTCCTTGCAAGGAATGACGGCTTTTCAAGCTTGGCGGCAGCCAGATCCGCAAACGGCATGTCTGGATGAGGCTGCTTCACTGGCTATGAAAAAACGAGTGGAAGAGGCGCAGAGCGCCGGCGACACACTGGGTGGCGTAATAGAGGTCTTTGCAGCCGGACTTTGGCCGGGACTTGGCACCTATGCCCAGGGAGATCGGCGCTTGGATGCGCGTTTAGCGGCAGCTATGGTTTCGGTTCCGGCTATTAAAGGCGTTGAATTTGGTGAAGGCTTCCAATATGCAAACCTGCCAGGAAGCAAAGCGCATGATGAAATTTTTCATGCCGATGGTAAAGGCTTTTTTCGTCGTACCAATCATGCCGGAGGTTTGGAAGGAGGCATGACTAACGGGGAAGTGTTGTGGCTGCGCCTAGTGATGAAACCCATTCCAACCTTGATGCAGCCGTTAGCGACTGTGGATGTGCAGACCAAGGCGGCAGTCGACGCCTGTAAAGAACGCAGTGACGTATGCGCTGTGCCGGCAGCGGCCGTAGTAGCGGAAGCGATGCTGGCCATTACCTTGGCGCAGGTGATCAGTGAACAATTTGGCGGCGATTCTTTCCAGGACTTAAAACAAAACATAACAGCCTATAAACAGCGTTTGGAGCAGAGAGCATGAGGCGCAATCTTGTCTTAATCGGCTTTATGGGAACCGGCAAGACCACGATTGGCAGGATTTTGGCGGCAAGACTTGGCTATCCTTTTGTTGACAGCGACCGTAAATTGGAAAGTCAGGAAGGGAAAAGCATTTCCGAAATTTTTGAGCAAGAAGGCGAAGAAGTCTTTCGCTTTAAGGAAAAGGAAATGATTGCTCGTTTGTCGCGTTACACAGGCACCGTGGTTGCCACTGGCGGCGGTGTGGTTCTGGATGAGGAAAATGTGAAACGCTTGCGGCGCAATGGAATTTTGGTGTTGCTCCAAGCTTCGCCGGAAGTTATTTTAGAGCGGACCGGACGACGGCAAAATCGTCCTTTGCTGGCAGTGGAGGAAAGGGAAGAACGCATACGGTCCTTGTTGTCTCAGCGCGAGGAAGTATACGCGCAAGCAGCAGATGTCGTTATTGATACAAGTGAATGCGGGCCGCAGGAAATTGCGGAAAAGATTGTTGAATTTGTAAGGCAAGGAGGCTGGTTGCGTGGACATCGTAGAAGT
>CAZKCR010000150.1:2611-4775 GCA_964551055.1 uncultured Anaeromusa sp. | reverse complement strand
GTCAAGTAAAGAAACAGATTTACCAACGAGTCGATCAGAAAATCTCGCGTCCATAATGTAGATTGTTGCTGCATTGTTTGTATCACCTATGCCTGTAAATTTTTTCGTATTGTAACCATAGAGGCAAATAGCGCGCTTACTTCCGCCTCCGAAAGACCAACCAGCGTTTCTTGCTCCAGCTCATCAATCAAAATACGCCCGGCTGCGTAGATCTCTTCGCCTTTGGCTGTCAGATGAATCAGCTTTTCCCGCCGATCCCGACTAGGAAGCTGCTCCACCAATAGCTCCGCTTCCAAGGTCTGCACAGAGCGCGTAATCACCGGTTTTTTCACGCCGTAGTACGCGGCAATTTCCGCTAAAACGGCTGCACCGTGATTTTTTACATAGTATAAGACCGTCCACTGTGAATAGGATAAGCCAAACTGTCCTAAGCGTTCGTTCAGCTTACTAACAATCCTGCGCTGCAATGGCAGACACTGGCGAAAAAAACCTAGCATACTACGCTCTCCTTAATTGCTTTAATTCATTAGTTACCTTCGCTAATGATTAGTAAGGGTAACTATATCTTTTTTCTTGTCGCTTGTCAAGAAACTACCGTATTTGTTGTAAAAACAGCCACTGCATAACCTCGCAGGTCCGCTCCATTTGTTTCCCCATTGTGGAACTTCAATAAAATTTGATTGCCTGGAATGGACAGAAAATGTTACAATAACGTAAGAAAATTGCAAGAGCAACTAAAATTTCAAAACAAAAAAGGAGGTCTGACAGTGGGAATTCAAAACGAAAAGAATTTACGCTGGTACAACCTGGCCGTTATGGCCTTCATCATGGTCTGGGGTTTTGGCAATGTAGTCAACAACTACGCCAACCAAGGCCTGACCGTCATCGTTTCCTGGATTTTGATCAACGCCTTATACTTCATCCCTTACGCTCTGATGGTCGGCGAATTGGGCGCTACTTTTAAGGAAGGAAAGGCAGGCGTCAGTACCTGGATGCGCGCCACCACCGGGCCGCTTCTGGCCTACCTGGCCGGCTGGACCTACTGGGTAGTCCATGTCCCCTATTTGGCGCAGAAACCGCAAATGATCCTGGTCGCTATGGGCTGGGGCATTTTCCAAGACGGTAAGTTCGTCAAAATGTTCAGTCCTATGGTTCTGCAGTTGATGACGTTGGCCTTATTCCTTTTCTTCCTCTGGATCGCATCCCGAGGCGTTACTTCGCTGAAACGCATCGGCATGATCGCCGGCACGTCCATGCTGGTTATGTCTTTTCTTTACATTCTGCTGATGATGGCGGCCCCCGCCCTGCGCGGCGTCACCTCCGCCACTACCGATCTCAGCCTGCACACCTTCATTCCGAATTTTGACTTTACGTATTTCACAACTATTTCCATGCTGGTCTTTGCCGTGGGCGGCTCGGAAAAGATCGCCCCCTATGTCAACAATACCCATAATGCCTCCAAAGAATTCCCCCGAGGCATGATTATTCTTGCCATTTTGGTCGTTCTTTCCGCCCTTTTAGGCTCGTTAGCCATGGGCATGATGTTCGACTCCAACAACATTCCTAAAGACCTGAAAATGAACGGTCAATACTACGCCTTCCAGCTGTTGGGCCAATATTACGGCGTAGGCAATCTCTTCCTCATGCTCTATGCGTTCGCCCAGTTTGCCGGACAAATTTCAGCGCTAGTCTTCTCTATCGACGCACCGCTCAAGGTCATGCTGGCCGAAGGCGACTCCAAGTACATCCCCAATATCTTGACCAAAACCAACGAGCATGGCGCTCCCATCAACGGCTACAAGCTCACTGCCGTTCTAGTGGGCATCCTCATTATCATCCCTGCTTTGGGCATCGGCAATATGAACGATCTGTACAACTGGCTGCTAGACCTTAACTCCATCGTTATGCCGCTGCGCTATCTGTGGGTGTTCGCCGCCTACATCGCCTTGCGCCGTCTGGCAGGCTCCTTTGTCTCCGATTATAAGTTTGTTAAAAATCCTACTTTGGGCATGGGCATCGGCGCGTGGTGCTTCCTCTTTACCGCCTTTGCCTGCATCATGGGCATGTTCCCCAAAGGCGTAGCCGCCTACACCTCCCAATGGTACTTCCAAATCTCTCTTAATATCCTGACGCCTTTCGTACTGCTGGCACTGGGCTTGATTCT
>CAZKCR010000150.1:0-2511 GCA_964551055.1 uncultured Anaeromusa sp. | reverse complement strand
ATACTCGTACATGTAAAACAAATCTTGCACCACGAAGAACAATTGCTCCAGGAAGCGTTAGCAATCAAAGGCATTGAAACCGGTCTGGTCCGAATCGGCACATTATCCAGCGTTTCCATGCAATGGCTTCCCGGCATCCTTGCCTCTTTTCACAAGCAATACCCCCATATCGAAGTTAAGACCTATTTAGGGTGCTATGATGAAATGAACGAGTGGATTTCCAATAAAACCGTCGACTTCGGTTTTGTTTCTTTGCCGATCTCCAAGTCTTTCGAGGTTCAGCCGTTGTATAAAGATCGGCTAATGGTGATTCTACCGCCGCAGCATCCCCTGAGAGAGCAATCATCCATCACCTTCTCTCAAATCCGGGATGAACAGTTCATCATGCCTCAATGGGGGGCGGATGATAATATACGCCGCACGCTTCTTGAGCATGGCGTACAGCTGCAGGTCCAATACGAACTGATGGAAGAACGCACCATTTTAGCCATGGTCCAGCTCGGCCTCGGCATCAGCATCCTGCCTGAGCTCATTTTAGAACACGTACCGCCGGATGTGCATCTAATCCCGCTAGCTCCCGAAGAACACCGCGTAATCGGCCTGGCGGCCCTTTCTTTCAAACAAATGCCCCCGGCCGCCAGAAAGTTTGTCCAATGCGTCCATTCCTGGTTGGTAGAAAAAGATCTTCTGCATTTTCCTCTAACAAACACTTCAAAACGCAAGTAATCGAAAGCGCCTCTAGATAGCCTTCAAAGAAACTGTAGGGTCTCTTCAAATACTCATAATTCACCGGAGTTCCTCCTCTATGCTAAGATAAGGCCATACTATTTTTTATGTAAGTTAAGGAGGAACTGCTATGAACAATGCCTATTTTGAAGTCAAACATCCTGTCAACGAGCCTGTTAAAGGCTATATGCCCGGTTCTCCGGAGACACTGGCCTTGAAAGAAGAACTACAGCGCCAGTTGGCGTCGTTCGTGGAAGTCCCTCTCATCATCGCCGGACAAGAAGTCCGTACAACCCGCAAAGAGCAAATCATCTGCCCTCATGATCATCAGCACGTATTGGGCGAATACTATGTTGCAGGCGAGTCGGAACTCAACTTGGCCATCGCCGCGGCGGAAGCTGCACGCGAAGAATGGGAACATATGCCTTGGGAACACCGCGCCAGCATCTTTCTGAAAGCGGCGGAACTGCTCACAGGTAAGTATCGCGCTAAGTTAGCCGCCTCCTGTATGCTTGGTCAGAGTAAGAACCCCTTCCAGGCGGAAATCGACATCATCTGCGAGCTAGCCGATTTCCTGCGCTTCAACCCTTACTACCTTCAAGAAATCTATAAGCAGCAGCCATTGAGCACCGACGGCATTTGGAATCGTGTAGAATATCGCGCCCTAGACGGCTTTGTCGCCGCTATTACGCCTTTTAACTTCACTTCCATCGGCGGCAACCTGTGCACCGCTCCGGCCATGGTCGGCAATACGGTTCTTTGGAAGCCCTCGTCGACGGCGGTTCTTTCCAATTACTACTTCATGCAGATTCTCATGGAAGCCGGTTTGCCCGCAGGGGTCATCAATTTCCTTCCTTGCCGCGGCTCCGATTTCGGCAAGATCGTCGTCAGCCACCCCAAAATGGCAGGTTTCCATTTTACAGGATCCACAGGCGTCTTCAACGGCATTTGGAACCAAGTCGGCCAAAATATCGCCAACTATGTTACGTATCCGCGCCTGGTCGGCGAAACCGGCGGCAAAGACTTCATTTTCGCCCACAAGTCGGCTGATGTAGAAGCGCTGACAAGCGCTCTTGTCTTGGGCTCCTTTGAGTATCAAGGACAAAAATGTTCCGCCGCTTCCCGCGCTTATATTCCGGCCAGCCTCTGGAGCGAAGTAAAACCCCGACTGGAAAAAGCAGTGGCCGCCATCAAAATGGGCGATGTCTGCGACTTCACGAATTTGATGAATGCCGTTATTGACCGCAAATCTTTCGATAACATCAAAAGCTATGTAGACTACGCCAAAAGCTCCCCGGATGCGGAAGTCATTATCGGCGGCGGCTGCGATGACAGCGTCGGCTTCTTCGTAGAACCTACGGTTATTTTGGCTAAAACGCCTACCTTTAAAACCATGGTGGAGGAAATCTTCGGACCGGTTCTCACCATCTATGTATATCCGGATGCCGAGCTGGAGCAAACCCTCCATGCTTGCGACACCGCTACCGTGTATGGCTTGACCGGAGCCGTCTTCGCCCAAGACCGCAGCGCCATCATCAAGATTGCCAAAGCCCTGGATCATGCGGCAGGCAACTTCTACATTAATGACAAGCCAACCGGCGCCGTTGTCGGACAACAGCCTTTTGGCGGCAGCCGCGCTTCCGGTACCAACGACAAAGCCGGCAGTGCAGTCAACCTGCACCGCTGGATCAGTCAGCGCGCTATCAAAGAAGTGCTGTCCCCCCGCACTACGACGACCTACCCTTACATGATCGAAAAATAAACACCTCTTTACGTAAGCAACAG
>CAZKCR010000149.1:2908-4789 GCA_964551055.1 uncultured Anaeromusa sp. | reverse complement strand
AAAAACATATATCCCAAATGCTGCCGCATGGAAAAAGTCACGACCCCAAACATAGCCTTTTGCCGTTTGCGTGCCTGCCAGTACTGCCACGCCACCAACAGCATAATCATCCAAAACATGGGATCCAGACAGACGCCAATCGTCTTAATCACAATAAATTCAAATATAGTCAGCCAAGAATTCATTTTCGCCGCCCTCCTTTACTGCTCATTTACTCTGTATCTGCGTATTTATCCTGCTTTTTTTACAAAAATAGCGGCAAAGCTTAACGCTTGCCGCTATTTCTTGGAGTATACGATTTACGCAAAGAAACATTGAAGAGGATTGAACAAGAGTCGCGATGAGAATCGGAGGGCATGACTGAGGGGTTGAATTAAAACCGTACTCTATAACCCTCTTGCGTACCCTCCCGTGACTCTGGTTCTCCTGTTCAATCCTGTTCTTTCCTACTTCTGCCGCAATATTTCCAGAGCCTTATCCAACTGCGCATCCGCGCCGATCTCGCCGCGCCGATCCCCATTGCCTTCCACCACAACATCCGGCTCAATGCCGACGCCGTTAATCGAACGCTCTGCAGGAGTATAATACTTGGCAATAGTCAGTTTAATGGCTCCGTCGGAAAGACGAAAAATTGTCTGTACAGACCCTTTGCCAAACGTTTTGGTTCCCACTAGAGTACCAGCATGTGTGTCCTGGACCGCACCGGCAACAATCTCCGACGCACTAGCGCTGCCGCCGTTTACCAAAACAGCTAACGGAATGGGCGGTGTTTCTAAATTCGAGTACCGTGTTTCCTTTTTACCGCTCCGCGTCACCATGGAAACCACAGGGCCTTTGGGCACCAAACGTCCTGCCACTTTGACCGATTCCTCCACAATGCCGCCTGGATTATTGCGCATATCCAGAACAAGGCGCTTCATGCCTTGTCCCTCAAGTTCTTGATATTTTTTCAAGAAATCGGCTCCAGTATGCTCATTAAAGGTAGTAATCCGAATGTAGCCGGTTTGCTCATCCAGCATTTTTCCGCCTACCGTCTTGATATCAATGATCGAACGGGTTAAAGCAAAATCAAGAACTTCTGATTCGCCTCGTTCAATAGATAAAGTTATTTGCGAGCCTTCTGGACCGCGAATCTTGCCAACCGCTTCATCTAAGGGCATATTCTTGGTTTCCGCCCCGTCAATACGTACAATGCGGTCCCCGCTTTTAATGCCGGCTTTTTCCCCCGGCGTACCTTCAATGGGCGATACGACAATCAAATGTTTATCCTTCATGCCCACTACAATGCCGACGCCGCCAAAAGCACCGGATGTCTCTACTTTAAATTCATTGTACAGCTTCTCGTCCATATAAATGGAATGAGGGTCTTCCAGAGAACCAACCATGCCGCGGATCGCCCCGCTCATTAGCTTTTCGGTGTCAGCGCCCTCTACATATTGAGCCTGCACGGCTTTAAAAGCTCGAAAAAACCGCAGCGCCTGCAGCCCATCCTCTGCCGAAAGGCGGAAAAGATACAACACCCCGCCCAAGGTAGCAAACATCGTAATGAGCACCAGCAACGCCGCGCCCACCCATAATTTCCCCCGCCTCAATGGCTACACCTCATTTAGGAATTGAACAGGAGTAATCGGAGTAAAGGGAGGGCTCGAAGGAGGAATACTTTAAAACCTCTTCGCAACTCCCCATTTTCTCCATACTACTGTACAGATTCCCGTATTCTCTATTATTCAATCTGTTACTCAAAGAGATTGCCGCGTCGCCGGACTCCTCGCAATGACGCAAATCCCCCTGGCCCTGCAGGCCTTCCCCCTTTGGCAAGGGGGACTTCAACCCCTGCCTCCCTTGTCAAAGGGAGGTGCCGCCACAGCGGCGGTGGGATTC
>CAZKCR010000149.1:0-2808 GCA_964551055.1 uncultured Anaeromusa sp. | reverse complement strand
TCTTACAGGTAGTTCAACGGATTGACCGGCGAACCGTTCTGGCGCACTTCAAAATGAAGATGCGGCCCTGTCGAGTAACCGGTCGAGCCTACACGAGAGATCAATTCGCCTTTACGCACCACTTGTCCCTCACTGACAAGAAGCGCCGAATTATGCGCATATAGAGTCGTAATGCCATTACCATGATCGATAATAACCGCTTTGCCATAGCCGCCCATCCAGCCTGCTTCTATCACAACGCCGCCGTCAGCCGCCACCACTGGGTCTCCTGAATCGGCGCCGATGTCAATACCGCTATGGAAGCGGGATGTGCCAAAAATCGGATGCGTCCGCCAGCCAAAGGGAGACGTAATCTCACCCGACGTCGGCCAAGCCAACGCTCCAGTGGCCTGTGCCACACGTCCACTGCTGGTACGACTGCGCAGGCGCTGCTCGATCTCTTGCGACATAGCCATAAGCTCTTGATACGCCTGTTCCGCCGTATCCCGCTCGTTTACCGCCGAATCCAGCACCTTCTGCTTTTCCTGCTTGCGTGCAGCAATTTGCAGCCGTTTTTCCTCAGCCGCCGTCTGCAACTGTGAAATACGTTGATGATCTTGTTCGAGTTCCGCCCGCTTCTGCATTACCAAGTCCCGTTCGGTGCGCACCTGCAGCATTAGCTCGCTGTCCTGCGAAAGAATGCGCCGCAGCAATTCCATGCGTGTCGAAAAATCATTAAAATCATGCGCTCCCAAGAGCACATCCAAATAGTTGATTTGGCCATTTTCATAAATATCGCGCATGCGCTTATTCAAAATCACCACGCGCTTTGCCAAGCGCGCTTCTGTTTCGGCCAGCACCTTTTCATTGGTCTGAATTTGCTGCTTCGTCTGGGATAAGGCCGACGTAATACCGTTGTACTCTTCCATAGCCGTGTCCAGCTGTACCTGCACCTGTTTAAGCTGCGTCGATACGCTGTCCACCTGCTGCTGCGCTTCCGAGGCGCGCTGACGCTGTTCGCGCATCTGCCGCTGCACGCTTTCCAAATCATCCTCCGAAGACGCCCATACGGGCGTCAGCGACAAACCCAGCAAAGCCGCAGCCACTCCAACTGCCGTCAGTTTACGCATTGTCAACATGACTACCTCCTGTATGTACAACAACCATGCTACACCTTCATAAACCGCCGCAACGATACGGCGCTGCCCAAAGCTCCTACCAACATGCCCACCGCCAAAAGCAGCAAGCTAATCTGCAAAATAAAGGGATATTGCGGCAAAAGCGGTAAAAATGCCAACGACTCGTAAATACGCTCTACCAGCAAGCCATAGGTCTGCGATAAAATCAGCACCGCTAAGAGAGCGCCCCCAATTCCCAGCATAACGCCTTCGATCAGGAAAGGCCAGCGAATAAAACTATCTGTAGCGCCAACATACTTCATAATGCCAATTTCCTTGCGTCGCGCAAACACCGTAAGACGAATGGTATTAGCAATGATGAAAATGGCCGCCAATGCCAGCAAGATAATCAAAATCAACCCAAAGGTACGAATCAACTTGGTCAAAGCAAACAGCTGCTCTATGACTTCCTGACCGTACTTGGCGTTCTCCACGCCTTTGATCTCACCAATCGCCTTCGCAACCGCCTTTACCTGCTCCGGTTTGTCGACCTTAACTTCAAAGGCATTAGGCAAGGGGTTTGTTTCTCCTAAAGCATTCAAGAGATTCTTCTGTTCCCCTAAGCGTTCCTGAAAGCGTTTCATGGCTTCCGCTTTCGTCACAAAAAGCACCTGATTGACTCCCTGCATCTTAGTAATGCGCGTGCCAATCTCCCGATGCTCATATTCCGATAAACCATCCTGCAGATATACGGAAATCTGCACTTGCGACTCCAAGGCCGAAGCCAAGTGGGTCAGATTTAACACTAAAATTAAAAACATGCCTAAAATAAACAGCGATAACGCCATGGTGCTCACTGAAGCCACGCTCATCAAGCCATTGCGCCGCATAGAAATAAAAGCTTCCCGGACAAAATACTCGAAGGTACTAATCTTCATAACCGTATACCCCTTTGGCCTCGTCACGAACAATACTGCTGCGTTCAATGGCGATAACCCGCTTGCGCATGGTATCCACTACGGTCTTATCATGAGTCGCCATTACAATCGTCGTGCCATTTTTATTGATACGTTCAAAAATCTTCATGATTTCCCAGGATGTTTCCGGGTCCAAATTTCCTGTGGGCTCATCGGCAATAACCACCACCGGATTGTTCACAATCGCCCTGGCAATGGCCACGCGTTGCTGCTCACCGCCGGACAGCTCTGTAGGAAAGTTGCGCGCCCGATACCGCAGCCCTACCAGTTCCAACACATGGTTAACCCGTTTTTGAATCTCTCGGCGCGGCGCTTCGATAACCTGCATGGCAAACGCCACATTTTCATACACCGTCCGGTTAGGCAGCAAGCGGTAATCCTGAAAAATAATGCCCAAGCTGCGTCGAAAATACGGCACCTCACTGGATTTCAACGCTGTCACATTACGGCCATTAACCACCAATTGCCCTTGCGTCGGCAATTCTTCACGGAAAATCATCTTCGTAAAAGTTGTTTTTCCCGCCCCTGAAGGGCCTACGACAAACACAAATTCCCCTTTTTCAATATCCACATTGATGTCGCGCAAAGCCACAATGCCGCTGTCGTAAACTTTGCCAACGTTCTTCATATGAATCAACGGCTGTTCCCCCTACTACTCCTAAAAACTCTAAACATAGTCATATTTGACGTCCTCTCGAAAAACACCTGCCTCAGGCGGGGAAATATTTTGGGAA
>CAZKCR010000148.1:0-4802 GCA_964551055.1 uncultured Anaeromusa sp. | reverse complement strand
CGCCTTGCTCCAATTCCTCTGCGTTTCCAGGACTGGCCGGCGCCAAAAGCCCGATTGTATCGCCGGGGCGTAATGATCGCGGTTTGATTAGTGATTTCATCGTTTTAAACCTTTCTATAGGTAAATGGTTATGGAAATGATCTTTTAAGTTGTACTTTCACTGTGGCTATAGGCTATCTTGGGGAATTTTCCAAGAAAGCCGATAATTTAATGAGTGCTCCGCTCAAATGAGGATTATTTTCGGCAGGCGAGGAAGAAAACACAGGCATAGCGGCGCTCTGCCGAGGATTTCTAACGATGTATGACGGAAAAAAGACCATTTTAGCGTGAGATACGAATAAATTAGCGGTTTTCTAAGTAAGCGTTTTTAAAATCCGCCAATCCCAGCACCGACCAGGAGACGCCTTGCAGGCGAGGGCTGGCTACATAGGGCTGAGTCGTGTAATAAATAGGCAGGATGACAGCGTCATCAAGAAGGATCTGCTCTGCTTCATGCATGGCCGCCATGCGGCGCGCCGGATCGAGGGCGCTCTGCGCCTCTTCGATCAAAGCGTTATAGCGGGGGCTTTGATATTTTGCGTCATTCGTGGCGTCCTTAAAAACATCCAAGAAGGTCATGGGGTCGGCGTAGTCGCCAATCCAAGAGGCCCGGGCAATCTGGAACTCGCCGCGCGTGCGGGACGCCAGAAAGACTTTGGATTCCTGATTGGTCAAGGTGACAGTGACGCCCAAACTTTGCTTCCACATTTCTTGAGCGGCTTCGGCAATGGCCTTATGCATTTCGCCGGTGTTGAAAAGCAGCGTGACTGGCGGCAGCGCATTTCCATAGCCTGCTTTTTGCAGCGCTTCTTTGGCGGAGGCTGCATCTTCGCGGATTAGATCGCCGCCTTCTTGACGGAAGTCAAGATTTGTAGCCGGATTGGTCAGACCCGGAGGCACCCAGGCGTAGGCCGGAAGCTTACCTCCTTTGACTACCTGGGTAATGAGAGCTTGCCGCTGGAAGGAGAGCGCAAAAGCGCGGCGCACTTCTACACGGTCGAAAGGCGGGGCCTGGGTATTGAACACGTAATAATACAGGCCCAGATAGGGAGCGATGCGCAAAAGACCTTCTTTTTGCAGGCGGTCATGCTCTACAACTGGCGGTTCGACCATCATATCCGCTTGGCCGGTTTCCACCAGCGTCAGCCGAGTGGCCTGGGCGTCCACGATAGGCCAGTACATACCGTCCAAACGAATGGAGGCGGCATCGCGGTAGTAAGGGTTTTTGGCGAAAGACAGGCTGCCGTGATGCACCCAGCCCGTCAGGCGAAAGGGACCATTGCCGATAAGCGTTTCTGCTTGAGAAGACCAGCTTTCCGGAACTTTTTCGATGCTGGCGCGGTGGACCGGATAAAAAGCATGGAACGAAGCCAAACTGAGAAAGTAAGCCGTAGGTTTTTCCAAGGTGACTTCTAGCGTGTGCTCATCCAAAGCGCGGACGCCGACTTCTTCCGGGGCCGCTTCTTTTTCGTTGAAGGCTTGGCCGTTTTTGAGCGCGTACAGCATGTAGGCGTTTTCCGAAGCCGTCTCCGGGTCCAAAGCGCGTCGCCAAGAATAGACGAAATCATGAGCGGTTAGCGCTTCACCATTAGACCAGCGGGCATCCGGACGCAGATGAAAAGTGTACCGCAGGCCGTCAGCGGAAATTTCCCATTGCGTTGCCACGCCGGGAAGAGGCCGGTCTTTGGCGTCGAGACGGGTCAGTCCTTCAAAAAGCTGCAGTTCGGCTAAGGACTCCGGGATGGCCGTAGATTTGGCCGGGTCTAAGGTGGCTGGCTCTGCTTCCAATACATAGCGCAGGGTGTTTTCCGTTTGCTGCGGCTGGCGGCTGCAGCCGGTTGCGGTTAGCAAGGCCAGCAGCAGAAGCACAGCAAGGTGGCGCAAGGAGATACGCATTAGCATTCCTCCTGCAGCAGGGCGTCGTAGATAGCACGGCCCATATGGGCGATAAACTGCAGCCCGTGGGCGTTGTTTTGCAGGCCATCAGCGAAAATGCAGACAATGTAGGGACCTGCAGGCAGGTACAAAATACCGCCGTCATGTTCGACGCCGTCTAAGGTGCCGGTTTTGTGGGCTAAAGATACGCTTTCCGGCAAATAGAAGGGGATTTTGTCGCGAACCTGCTGGGTTTTGAGAATGTTCAAAGCCAGTGCAGCATAAGCAGGAGGCAGCCCGTGTGAATTAAGCAGAAACTGATACAGCTTGGCCATATCGGCGGCGGTTGTTTCGTTTTGCAGACCTGCTGCGGCAGCGGCAAAATCCATCATGCGTCGTTGTAGACGGGTATGGGTTAGGCCCAGGTCGCTCATCGTTTGATTTACCGCCGCCATGCCTACTCGTTCAATGAGAGTATTTGTAGCAGTATTGTCGCTGAGGGAGATCATCAACACGCACAAATCGCGGATGTTCAAGGGCAGAGACGGGTTCAGCTCTTTTAAAATGCCGGCTCCGCCGACGCGGCAGGATGTGGAAGGAGATACAGTCTCTTGCAGGCATAATGTCCCTGCAGCCGCTTGGCGCAGAATTTCAAACAAGATGGGCACTTTGATCATGCTGGCCGAAGGATAAATGAGATCCGGCCGAAGTGAATAAATCTTGCGTCCGTCGCCGTCGGTAACGATGACGCTCCAGCGGCAAGGACAGCTTGCGGCGAGTTGTTCTAACTTTGTATGTAAGTGCTTCATGAAGAAAGCCTCCTAACGTTTGCTGTGAGGATCCAAGGCGTCGCGCAACCCGTCGCCGAGGAAGTTGAAGGCCAGCATGGTAAGGCTGATGGCCAAAGACGGAAAGAGGAGCTGATAGGGATAGGAGCGGACGCTTGTCAGCCCTTCGGACGCCAGAACGCCCCAGCTAGCCATGGGAGCGGCGACGCCCAAGCCGATGAAGCTTAAAAAGGCCTCTGCAAAAATGGCTTCCGGAATGGCTAGCGTCATTGTTACCAGGATGGGGCCGCTGCAGTTGGGCAGCAGATGGCGGAAAAGAATGCGCCAGGGACTTAGCCCTAAGGAGCGCGCTGCCAGAACGAATTCCCGTTCTTTTAAAGTCAGAATCTGGCTGCGGACAATGCGCGCCATGCCCAGCCAGTAAGCAATGCCCAATGCCAGAAACAGATTGGTCAAGCCCGGCTTGAGCAGCACCATCAGCAAAATGACATAGAGCAGCATGGGGATGCCATAAAGAATGTCTACTAAATGCATCATCATGCGGTCGGTGCGTCCGCCGAAGAAACCGGCGATGCCGCCGTATGTAACGCCGATCAAAAGATTAATGACACTGGCGGCGACGCCGATGGCTAAAGAAATGCGCGCGCCGTAAAGAACTCGGATAAAGAGATCCCTTCCTAGCGAGTCGGTGCCGAACCAATGCGCGGTGCTGGGGCCAGCGTTGGCTTCCCATAGGTTTTGATCCGCATAGGAAAGAGAAGATATCATAGGGAAAAACAAGCAAATCAAAAATAGAGCGCCAAGAAAATACAAGCCTGCCATAGCCGCCTTATGGCGCTGGAGGCGCTGCCAGGGAGAAGCCGGAGGCGGTAAAAGATTTTGGGTGCATTCAGGCTGGTTCATCAGTTACCACCTTTCTCGAAGCGCTTAATGCGAGGGTCCAGCAGCGGATATAAAAGATCAACTACTAAATTAAAGACAATGACAAGAACGCTATAAAATACGGTTACGCCGAGAATGACCGTATAATCGCGGTTATAAATGCTAGTGATGAAATGACGGCCTAAACCGGGAAGGGCGAAAATGGTTTCCACCACAAAACTCCCCGTAAGAATGGAAGCGGCCATAGGACCAAGGTAGGTTACTACCGGCAAGAGAGCGTTTTTTAAAGCATGCCGATAAACAGTACCCCAAAGACTCAGGCCTTTGGCGCGGGCCGTGCGGATGTAGTCCTGAGACAGCACTTCCAGCATGGAACTGCGCGTTAAGCGGGCGATAAAGGCTAACGGGTAGGCGGCCAGCGAAAGCGCCGGCAAGATGAGTGAGGCGGGGCTTTCCCAGAGCGCCGCCGGCAGCCAGCCCAGGTGTACTGCAAAAATCTGCACAAGCAAGGTGGCCAGCACAAAGGAGGGGACGGACATGCCGATAATCGCGACGGCCATCGCCCCGTGATCTTGCCAGCGGTTTTTGCGCAAAGCTCCCAAGCAGCCCAAGGGAATGCCTGCGGCTAAAGCCAGAGCTAAAGCGCTGGCGCCGAGCTGTAGAGACACTGGAAAGCTTTCGGCAATAATCTGGTTAACACTGCGTCCTTCGTATTTAAAGGAAGGCCCTAAATCCAGCTGCGCTAAATTCAGCAGGTAATCAGCATATTGCTTCCACAACGGGTCTTGCAGATGGTAGTGCGCTTCTAGATGCGCCAAAACCACCGGAGGCAGATTCTTTTCCCCGGTGAACGGCCCGCCTGGAATGGCGTGCATTAGAAAAAATGTAAAAGTAACAATAGCCAGCAGCACCAGGCAGGACCCTGCGCAGCGCTGCAATATGTCACGTAGCAATAGGTAAACCTCCTTTTTTAGGAGCTAGATTTTTTAGAAAAACACATCTCCTTTTGAATCCCTCCGCCGCTGTGGCGGCACCTCCCTTTGACAAGGGCGGCAGGAACTGGAGCGGAGACCAAGAAGTCCCCCTTGTTAAAGGGGGAAGGCCCGCAGGGCCAGGGGGATTTGGCCGGATTGCTCATAAAAGCACGGGCTCCTTGGAACGACAAAAATATATCTAAAGAAATTTTTTTCTTATAACCCTCCTGCGAACCCTCACGTG
>CAZKCR010000147.1:0-4804 GCA_964551055.1 uncultured Anaeromusa sp. | reverse complement strand
GTTAAGAAACTGCCGACTTAGCCCGCTTTTTCGAGGCGCGCGCAAATCTTGTCTCAAATACAATCATGCCGTCTGTTTTATTCAAAATCACCAAACACTTAATGTAGCTAGGAAGGTCAGCCATTAAAAACCTAAATGCCACTATGTTCCCTGAAAAGTAAAAGAACCGGCGTTATGCCGGCCCTCTTGTGTATTCTATTTGATTCAATCGTTGCCTTCAAGCACCGGCGTGCGACACCAAAGGCGCCGCACCTTATACCAAAGAATAGGCAGAACCAAAAAGGGAATGCCTATAAATAAAGCATTGCGCAGCTCATCCACCAACGCCATCACCAGCAAGCAGCCCACCTGCACCCAAATGCCAAAATACGTAACATACGGAAACAGGGGCACTTTAAAACGCAGACTGGCCTCTTCGCCGGCAGCCTGCAGCTGATTGCGAAAGTTTAACTGACTCCAGCAGATAGATATCCAAGCCACAGCGCCGGAAAATCCGGATAAGGCCAGCAAGTAGGTGTAGATAGTTTCACTGGTATCCAGCGAATACGCCACTACCCCAACCCAGCAAGCCAAAACCGACATGACCGTCGCATTCTGAGGCACGCCCTTATCACTCAGACGCCCTAAAAAGGAAGGCGCCATATCTTCGCGCGCCAGAGCGTATAACGCACGGCTACAGCCGTACAACCCGGAATTCGAGCAGGAAATGGCCGCCGTCAGCACTACAAACGAGAAAAGAGCGCCCGCCCATTCCAGATCATACGCCGACAGAGCCGCGGCAAAAACGCTTTCTTCCAGGCTGGCCTTATCCCAAGGATAAATGGTAACCAATAAGCCCAAGGGAATAATATACAACGACAAAATCCGCCAGACAATATTTTTAATCGCCATCGGAATGCTTTTCGCCGGATCCCGGCTCTCACCGGCAGCCAAACCGATAATCTCCGACCCTTGGAAATTTACCAAAATAATGACCATCGTCAAAAAGACCGCCCAATAACCATTCGGGGCTACGCCGCCGCCGGAAAGAAGCACCGATGAGCCTAAAAAGCCTTCACTGCCTACAAGACCAAGAAAAATAAGACTGCCCAAGATTACAAACAATACCAACGCCGCCACCTTAATCAAAGCCAGCCAAAATTCCAGCTCTCCAAAGGTTTTGACATAGGACAAATTGATAAAAGTGATCAAAAGGCCAAAAAGCACAGCCCACCACATCGTGCTGATATCCGGGAAAAAGTTATTCATAATAATGCCCCCGGCAATCATTTCCGAAGGAACATAAGTTACCCAGGTCAGCCAATAACACCAGCCTACGCCGCAAGCCCAGGACGGAGAAATATACTCTTTGGCGTAGGTGACAAAAGAGCTGGCTACCGGCCTAGCCACCGCCAGCTCGCCCAGGCAGAACATCACCGCCAGCACAATAAAGCCGCCCAGCAAATAGGAAAAAATAGCAGCCGGCCCCGCCTTACTCAGGACATATCCTGTTCCTAAAAAATAACCGCTGCCAATAATGCCTCCCAAGGCGATCATTTGCAAATGACGGCTTTTCAAGCCGCGGACCATGGTACGTTCCTGCTGCATGCCTTTTTCCTCCTTTATTGTCTTTTTGCAATGCACTTGCTTTATCATAAAAGAATCCGCTCTGCTTGTAAATACTTTCTCCGCATTTTTTCAGCATTTTCAGCTGTTTTTCTATGTTTTTTTAGAACAAACAGCATTGGCACCGTGTTATCAGTTGGTTTTTCCTGGTTTCCTCTGTTTTTCATTAAAAATCTCAATTAAACTTCAAAAGCCCCTACAGACCATTTCGTGGCCTGTAGGGGCTTTTGCACCCAATAAATTCAGTTACGTATCCCTCACATCCGCTAAAGACCCCTCGGTCTTCCTTACAGGTCTTTACGCCTTCCCTTTGGCTTTGGTCGCCCGATCCACCAGGTAGGCTACCGATTGATAGCTCAGACCGCTTGCGCTGGACAAGCCAATCTCACAGGTACGACTGTTGGAATAGCCTGAAGTGGTTTCCGGCGGCAGCGCTTCTTTGATGCCTTCCAAAGCTGACGCATTTAGTTCCGGCGTTTCAAAGCCGGCGTCTCCCGCAAAACCGCAGCATTTAATTTTAGGCGGCCGCACCACTTTAGTCGCACATTTTTCCGCCACAGCGAGGAACTTATCCTGTATCCCCATCTTGATCGAACTGCAGGTAACATGAGCGGCTATAGTTTCCGGCAACTGTGTAAATTCCAGCTTATCCAGCAGGAAGTCATGAATAAATTCTGCCGGCTCATACAGCTTCAGCTCGCTTTTAAATACCCGGCGCATCCGATACACACAGGGGCTTGTGTCGCACAAAACAGGAATGGCGCCGTTATTGCTGGCTTTGAGCAGTTTCTTCTCCAGCTTGGCCGCCATGCGATCGCCGATCTCTGGTAAACCTTTGCTTTCAAAGGGCATGCCGCAGCAAAGCTCGTCCATATCCGAAGGATAGATTACAGCGTAGCCCGCTTTTTCCAGCACCGACACCATCGCCTCCGTTAACGAACGGGCGTCTCGGTCCTCCTTGGCTGGCCCCATACTGCGTCCCAGGCAGCTGGGGAAGTATATCACCTGATACTGCGCCTGTTCCGGCTTGAGCTTAGGCTTGGCCATGACCGCGCCTTTAGGCATCCACGGCGTCCACTGCGGCGAAGTACCGCCTGACAGGGTATGCGCCATTTTAGAAAGGCTATTCATGGCATTGGTTCCCAGCAGAGAATGGGCAAAACTAGCCAGCCCCAAAGCAATACGAGCCGTCGAGGTAATACCGGCAAAATGACCCGCCACAAATTCGGCAATGCGTCGGGCATCCTGGCTCATATGCTGCGCCCGCCAATGCTTGGTATGGTCGCCGGTATTGATCTTCACCGGACAAGGCAACTGACACAAACCGTCCGTAGCGCAGGTTTTATCACCAAAATATTCATAGCCCTTCAACAATTCCGCCAAGCGCTGCGGATTCTGGCCGCTCTTCTGCAAACGCGCGATTTCCCGCTGCAGCACAATACGCTGACGCGGCGTAACCGTCAGATTCCGCGAAGGGCAGTTGCTTTCGCAATAGCCGCATTCAATGCACTTGTCGATAAGGGGATGCGCCACCGCGGCAGGCTTGATATTTTCCAAGTGCAAATTGGCCTTGTCGGTAATAATTACATCCGGATTGATCAGCCCTGCGGGATCAAAAAGCGTTTTAATGCGACGCATGAACTGGTACGCCTGACGGCCCCATTCCATCTCCACATAAGGAGCCATATTCCGCCCTGTGCCATGTTCCGCTTTTAAAGAACCATCGTAGCGATGCACCACCAGCTCCGCCACATCGTCCATCAAATCCGCATAGCGCTTGATTTCCGTCTCATTGGAAAAATCCTGAGAAAATACGAAATGCAGATTGCCATCCAGCGCATGACCGTAAATAATGCCTTCATGATAGCCATGCTTATCCATAGCTTGGCGCAAAGCCAACGTAGCCTCCGCCAAATGTTCCAGCGGGAAGGCGACGTCTTCAATGAGCACCGTCGTACCGGCCGGACGCACATTACCTACAGCGGGGAATACGTTTTTGCGAATGTCCCAAAAGCGTTCATATTCCGCCTTCACCGTTGTAAATTCAATAGGCATAACCGTCGTGATGCCTTCCAGTCGCTCTTTAACGCCGTCAATACAGCGATGCAGCTCTGCATGATCGTTAGCCCGCACTTCCACCAAAATGGCAGTTACTTCTTCGCCCAGTTCCTTGAGGTACGCCGGCATGCCCGGCTCGTCCTCCACCGAGCGCAAGCCGATGCGATCCACCATCTCCGTAGCCGACACTAGCGGCCGATATAGGCGCATGACGCCCTGACAGGCGGTGCCGATATCGGGGAAGAAAATCATCGCCGAAGCCTTGTGCTCCTGCTCAATTACCGTACGGTAGGTGATTTCCGCAATAAAGCCCAACGTGCCTTCAGAACCGATAAAGAGATGATTCAAAATATCGAAAACGTCTTGATAGTCTACAAATGCATTGAGACTGTAACCTGTAGTGTTTTTGATTTTAAACTTATGCCGAATGCGTTCGACCAGCTCCGGCTGCGCAGCAATTTCATCCCGCAACAGCTCGATTTCAGCCAGCAATTCCTTATGGCTTTGGCGGAAAGCATTTTTAGAAGCCTCATCTCCTGTATCCAAAAGCGTGCCGTCCGGAAAAATAATTTTCATGGACGCCACAGTTTTATAGCTGTTGTCGCTGGTACCACAGCACATGCCACTGGCGTTGTTGGCGGCAATACCGCCAATCATGGCCGCATTGATCGACGCCGGATCCGGACCGATTTTGCGTGCATACGGCTTGAGGTACAAATTGGCTTCTGCACCGAGAATCCCCGGTTCCAGCACAATTTTATCCCCGTCTTCCAGCACTTCATAGCGCCCCCAAGCGCCTGTGAGCATAACCAAAACCGAATCAGTCACTGCCTGACCAGACAAGCTGGTGCCCGCCGCCCGAAACGTAATAGGCACTTTGTGCAAATGAGCTGCATGAATAACGGCAATGACTTCCGGCACCGTCCTCACTTTCACAACGATTTTGGGAATCAACCGATAAAAGCTGGCATCTGTGCCATAAGCCAGGGTCCGCACCGGATCTGTAAAAATACGGCCTTCCGGGATGGTGCTGCGGATCTCAGCATAAAATTGTTGATACTGTTCCGGTAAATTCATTCTCCGCACCGCCTTTGTAGAGATTTTTTAAAAAAAATGATTCTTAAAGATATATTCTGCAAAA
>CAZKCR010000146.1:0-4805 GCA_964551055.1 uncultured Anaeromusa sp. | reverse complement strand
CTCTCCTTCACGGTTTGCCCAAAATCCATAACCGCAGAAGCCGGCCAAACATTTACCACCGCTCCTGCCATAAGCAAAACAACCATACCTGCCGCCAGCAACGGCTCGCTTTTCCATTTCTCCTTGCTTTGCGGCAGCAAATACTCTTTTAAAGCCGCCCAATTGAACCATATATGCCAAATCCCCACAATTAAAAAGCAAAACGAGGCGATCGTATGCACCCGCACATACTCTCCCTTACTAAATCCCAAGAAAGTCCAAGCTAAGGCATTCGCGACCCGCGTTGGCGGTACTATATAAAGCGCAATCCCTGTCAACACCGCGAAAACAAACAAAAACAACGATAGTAAAGATGCTACTCGACGCCAAACTATCTCCTTCATGGCGACTTCTCCTTTCTATCACCTATATTGATTGTCTCCTCTTTAATCGCCTTGTCCAAACAACTCAAAATACAACAACGGCACAACTACCAAGGTTAACGCCGTCGCCGCCACAGCTCCAAACATCATGGCAATAGCTAATCCTTGGAAGATGGGATCAAAGAGCATGACAAAAGAGCCCACAACCACCGCAGCGGCTGTCAGAACAATGGGCCGAAAACGAACTGAACCAGCCTCAACCAAGGCTTGCCGCAGTTCCTTGCCCTCACTGCCCTCTTCCTGTACAAAGTCAATTAATAGAATAGAGTTTCTGACGACAATCCCGGACAGCGCAATAAAGCCAATCATAGAGGTAGCCGTAAAAAAAGCGCCAAACAGCCAGTGCCCCGGCAAAATGCCAACAAGCGTCAAAGGAATCGGCGCCATGATCACCAAAGGCGTCCAGAAATTTTTGAACCAAGCCACCACTAAGACATAGATGAGCACCAGCACCGCAGCAAAGGCTACTCCCAAATCGCGAAAAACTTCGTACGTAATATGCCATTCTCCGTCCCATTTCATGGCGTAGCTGTCTTCCAGCCATGGCTGAATAGCCGAGTATTGCCGCAGCTTCGGTCCTGACGGCACTAGAACATCGCCAACTTTGTCCTTCATCCCCAAGATGGCATACACAGGACTTTCTATGCTGCCAGCGACATCGCCCACCACATAAGTTACAGGCTTTAAGTTTTTGTGATAGATGGTCTTGTCCTCAATACCTGTTTTCCGTACCACCAGTTCCGACAAAGGAACCGCCGTGCCATCCTTGCCGGGCAGAGTCAGCTGCGCCAGACGTCCTGTTTCCAAATAAGACCGTTCCGCATACGGAAGCCGCAGAAGCAATTCTACCGGCTCCTTTTCTTTTTCCAAATGGGCTTGGCCTACAACGCTGCCGCTAATAGCCATTTGCAGCAGCTGCGCCACGTTTTGCGGGCTAATTCCATGATAGGATGCTTTTTCCTGATTCACCTCAAAAAAGGTTTTAGGTTGATCTTCTTCCACATACCAATCGACATCCACCACTCCGTCCGTGCGCTTAAAGATGTCGCGAATTTCAGCAGCTACCTGTTTTCTCCCCTCCGGAGCTGGTCCATACACTTCCGCCACCAGCGTACTAAGCACTGGGGGGCCGGGAGGAACCTCGGCCACTTTCAAACGCGCCCCGTAAGGTAAGCCAATCTCCTCTAGTCGAGGCCGCAGCTTTTTCGCCAACTCATGACTTTGCTCGCTCCGTTCCCCTTTGCTTACAAAGTTAACCTGAATATCTGCGCTGCTGCTGCCGGAGCGCTGAAAATAATGCCGTACTAAACCGTTAAAATTATACGGCGAAGCCGTCCCTACATAGCTTTGAAAATCCGTGACTTCCGGCACGGTACGCAAATAAGCGCCAAGATCTCTTGTCAGGGCGGCCGTTTTCTCGAGGGAGCTGCTTTCCGGCATGTCAATAATAACCTGCAGCTCGCTTTTATTGTCAAACGGAAGCATTTTCACTTCCACGCCTTTTAAGGGAACTAGGGCCACAGCCAGTACCAAGAGCAGCACGATGGCGCCTATCGCTTTACGGCGCTGTCCTTTCTCCTGCAAAAGCCGCTCCAGCAGCGCCTCATAGCCCTGTTGCCAGCGTCCCTTTTTTCCAGCCGTTTCATGCGAGGTCTGCTTCAAAAGACGATATCCCAGCCAGGGACTTACAATGAAAGCCACTAACAAGGAAAAGAGCATGGCCGCCGAAGCCCCTACAGGAATGGGCTTCATGTAAGGACCCATGAGTCCGGAGACAAAGGCCATGGGCAGCAGCGCCGCGATAACCGCCAGGGTCGCCAGAATGGTCGGATTGCCCACCTCGTCAACAGCGGCAGCGGCAATCTCCTCGTCTGCTTTGCCTGCCAGCATGAAACGCCTGTGAATGTTCTCCACCACCACAATGGCGTCATCCACCAAAATACCGATCGAAAAAATCAGCGCAAACAAGGTGACCCGGTTCAAGGTATATCCCAGCAGATAGGTTACCAAGAGCGTCAAAGCCAGCGTCGTAGGCACCGCCACGCCGACAACCCCAGCTTCTCGCCAGCCCAAAGTAAAGCCGATCAGCAGTACTACGGATACCGTCGCAATCAGCATATGCTGCAGCAGCTCATTGGATTTTTCCTTAGCGGTCTCGCCATAATCACGCGTAACCGTCCACTGCACATCCAGGGGCAGCACCTTGCCGTGGAGAGCTTCCAATTTCGCCAGCGCCCTTTCGGCAATCACCGTCGCGTTGGCGCCTTTTTTCTTGGCCAACGACAAAGTCACCGCTTCATAAGGGCCATTAGCTGCCTGCACCTTGGCGGTGCCTCCAGCCCCTTGATCCATAAAGACATATTGATCCGGTTCAGCCGGTCCATCAGCAATCGCAGCGACCTGTTTTAGATAAATGGGCCGCTGCTGCGCCACGGCAACCACGATATTGCCAACATCTGCCGCGCTTTTTAAAAAGCGCCCGCCTTCCAGGCGTTGCTCTTGATTTCCCAGTTGCACATTGCCGCTTTGCAGCTGAACATTAGCCTGCTGCAGCTTGTCCGCCACTTGGGCAAAGGGAAGATGAAACGCACGCAATTTAGCCGGATCCGGCTCAACGCGAATTTGGCGTTTTTGGCCGCCGATAATGGCTATTTCCGATACGTCCTCATCTTTTTTCAGCTCTTCGGCAACCTCCGCTGCTGCCCTCCTCAGCTCATACCCCGAATAACCAGGACGAGTACTCCAAAAGGTAAGGGCTAAAATGGGGACATCATCAATCGAGCGCACTTTCACCATAGGCTGCAATACTCCCGGAGGAATCCGGTCATAATTGGACATCAATTTGTTATATACCCGTACCAGGCTGTCTTCTGCGTTTTCCCCTACGCGAAAGCGCAAAATAGTCAGGTTGCTGCCCGGTTTCGCCATGGAATAGACGTATTCAATGCCCGGAACTTCCCATAGCAGCTGTTCCATCGGTTTGGTAACCCGATTTTCCACTTCCGCCGCCGAAGCCCCTGGATAGGTTACGGCCACGTCAATCATCGGCACAACAATCTGCGGTTCTTCTTCGCGCGGCGTCAACGACGTGGCAAAGCCGCCCAGCAACAACGAAGCAAGCACTAGCAGCGGCGTCAATTTAGACAGAATAAAAGCCTGAGCCAGCTTGCCGGCAAATCCTAATTTTTTCATAGGCCGAGCACCTCTCCGGCCACCGCTCCATCACTTGCCGCTTCCACGCCGCGAACAACAACGTATTCTCCCGGCTGCACCCCGGAAACAATCTCCACGCGGCCATTTTCTTTGCGCCCAGTACGCACCAGCCGATACCACAGCTTCTTATTTGCATCCATAACGTACACCCCGATTAGCTGCCCTTTAGCAACCAGGCTTTCTTGGGGCAACAATACCGCCTGCCGCTCTCCTAAGGGAAAGCGAATTTTACTATACATGCCTGTTTTAAGCGCCGCCCCAGGCAAAGCAACCTTCATTAAAAAAGAACGGCTGGCCGCATCCACCGCCGGAGTCAGTTCGATAATTTGTCCCTGTAGGCTTTCTCCAGCTCCTTCTACTTCAGCCAATGCCGCACCGCCTACTTGCAGCTGCGAGCTTAGCGCTCCATCCACATAACACTCCACTAAAAACGATTGATCATCCTCTACTACCAACGCCCAGACTCCCGGAAGGGCCATCGAGCCAAGCTCTAGATTTTTCTCTGTCACAATCCCGCTTACAGGAGCCACTAATTTGCTATACGCCCGAGCTTCTTTCTCGCTAGCCATGGCTCGTTCCATCGCCGCCTGCGCCTGTTCGCTTAGTAACGTTGCGACATCGTTTTGGGTACGAACTTCATCCACTTGCTGTTGAGAAATAGCCCCTTGACGATATAACTCTTCATAACGCTCGCTTGTATTTTTTTGCAAAGACCGGTTCCGCACCGCCACTTGCAATCCCTTTTGGGCTTCCCGCACTCCCGCTTCGGCAGCTGATATCTTTTGCAAAATTTCTTCGTCCTGCAATTCCGCCAGAACCTGCCCGGCCCTGACGCGGTCTCCTGCTTTAACGTACAGCGCAGTGACCTGCCCCATGGCTTTGGGCGCTATTTTACTTACCACGTTGGCCTTCACCGTTCCCGATGTTTCATAGTATTGAAGCGCATTGCCGAGTTGCACCCGTTCTACAGTCAACGCCTGCTGAACTATCTGCTCCCGCTGTTCTATTGGTTTCTTCGTTTCTGGCCTGTTCCAAACAATCAAGATAACCGCCGCAACCGCAACTAAGGCAATTATACCTGCAAGCTTTTTCTTTGTTTTCAGCAATGCGATCATCCTTTCTTTAAGCCGCCAAGACACTCATTCTCTATTTTGAATAATTCTTATAAAA
>CAZKCR010000145.1:0-4806 GCA_964551055.1 uncultured Anaeromusa sp. | reverse complement strand
TTTAAAATTTTTGCTTCAGCGTTAATTGCGTTTGGCTATGAGGCCGGACCTCCAAGGTACGGGAGTCGTCCTTGTCTAGGTTGACATTGACGCCGCCCCCTCGAATCGTGACGCCCGGGAGGATTTCGCGGCTTTTTGTTTCATCTTTTTTGATAGACATGCTTTGACTGGCTAAATCGACTGGCTCGGATTCCGGCAAAGCAAGCTTGCCTGCAGGCGGATGCGGCTCTGCTAAATGCATTTCGCTTGAAGCGGCGTTTGTCGTACGTTTTGCCGTCGATGGTCGAGCTACTGCTACCGTTGTTGACGAATTTTCATCATCTTTAGTCAGCGCGCTACTTGCTGCGGGAGCGAGAGGCGTTGTTGCTGCTGCATCTGGTGACGGCGCAGAGCTTGTCCCATAGTAAACGCTCCAACCGAGTAGCAGGATGGAGACGGTGGCTGCAAGGCCTTGCAAACTCTTTTTCATAAGTTCTCCTTTTGAAAGATAGATAACACATAAAACCCTTCTGCATGGACAAGAAGATTTCCTGCTGATTATTGCTTCGTTAAAACCGGTATGCGAGAGAAAATAGTGACTTTGGACGGCAGGAATTTTTTCTTTTTACAAGAATATCCATCCAATATAGTTGGGAAATAGGAAGGTGCATAAATGGCAGGAACCGGAATTATTGGTTTGGGACACTATGTTCCCGAAAAAATAGTGACCAACGAAGAATTGGAGCAACGGTTGCAAATGTCTGCGGACGTTATTTTTGAGCGTTGCGGTATTAGACAGCGCCATGTGGCCGCGGCGGAGGAAGCTACGTCTGATTTGGCGATACAGGCGGCGCGCAGGGCCTTGAGCGACGCGGGGATAGACGCTGGTGAGCTGGATTTGATTATTGTGGCGACATCCACATCGGATCGGCTTTCGCCGGGGTCGGCGGTTTCCGTGCAGGCAGGACTTGGCGCAACGAAAGCGGCGGCCTTTGACCTTTTAGCGGCTTGCTCCGGTTTTGTGTATGCTGTCGTGATGGGCTGTCAGCTCATTAAAACAGGCTTATATAAAAAGGTGCTGGTTATTGGCGCGGAGACAGTGTCGAAATTTGTTGATTGGCAAGATGCGAATACGTCCATCTTATTTGGAGATGGTGCCGGGGCGGCTGTCTTGGGCGAGGTGCCGGATGGTTATGGCCTTTTAGGTGCAGATTTAGGCACAGATGGAACGGAAGCAGAGGTACTCCAAATTCCAGCTGGAGGCAGTCGGCTGCCAGCTTCAGCGGAGACTGTTGCCCAAGGCTTGCATTATACAGCGATGGATGGACAGCGTGTCTTTATTTTTGCCTTGCGGACGTTGGGGGCATCGGTGAAGCGTTCTTTGCAGGCGGCGGGGATGGGCGTGGAAGACATTGACGTACTGGTGCCGCACCAGGCAAACTTGCGCATTATTGAGTCGGCAGTGCAGCGGCTGCAATTTTCGATGGAGAAAACATTTGTTAATTTAGAGCGTTACGGCAATACCGCAGCCGCCTCCATTCCGATTGCCCTTAGTGAAATGAAGGAGCAAGGAACCTTGCAGCAGGGTCAAAACCTGGTCCTTGTCGGTTTTGGCGCAGGTCTTACGTGGGGGTCTTGCGTGCTGAAGTGGTACTAAGCTGACCGCTAGGAGGCGCTATATGGAAGAGCCATTTTACAACATACGCCAAGCGAAGCCTGGGGATGCAGCCGCGATTGTTCGCTTGTTTCGGGAGATTTATGGCGAGGCCTATCCTCATGCCGATATGTACTGTGAGGAGGCGCTGCAGGAAAGTATACGCACCCAAAACGTACGCGCCCTTTTGGGAGTCGATGCCGACGATCGGCCGCAGGGATATTTTGCGAGAGAGCGAACTGCGCCGAACCAGGAAATCTGGGAAGAAAAAGGTCTAGTAGTGACGCCTGCGTACAAGCGCACGCAGCTGGGGATGGATCTTATGAGTCAGATGCAGGAAGCAGGCTTTTCCCATGATAGCGGTGTGTTTAGTTTTCCTGTGTGCTATCAGTACTTTTCACAGCTGGCTTGTGTGAAGCATGGACGCAGCGATGTTGCGCTGTGTCTTGAGATGGTGGATGCGAGTATCTTCAAAGAACGCGAGGCGGGCGAAGGACGGGTAGCTTGTTTGCTGAATTTTTCCGAGTATGCGCCGCCGCATGAAGGGCCGATATACTTGCCGGAGCTATATGATGCGGTTCTGCGAGACCTGGCCGCACCCTTACAAGAGCGCGTCTTTAAAAAGGCCGCTGGAGCCTTGCCGGCAGCGGGGCGTACTTGTTTGCACGAATTGTCGCAGCCGGAAGCTGGCAACTGGAGCATAAATGTTCAAGAGATTGGCTCAGACTGGCCTCAACGCTTGGAAGAATGGTTGTCGCAGGCACAGAGAAAGCAAGTGACTAGCTTGCGTTTTGTTCTTAATGCGCAGAAGCCTAGTGTGGGAGCTGCAGTGGAGTCGCTTCGGCAGCATGGTTTTTTCTTTGGCGGCTTGGCGCCTCGCTGGTTCGGCAGCGATGGGATCCTGCTGCAAAAGATATTTCATAAAGAGCCGGACTTTGAAGGCATCAGGCTGTACTCCCGGCAAGCGCGGGAACTTTGCTCCTTTATTCGCGCCGACAGGGAAGCCGTTTCGATATATGCCGAAACCAATACATGAGGAGGAAGATACTATGACAACCATGGAAAAGGTAAGCAAAATCGTTTTGGATTTGAAGAAAGGAAAAGTTACGGAGGAGATGCTGCAGCCTTCGGCGGAACTGGCTAAAGATTTGCATATGGATTCCCTGGATATGGCGGAGCTGCTGGTGATGGCTGAGGACGAGTTTCAAATAAAAATATCACTGGAAAAAGTAGCCGGCTTAAAAACGTTGGAAGACGCCGCGCGCTATGTAGACAGCTTACTGTGAGTGGAAAACCCGTTGGCCTAGTGGCTGGCGGGTTTTCTTAATTGCTTTTTTTGAGGTTTCTTTGAAAGAGTATTTGCTGCATGTAAAAATATTGCTATACTAATATACGTTATATTGCGGATTAGATTTATGGAGTACGTTTCATGCAGATAAGAAACCGATTTTTTCTGGAAAAGTTGCTGCTGGCATGGGCTGTTGCCGGGATTCTATTAGCGTTGGTAACTTCTACGATGTATTTGCTTTGGCCTGGCTTTGGCGAACAAGGAGAAGTTAATTTTGCGTCAGTGGCTTGGCTGGTTAGCAACGGGCAGCCGCTTTATACGGACATGGATGCAGCGGCGCGTTATAGTTTGCAGCACGGTCCGATCGTATATTTGCTGATTGGCGGTATTATGCAGTTGCTGGGACCAAGCTATGTTACTGCCAAACTGTCCGGTGTGGTTATGTTTTGGCTGATTTTACTTTTGTCATTCATCTTATTGAAAAAAGTGGCAGACTGGCGGAAGGCCTTGATTTTTACGGGCCTGCAAACTTGGCTGTTGTTTCACTGGCATAATTCCTGTTACATTCGCCCGGACGCTATGTTGGTGGTCTGCATGCTAGTCAGTTTGTATGCCATTACCAGCATCAAAAACAAGACGCTTATGTTGGTGATTTGCGCTGCCGCGTTCGGCTTCATTATCAATTTAAAAGTGCACGGCGTTATCTATTTGTTGCCGCTGCTGATTGTTTTGCAAAACCGGCTAACATGGAAACGCTTGATTACACTGGTCTTGATGACGATGGTTGTGATTGCACTGCCGTTTCTATTACCGCAGATTTCTTTTAGCAATTATATTCTGTGGATCCAAACCTCTGTGCACATGGCTGCCAATGACCCTGGTTCTACGTTGCGCAATTTTATTCCCAAAATAGTTGCCATCCTGGTTTTGGGTTTAATTCCATATTGTCTTGCGGTATTGCGCAGCATCTCTATACGAAAGTTCTACTTGCATAATAAGAAAGTTTTGGTGGCGTTGCTTTTCGGCGTTTTGGCTGCCGCTGCCATTGGCTCTAAACCGGGAAGCGGTACGAACCATCTTATGCCGCTCATTCCCTTGTATTGTTACCTATTAATGCGGTTGAGTCAGGAGAAGCCGGTAGCGAATGTTGTCGCAAGTACAACTTTGGCTTGGAAGCGTAGAATGAGCGGACTTGTGTTAGGTGTATTGTTTTTGTTGGTTACCTTGGGTGGCGCCCATAAGGAACTGACGTTGTTGAAAATGGCGGCAATCGATAATCGCGCGCCGATTCAACAAGAATTGGCGGAAATTGAAAAAAGCTATGTCGGAAAAACGATTGAAGTCGGTTATGGTGAAAAAGGAAACCGTATAACAACCGACTGCATACCGGCCTTGGTTTTTCATGGACATCCGTTATTGCTGGAGAAGGTAGCTTTCGGCGATATGCTGGCTGTGAAAATCCCGCTTCCTACTGCTACGATACAGGCTTTGCGTGAAGGCTATGTTCAAGTCTGGCTGATTCCGACAGGACAAGAACCGTTTGCCTGGATGCAAGGAGGAGAATTTCCCCAAGCATTTTTGGAAAACTATAGATATGAAAGAAAAACCGCTAATTTTGATGTTTGGGTATATAAAGGAAAATCATAAGCTTCATTAAGAAAACCGCTGGCCTTTGAACTGACCCCCAAAAGTTAGACCTTAAAAATCTAACTTTTGGGGGTCGGTTTTTTTTGATCAAAGTTTTAAGTATAGCATCTGTCGTCGCTTTAGCCCTCATTCGTACCCTCTCTTTACTCCTTTTACTCTTGTTTAAAATCGTTCTTTTCTGTGCTTTGCATCCGTTACCCGTACATTTACGGTAATGACGGATAGGTGAACAGCAAAA
>CAZKCR010000144.1:0-4861 GCA_964551055.1 uncultured Anaeromusa sp. | reverse complement strand
CAAATTAAAGACGGCGATGCTGCCAGTTGGCAAAAAGAATGGTATGCGATGGCGCAACGCGTGGAAGCAAGAGGGCGGCAGGCGTTGCAAGCAGGGCATACCGTAAGCGCGAGAGATCAATTCCAACGTGCTTCGTATTATTATCGTATTTCCCTACTGGCGATTCTTCCGAGCGACCCAAGGCTTGTGGAACGGGCGGAGAAAAGCCGAGAATTGATGAAAAAGGCGGGCGAGTTATATGATCCGCCTATGGAATATATTGAAATCCCGTACGAAGGAACTGTAATTCCCGGGTATTTCCGCAAGGCAAACAATGGAGAGGATCCGGCTAAAACGTTGATTATGGTTGGCGGCGGGGAGACATTTGCGGAAGACTTGGTCGTATATATCGCTCCGCAGGCGCATGAGCGCGGCTATAATTTTATGACGGTGGATCTGCCTGGGCAGGGGCTGATGCCTATGCAGGGAAAAATATTCCGCCCCGATATGAATGTTCCCATGAAAGCAGTTGTTGATTATGCGTTGAGCCGCCCCGATGTTAAACCGACACAGTTGGCTGCCTACGGGTATAGCGGCGGTGGCGGGTTTGTTCCGCAGGCTGCCATGCATGATTCCCGTATTTCGGCCATTGCCATGAATTCCGGCGTGGTGGATGCATATCCTTTGTTTAAAACGATGCCGGCTGTTTTGGCGGATCAGAAAGAAATTGACTCATGGACGACATTCCATCGTAATATCGTTCAAGCTATCTGCTGGCGCTGGGGCGTATCCATGGACAAGCCGTCTGGTTTGGCAGAGGCGAATAAAGGCTTTTCTTTTGATCCGACCATGATTAACGTACCGGCTCTCATTATTGTTGGAGAAGGGGAATATAAAAGCGCTGAGGTACAACGGCAGCAGAAAATTATTATGGACGGATTGCCGAATCCTTTGAAAAAAATGATTGTCACGCCTAGTAATGAAGGTGCGACAAATCATTGCATTATGGAAAACCGCAGTTTGGTGGGGCAGGTTCTATTTGATTGGCTGGATGAGGTTCTTCCTGAATAAACGTATAAATTTGGGAGGGTGAAGTCCATGAGAATATTGCTTCGCATGATGCTGGTTTTCTTTCTGGGGTTTCTTTTTGGCGGAATGGGAGCGGGAACAGCGGCGGAAAAAATCCCAACCGGCATTGTGCAATTGGACAGCGGTCCTATAACGGGAGTTGTTGATGACGCGATATCTACTTTTCGCGGTATTCCCTATGCAATGCCTCCTGTGGGCGATTTGCGTTGGCAGCCGCCGCAGCCGCCGCAAACATGGACAGCTGTCCGGGAGTGTAATCAATTTGGTCCGTCTTGCCCGCAACCTAAGGAATCTAGTTCATCTGTGTACAATGAGGATTGTCTTTACTTGAATGTATGGACGCCGAAGATACAGTCTCAAGAAAAATTACCTGTTATGGTCTGGATTCATGGTGGCGCATTCAATTTCGGCGGTGCTTCCTTGCCGGAGTATGATGGAAAACACCTTGCGGCTCAAGGCGTTGTGGTGGTAACGATTAATTATCGCTTAGGCCCGTTGGGATTTTTAGTGCATCCGTTGCTGGATGACGAGTCGGGGAAGGGTGTTTCGGGGAATTACGGGTTGCTTGATCAGATAGCCGCGCTGCAGTGGGTGCAACGAAACATTGCGGCTTTTCATGGCGATCCGGCTCAAGTTACCATCTTTGGTCAATCGGCAGGTTCCCGGTCGGTTTCGTTGCTGCTTCTTAGCCCGCTAAGTCAGGGGTTGTTTAAAGGCGCGATTGCCGAAAGCGGCGGTCCGATTATCGGTTCTGAGTTTTTATCTCCTGCTTTTAATGGAGATAAGAAGAACGTTGCAAGAATGGGACAAGAATTAGCGCAACGGCTGGGATGCGATCAAGCGGATGATGTGCTGGCGGCATTGCGTGCGCAGCCTGCTGAAGAGATTGTGAAAGCAGCTGCTTGCAGCACGGGCTTATTTGACGATGGTTTGTTTTTTGCGCCTGTCTTTGACGGATGGGTGCTTCCTGAGAATCCTCGTCTTGCTTTGCGTGAGGGACGCATTCAGGCAGTACCGGTAATAACGGGTAGTACAGGGAATGAGGGAGCCTTGTATTTAACGCAGGAATCGTCATTAACGAAGCAGCACTATCAAAAGTATTTTGACAGCCGATTCGGAGCGTTTTCAACGCAAGCGATGCAAGTCTTTCCTGCGCTAACGCAAGAAGAGGTTGGACCTGCCATCGATAAGGTCATCACCGTGGGCGCCAATGCGTATCCGGCTCGTTTGACAGCACAAGCTATCGAACAAAAAGGCATCAACTCGTATGTTTATCAATTTACGAGGATTCCACGGACTGCGTTGGCTGGAAAAGCAGGAGCACATCATGGCGTGGAGTTGGCCTATGTATTTGGAAACATGAAAAAAGAAGATGGCTATGCGGAAGTAGATCAAAAACTTTCGCAGTATATGATGCGGTACTGGGTTAATTTTGCTAAAACAGGCAATCCCAATGGGGCGGGTTTGCCTAATTGGCCCCAATATAAAGCAGCGGAGGATTTGACGCTAGAGTTTGGCGATCAAATAAGCGTTACGCAGCATGTATTCGCCAAAGAGCTTTCGTTTATCGAAAAAGTTATGACTGCCAATCAGTCCGTTGAGTAGGAAAGGCGGTAATTCTTCTCAGTAATGTCGGCGGAGGCAAAAATGAAAGCAAAGCTAAAATTCGTTTTTTATATAGTTATGGTTAGTTTAATGTTGTTTTCATTAGGACCGGTTGAGGTTGTCTCAGCCGGTCCGATTGTGAAAACTATGGTATTGCCGCCTCTTAAAATGGTAGAATTGCAAGAAATGCTGCAGCCGTTTGTTAAAGTAGAAAAAATAACCTATTCGATTATTCAAGACCAACAGCCTAAACTGGTTCTTGTTGGTGAAGAGAAAGCGGTTGCACGCATTGTTTCGCTGCTTGAAAAGCTTTCTGAACGTCAAGTGGCGAAAGATTTAATTCTTATTACGGCCAGTATGGAAGAGGTCAATCTTAGCAAAGGAAGCTCAACCGGATTGAAGATAAATGAAATTCCGGTTAGCGGGACTTGGAAAAAGACTACTTCGACGGCTACTTATCAGAATACCACCAGCTCAACGCTGCAAATTGGAGATTCTTCCAACCCTCTTTCGTCATTTTATCTGCGTTCTTCCGATGACAATAATCGGCTGCTTATTTCAGGGCAGATGGCGACAACTAATGGGATGCCGGGAAATCTAAGCTTGGTCGAAGAGGTTCCGTATGTAGTTATTAATGCCAACGGGTCAGGGGCGGTACAGTTTCTTAAAGCGGAAACTATTATTAAGGTTAAACCGACGTTGCTTGAATACAATGAAGAGCATCCGGAAAATAGCAGCGTAAAGCTAGAAGTCAATTTGCAGATTAGTGTAGTTGGGAGTCAAGTGAACGATGCCAATCCCACGATTACTACAAGACAAGTCTTGCTTACGCGTATTTTGCCGGCCAATCAGCAAGCGGTTGCCATAGCGGCTCTGACTAGTGATGAAGATCTTATAACCGATATAGGCATTCCGGTATTAAACAGACTTCCGTTGCTTAAAAATCTATTTTCACAAAAAACGACTATTAAAGAACGGACCGCGTCCATTTTGCGCCTTGCTGTTCGCTTTGTTCCGCAAGAAGGACCTTTAGAAGGCGAAGTGAAAAGTATGCAGCAAATTGTAGAGAGGAAGAAGTCGGAATGAGCAGGCGTATCATACTAGCTACATTGCTAATTGTGCTTTTTTGCTTTGCAACAGGAAACGCTGAGCCGATTTATCAAACAGTGGATGTTCCAGAAAAAAAGATGTTGGCAGTTTCTCGTCTGCTGACGGATGTTTCAGGTGGTCTTGGAATTACGTATTCTCTTTATTACAGTACGGCTCCGGTGGTTGTGCTCTACGGTGAGCCGGAGAATTTACGACAGATGATGAATTTGCTTGAGGAGTGTTTTCAAGCAAAAACAGTTGATTCTCTACTCAATATTCATTGCAGCTTGCAGTCTATGCAGGAAGGAGACATGATCAATTTAGGTTTTTTACCTCCATTGGGAGTGCAAGCTACCGGCAGCTATCAGCGATATAACACGAATGCAAGCGGGACAAATCGCGCCTATGACATTTGGAATTTGACACTGTCAACGCTTGACGCCGGGTCTTTAAAGCTGCAACAAGGTTTTGACACGGGGAATATTATTATTTCAGGCGATATTACTACCGAAAATGGGCTGAGCGGCGAACTGAAATCTAAGAAAGCGCTACCTCTTCCGGTTGCGACCAGTACTTCTTCAACAACAAGCATCACCTATAAGGATGTTATTACTGAAGTCAAAGTTCTTCCTACCATTCTTGAGTATGATACGGAAAATCCCGAAAACAGCAAGGTTCGCTTAGATATTCATGTAAAGATCAGCCTTGTAAATAAAACGACGTACACGGATTCGGCATATCCTTATATTTCCATTCGTGAGTACGATGTTATGCGGGTCGTTAAAGCGAATAAGCAGCCGTATATTACGGCTGCTATTGCCAGAGATACTAAATTAAAGATTAACTCAGGCGTTCCGATCTTGAAAGAATTGCCAGTATTGAAATATATATTTGGCAGTGAATATGTTCGAAATCTTAGAGAGTATGATATTTTGAAAATCAAGGTTGGCTGGCTTAAAAACTAAGATAATTCTTGTGAAATTTACGGCTACATTGAAGGTTATGTTTTTGGGAGACGTTTTGATTTCCTTTATTTTCAAAATAGATGCTTGCAGATAAGAAAGCGCCAGTGTATACGGCAAGAATTCGTATGCACTGG
>CAZKCR010000143.1:0-4865 GCA_964551055.1 uncultured Anaeromusa sp. | reverse complement strand
TAGGGCCTCTTGCCGCCAGCGGCAAGAGGCCCGACATGTGCTAGTAGATTAGTTCTGCTTTTGGCACACCTGGTTGCCAACGGTGCAAGAAGTCTTGCAAGCCGACTGACAGGATGTCTGGCATTCGCCGCAACCGCCGGTGTATGCCGTCTTCTTGAGGGCTGCACTATTTACAGTCACAATATGTTTCGCCATGGATTCTTCCCTCCTTGTCTTTTCAGGAAATGATCGCTTTATCTATTCTACCGTCTTTGCCTTCCAGATGCAAGAGGCCAATCTCAGGCGCCGCCTGAACGCCAATAAGGCGATAAAACAAGGCGCACAGGCAAGTTGGAGCCGCCAGGAGGGCTGAAACGTACAAACAAGTCTTGCCCGCTGGTATAGCGTCCTATCAGCGAAACTTGCCGAAAATCGCCTACTGTACCAAACGCAGTCTGCCCCTGCGGCGTCGGCATCACCAACTCTGCAGGTTTTTGATAGCGCACGCCTAAAAACCCGGCATACTCCCCGCCTTGAGGACTCAAATACACAGCTAAACCACCGGAATTGGCCGTAGGCAAACGCAACTGATAGATAATGCCGTAATTGCCGTAATTCACCGTTTCCGTTCCGTCTGTAGCATCAATGCCTTTAACAAAAGCGTCTTGAGTATTATCAGCCAGAGTCACGGCTACTGTGTTGTCATCCACAGGGCTATAGGTATTCTTGGCCGTAAGCAAACGATCTGCTTGTAAAAAAGTTCCCCGCATCCGATATTGATCCGCTGGCAAAACCGGAGCCCACGCAGCAAATTCAGTAGCTTGCGCGCCAGCCGGACAAAAGACAATTTTAATTCGTACCGGACGATCCGTTTTTAAATCCATCATACCTGTAAGCAACTCATTATAACGAAAAGAAACGCCATTATCTCCGGAAAGAATTTCCGCAGCAGAGCCAGCAGGTATACTTACTTTGCGCGCTCCTGTTCCTTGGAAATAACGCGCTTGCACCTCCTTGCCCACCGCCAGGTAATCCTGACTCGGTCCTGCTTGTCCTGCTCGCTGAATCTGAAGCTGAGCCGCGCCAGGCCCTGGATTTTCTACAACAATGGCTAAGCGCTTCCAGCTTTTAGTGTCATTCACATGATGATAAAACAGGCGCACATCTCCTTGCACTGTATCTTGGTATAAAATACCGTCGTTTGCTACCATCTCCGGACTATCCGAAAATAGAAGAGTCGGACCGCTTTTTTCCACCGTCACCGGCCACTCCGGCAATGCAGATACCTCCATGTTCCCTACGGACGTACGATCATCCGCGGCAGTGCCGGCACTAACGCCCCCTGTCTGCAGTAAAACAAAAAGAAAAAGCAGCAGTACCGCCGCCTTCCATGCTTGGTTATTCACTATACTGTATCTCCCTTCCCTTGAGTTGATGCTTGTATCATAGGCAACCCGTGCTTTTCCGCCAGCATTTCCAAACGACGCAACCGATGGTTCAAGCCGGAACGGGACAATTGTCCGCCGGATAATTCCACCAGCTCCGATAAAGGCGCCTCTGGATGCTCCAGACGCAAACGAGCAGCTTCTTTTAAATGAGACGGAAGCTTCTCCAGCCCTACAGCTTCATCCAAATACCGAATACTAGCCACTTGACGCACCGCCGCTTCCACGGTCTTCTGCAAATTGGCGGTTTCGCAGTTAACCAAGCGATTAACCTGATTGCGTACGTCTTTGACCACGCGTACATTTTCAAACGAAAGCAGCGCATTATGCGCGCCAATAAGACGCAAAAAAGAAATAATCGCATCCCCATCCTTGAGATAGGCCAAATAGGACTGCTTGCGCTCTGTCAAACGCACAGGCAGCTCAAAATATTTCATGATTTTCGTCAGCGATTGAGCAAATTGGTAATTATCGGTTACCAGCTCCATATGATAGTCCCCTTCAGGCCGATTCACCGAACCGCCGCCCAAAAAGGCGCCTCTCAAATAGGCTCGGCGACAGCAAGATCGCCTAAAGCTGCTGCTGTCCCGCACCATATGAATGCCGTCTTCCTTCCAAAAGCCCACAGCGGTCAATAATTCCCGCACGCCCGGTGCAGGAGCCACTTTAATTTGATAGGTATTCATTTTTTTCAAACGGCGGCCACGCTTGACCACAACTTCCACCGCCAGCGAAAATCCGGTTTTTATTAGCGAAAATGCTTTGCGGGCCACTGCCGCGTTTTCCGTATTAAACGTAAGGCCCAGGTTCTTATTGCCGCCGATAAGCAACGTTCCGCCCATACGCAAAAGCGCTGCCAGCTCGGCAATCCGGCAACAGTCATTCTCTCCCTGGACGCGGGCCAATTCGTTTTTGACCTCTGTCGCATAAGACGCCATTGCCGTGCCTCCTTTTCGTCAGCAGTCCCCCTTGCGCTCCCGCAAGGTGTCTGCAATCAGATAATGATCCAAAAGCGCCATATGCTCCGCATGCGGCCGTAACCGATAAATAATCGAAACAAGAGTGCGACACAGCTTCAGCGGGTCATGACGAACTACATCGCTTTCCGAAATAACATCCGCTCGGAACGCTTTAACTCCTAGCGCTTCAATCCGCTCTACATCCGCCTCAACCGGAGCCGCGCCTTGACTGGCATAGACAGTTTGCAACGACTTCGCCACCGGCTGACCGTTGACCAAAACATAATCCACTACCCCGGGGCCCGCATGCTGCAGCAGCGCTTCCACATGATCAGACGCCGCATAGCCGTCGGTTTCTCCTGGCTGCGTCATTACGTTGCAAATATAAATCTTAGCCGCTTTGCTGGCCTTAAGCTCCGTCGCTACTTCTTGTATCAACAAATTTGGCAGCACACTAGTGTATAAGCTGCCCGGTCCGATCAAAATCGCGTCTGCTTCACGAATCGCTTGCAACGAACTGGCCACAGGCGCTGCGTCTGCCGGCACCAGGCGCACTCTTTGAATCGCCTGGCCAGCCAAAGGAATATTGGACTCACCCTCCACCGTCGTTCCATCAGCCAATTCGGCTTGCAAACGCACTGGCGCTTCCGTAGAAGGGAGCACACGCCCTCGCACAGCCAAGACCTTACTGGAGGCCGCTAAAGCGCCTTCCACGCTGCCAACCACTTGATTCATGGCGGCAATGAAAAGATTGCCAAAGCTGTGTCCGGCCAAGCTGCCATGCCCGCCGAAACGATGCTGAAATAGTTTTTCCATCAACGGTTCCGTATCCGCCAAGGCAACCAGACAGTTGCGCAAATCCCCCGGAGCCACTACACCCAAATCTTCCCGAATACGCCCGGAGGAGCCGCCGTCATCCGCCACCGTTACAATGGCCGTAACATTGCTTGTTACGCTCTTAATGCCGCGCAACAGCACGGACAGGCCTGTGCCTCCGCCGATGACCACAATATTAGGACCCCGTTTCAGACGGCGCTGCGCGAAGATCCGGTCAATAAATTTCTCCGACCCGTCAGGAATCAAGGCGCCAATAACAGAGCGAATAATCTGCCGCGTAGCAAAAAGCATGGAGCCAAGGCCCAGCGCCAATACAGATAAGCCCGCCAAAAAAGTAATTGTATAGTAGTAGCTGCCGGTCGCCAAATAGACGGTTTTAAACAGCCACTCTTCCAGATACCCCACATATTGGTAATTCAGGAGCAGAGACATCCCAATGCTCACCAAAATCGTGCCCAACGAAAATAAGAAAAACCAACGTTTCAGGCGAATGCCGGGGTAGAGCCACTTCAAGAAATCCATCGTGTCACCTCAGCATTTCATTTCCGGTTCCGGCAGGTTGTGCCGGATATCGCGATGCTCAATCGTAATTTTATAGCCGTGATTGGGCAACCGTTCATATAATTGCTGCTCAATAGACACAAACCGATGCATACCACCGGTACAACCAATAGCAATAATCAGATGGCTTTTCCCTTCGTTGACATAATGAGGGATTAAATAATCTACAAAAGACCACAAGCGCTCCTGAAACTGCTGTGATACCGGCCATTTGGCAATATATTCCCCGACCTCAGGAGTCACGCCGCTTTTACGGCGCAAATTTTCCACATAAAACGGGTTCGGTAAAAACCGCACGTCAAAAACCATATCCGCATCCAACGGCAGCCCATGTTTAAACCCGAAGGAAACCACCGTAATGGACATCCGCTGCATCTGCGCCCCTGTAGCAAACAAGCCGGTCAACTTCTCCCGCAGCTTCGCCGTCGCCATACCGGTAGTATCAATCACATGCGTCGCCCGGCCTCGAATGGGCTCCAACCGCGCCCGTTCACGCACAATACCGTCGCTGACTCGCCCTTGCGCCGCCAAAGGATGCCGCCGCCGCGATTCCTTGTAACGCCGAATCAAAACCTCATCAGATGCTTCTAAGAAGAGCACTTCGTAAACCTGGCCCTGCTTTTCCATCTCTTCCAAAACCTGTGCCAACGTATCGAAAAACTCCCGACCGCGAATGTCCACCACCAAGGCAATCCGGCTGACCTTCCCTGCCGACTGCGAACACAGCTCAGCAAACTTGGGAATCAGCGCCGGCGGCAGATTGTCGACACAAAAATAGCCCAAATCTTCTAGGGCGCGCACAGCCTGCGTCTTACCAGCGCCAGACATACCTGTAATAATTACCAGGCGAAATTCTTCCATTGCCATGCTGTCTACGCCCCCTCTCAATACTATGTATCCAATTATTATTATAGAATATCAGTTAAAAAAAGGCAAAGCGCTTGAAAAACTAGCAGGTTCCAGGCACTCCTTAAGCGAATTAACAAATTACAAAGAACGAAAATGGAGATTGAACAGGAGAATCGGAGTCACGTGAGGGTACGCAAGAGAGGCACGGTTTTTGAACAAGAGTATAGGGAGTAGA
>CAZKCR010000142.1:0-4927 GCA_964551055.1 uncultured Anaeromusa sp. | reverse complement strand
TTGGAAGATTTACGGGTGGAGATCGTCCGTGTTGGAGAAACGCTAGAGGAAATGAGGGGATCTCTTTGACGTAGCTGTCAAAGAAGAAAAGATCGCCGAACTGGAATACGAAATGGGAGCGCCTGATTTCTGGGATCATCCGGAGAAGGCGCAGCAGTTGATGCGGGAAACGACGGCGCTGAAGGATACCTGCGAGACCTACCGGAAGCTGGAAAGCCGTTATGAGGATATGCAGGTGCTGTGGGAACTGGGCATGGAGGAAAAGGACGAGAGTTTATATCCTGACGTAGAGTCCGCGCTGAACCAGCTCAAACAGGAGTTGGAGCATCTGCAGTTGACGCTGCTGTTGTCTGGAGAATATGACGCTAATAATGCTATTTTGACGCTTCACGCCGGCGCAGGCGGTACGGAGGCCCAAGATTGGGCGCAGATGCTGCTGCGCATGTATGTGCGCTGGGCGGAAAAAGGCGGCTATAAAGTGGAGACTATGGATTTTCTTGCTGGTGATGAAGCCGGTGTGAAGAGTGCCACGATTATGGTGAGCGGACATAACGCATACGGCTATTTGAAATCGGAAAAAGGCGTGCATCGGTTGGTGCGGATCTCGCCTTTCGATTCCAGCGGACGGCGGCACACGTCCTTTGTGGCGCTCGACGTTATGCCGGAAATTGACGACAATGTAGAAGTAGACCTCAATATGGCGGATGTGCGCGTAGACACCTATCGCGCCAGCGGCGCCGGCGGTCAGCATATCAACAAAACTGATTCGGCGGTGCGCATGACCCATATACCCACAGGAACTGTGGCCCAATGCCAAAGCGAACGGTCGCAGATTCAAAACCGCGAGCAATGTTTGCATATGCTGAGAGCGAAGCTCTTTGCCCTGGAACGTCAGAAGCAGGAGCAGGAGCTGAACGAATTGGCCGGAGATTATCAGGCCATTGAATGGGGCAGCCAAATTCGTTCTTATGTGTTCCATCCGTATAATATGGTCAAAGACCATCGGACCAATGCGGAAACAGGCAATGTGCAGGCGGTCATGGACGGGGATTTAGAACTGTTTATTCAGGCGTATTTGCGCCGGGGGATGCAGGGGGACTAAGTCGTGCGTAGAACAGGTACTGTTTTGGCGGTGGTAGCGGCGGTTCTTATTTTGTTGGAGTTAGTGCTGCCGGCAACAATGAACGGCATGTTGGAAGCGTCGGTGACCAAGCAGTTTGAAGCGGATACAGTAGAGGCGGAAACAAGCGGCCGTCCGGCGTTGCTTTGGTTGACCGGGCGCATGCCTCGGCTGCAAGTGACCGCCCTAAAGGGAAGAGTGGACCGTTTAGCCTTCGAGGAGCTGTCCGCCGATATTCAGGACGTCCGCATTGATTTGTTGTCGTTGCTGCAGAGCCAGCGCATTTCCCTGCAGAATCCGCGGAAACTAACTGCGCGGCTGACGGTTAGCGAAGAAAGCTTGGCGGAACTTTTGAGGCAGGAAATGAAGGGTTTTGAGCAAGTCCGCGTGCAAATTCATCCGGAGAAGATCGACATTTCCGGCGCCTATGGGGTGGGCGGCGTTTTTTCGCTGCCATTGCAGGTGGAGGGACGGATTGAGACCGACGGAGACACGGTTCGTTTTGTGCCTACTTATTTTAAAGTAGGCGGCCGCAGTGTGCGTCAACTGGGAAGCCTTGGGGGCAAGGGCGTAATGCTTCTAGACGTGAAGCGTGTGCCAGTGCCGCTGGTGGTTGCCGATGTGCAAGCCCAAGAAGGCCGCTTAACGATTATTGCCAAAGAACGAAGTTGAGAGCTCGCGTTGGCAGGAGTTTTTTCTTTTAGCGCGAATTAATGAATGTTGCCTCAGGACGGCGTAAGCTGCCGTACTTGAGAGAAAGCAAAGTTAAGGTGGAGAGGTTTTTGACGAAATTCCGTTATAACCGCTGGCTGCTGGCCTGCATGGTGCTGGGGCTTGTTGCTGCTTTGTACGCAGGCTGGCAGAGACATCAGACGGAGACGGCCAATCATACTGTGGAAATGGTTTATGACCGTGAAGAACTGGCGGAATTAGCCCGTATCGAAGGGCGTTCGGAGCAGGAAGTGCTGGCGCAGTTTCGTGAAGCAGGCGTAACGTCGCTGGCCGTGTATGAGCGGACGTTGGAGAAGTTGAATCAAAACGGTCAGGTGACAAGCATGCCTGGGGCTCATTTGCTGCACCAGTATCGTACGGGAACCCTGTCTGATCCATTTTGGCGTCGCTTAGTTGAAAACGGGCGCATTGCGGCGGAGGATATTTATATCATCGGTCATGATGAAGCGGTGTTTAGCGAAGTCAAAGCAGATTTGGTGCGCCGTTTAGGAGAAAACCGCGTGCTTTCGGTGGCGGAAGGCCAACGCGTGCTGCAGGTAAAAGCCGACTATGAAAAGGCTGTTAAATGGAATTTAGGTCTGCCGACCGATGAGATGCGCCAGATAGCGCAGGCAGGCTTTTTAGTCGTGGTTCGCCCCAGTAATTACACACTGGTGAAGGCGGAGGACGTGGAAGCCGTTTTTGCCCGTATTGATGGAGCAGGCGTGCAAAAGCAGGTGAGCACGCTCATGTTTGTGGGTGAAGAGGCGTTGGGATATCCGAATCAACTGGAGCTGACGGCCCAGAAGATGAAGGAGCGTCAATGGACCTTGGGGATGATCGAACATCCGTTGCAGCTGCAGTTTGTCAAGCAGGATGGTCTTTTAGACTTGGCGGCTTTGGTGAATTATCGGGCGGCGCGGGTGTACACCATTGCTAAGGACGAAATGCTGAAGCTCAAGCCGGACGAAGCGGCGCATCGTTGGCCGGTGACGGATCAGGAACGCAACATCCGCATCAACTTGCTGCGGAAATTCGTCAAAACCGATCCAGGCAAGACGCTGCTGGAGACAAACCTGGATTATGTACGCGCTACGCGCAGCGGCATTATGGAAAATGGCTTTGCTGTGGGCCGAGCCGACGTGTTTGCCGAGTATACGCCTTCGCCGTATGTGCTGGCCTTGATCATGCTCGGCGCGGCAGCTTCTGGCGTACTCTTTTTGTCGCTTGTCCGACCGTTTTCGCCGCTTTTGCAGTATATATTGCTGGTGATTACGGCGGCTGTCTTAATTGTGCCTGTGTTTAAGGGCGGCGGCTTGATGGCGCGGCAGGTGGCGGCTTTAGCGAGCGCTGTGATTATTCCGGCGCTATCCATGACCTGGCAGTTGGATCGCTGGCGTTGGCTTTCGCCGAAGAAGGGCGCGCCTTTGACACGCATTTTAGGGGATGGCGCAGTGAGCTTAACGTTGCTGGTGCTTTTTTCCTTGGTTGGCGGGTTGTATGTGGCCGGATTGTTGGGCGATGTGCGTTTCTTCTTGGAAATGGAGATATATCGTGGCGTCAAGGTGACCTTTATAGCGCCGCTTCTCTTGGTTTCTGTTACGTATTTGGCTCGTCATAACCTCTTTGGACCGGAGCCTGTATTAGGCGTTGTACCGCAGCTGAAGCGCATGTTGAACTATCCTATTTATGTGAAGACGCTGCTGGGAGTTGCGCTATTGGGCGTGGCTGCCTGGATTTTTGTGGGCCGCTCCGGCCATACGGCAGGCGTGCCGGTGCCGGCAATCGAACTAAAATTGCGGGCGTTTTTGGAAAAAGTGATGTATGCTCGACCACGGGAAAAAGAATTTATGATAGGTCATCCGGCCTTTTTCCTGGCCATGCTGGCGTGGTATCGTCAGTGGCCTAGGCTGGTGCATTTTGTTTTGGTACTGGGAGCGACAATCGCTCAGGGGTCATTAGTAGAGACGTTTGCTCATTTGCGTACGCCGGTGCTGATGTCGACGGTGCGGGCCTTTGACGGTCTGATTGTTGGCATTGTGTTTGGTGTGCTGGCTGTGGTTGCTTTGCAGATTGCCCAGTATCTCACATACCTGCTGGAAAGGAGAACCGCAGGGGATGAGTGAGATTGCCATTTCTGGTTATTATGGTTTTTCCAACGCCGGCGATGAGGCGATGCTGGCGGCGATGATTGAAGTGCTTGGGGATTTGGCGCCGGAGGCGACTATTACGGTCATTTCCGGCAATCCGGACGATACAAGGCGTCGCCATGGTGTGCAGGCGGTGCATCGTCTAGACGTGCCGTCTGTGATGCGACTTTTGAAGCGTTCGAAGCTGCTCATTAGCGGTGGCGGCAGCCTGTTGCAGGATGTAACCAGCGAGCGGAGCCTGTACTATTATTTGGGCGTCATGTGGCTGGCCAAGCGGCTGGGAACGCCGGTTATGCTGTATTCGCAGGGGATTGGACCGGTTTGCGGCTCCTTGGCTCAGCGGGTTATGCGCTATGTAGGCAATGAGGCGGCGCTGATCACGGTGCGTGACGAAGGGTCGCTGGAAGAGCTGCGGCGCTTGCACATTCTCAGACCGCCGCAGGAAGTGACGGCGGACCCGGTCTTGGCTATGCATCCGGTGGACAAAGGGCTGGGGCGTGTCATTTTGAAACGTCATGGTCTGGAAGGCACAGCGCCGTTAGTGGGCTTGGCCATTCGCGAATGGCAGGGCTGGGACGGCTATAAGGAAGCGCTGGCGCAAGCTGCAGACCGTCTGGTGGAGAGCTGCGGCGCACGTATTGTGTTTTTGCCTATGCAGTCTACAGAAGACATACAGGCGGCGCGCAAGGTGCAGGCTCGCATGAAGCAGCATTCGGTGGTTCTTCAGGATGCGTATACTACTGGCGAGCTGTTGTCTCTGGTAGGAAATTTGGACGTTCTTTTGGGCATTCGGCTGCATGCGCTGATTTTTGCGGCGATCATGCAGGTGCCGTTAATCGGCATTTCGTACGATCCGAAGATTGAACGCTTCTTGTCTATGCTGGGAGAAAAGCCTATTGGCTCGCTGCGCAGCCTGCAGGCTGCGGAATTGTCCGAAGCGGTGCAG
>CAZKCR010000141.1:0-4960 GCA_964551055.1 uncultured Anaeromusa sp. | reverse complement strand
TTAACATTATCTTCTACCAGAGCGCCGAAGATGCAGTGTTTAAGGCGCTGGGAGTAGAGTAGAACTACTTAGTGCTATCGTGGAGTTGAAAAATGTGACACTTAAGGACTTCAGGCGATGCGAAAACAAATAAAGATTAACCTAGCAAACCTAGCCTTAAGCCATGAATGATAAAGGTTATATTATTTCTTTTTCGTCGGGCGCAAAGTCATTCTTACAAACGGTTTTATCAAAAAGGCTCCAAAGACACCTAAATCAGAGATGGAGCTGGCTAAGCGATATCGGGCTGAATATCTTCTTAGAAAGGAGAATATGCAATGACTAAATTTAATGACTTCCTAAAAGAACAGCTTAATGATCCCGCGTTGCGTGCCGAGTATGAAGCGCTGGAACCGGAATTCACAATCATTCAAGCTATGATTGATGCAAGAAAAAGTGCAGGGTTGACACAAAAGCAGCTTTCTGAAAAAACGGGAATTGCCAAAGCAGATATCAGTAAGCTGGAAAACGGGAATGCTAATCCGTCATTGCGGACGCTTCGACGGTTGGCCAGCGGCTTGGGGATGCGGTTAAAAGTTGAATTTGTTCCTGCGGGAAATCGGTGAATCTTCGGGCAGGGCAAATGGTTGGCAAAAGTATATCTGTAGAAACTGCGTAAAAAAGTCCGCTTGTTAAGTAAATAGCGGATTGTTTAACGCGGTTGGATAAAATGTTGGTAAGGAAAGCAGGCTGTGAGGAATATCACAGCTTGCTTTTCTTTTTGCGGCTATACTAAGACCATAGAAAGCAGCCATGCTGAAGGAGGTAGACAAGCTATGCAGCCTAAAGGTGCAAACTTGCAAAAGATAAGAGACGGGAAAAAAACCTATGCGGTGACGCCGCATCTTCCGGGAGGCTTTGTCAAACCGGATGTACTGAGGCGTTATGCGGAGGCGGCGGAACAATTCGGCGGCGTGTTGAAACTGACCTCGGCGCAGCGCATTATGATCACTGGATTAAAAGCGGAAGATGTGGAGAGCGTATGGGACGTGCTGGGGATGCAGCCTGCCATGGGTTTTGCCAACTGCGTGCGCAGTATTAAAATGTGTCCGGGCGATACCTTTTGCAAGCGTGGTAAGCAAGATGCCATCAAGCTGGGGATGGAGCTGGACAAACGCTACCATAAAAAAGAAATGCCTTCACGTATTAAGATGGGCGTAGCCGGCTGCCCCAATTCGTGCGCGGAAGTGCATATCAAAGATGTCGGTTTTATTGGTACGGACAGCGGCTGGGATGTGTATGTAGGCGGCTGCGCCGGAGCGCAACCGCGCTTGGCCGATAAGTTATTGGGATCGTTAAGCTTTGAAGAAGCCCTGCGGATAGCGGAGGTTATCGTTTCGTTCTATAAACAAAACGCCGATGTGGAGCGTATGGGAGTTTTTATTGATCGCATTGGGTTTGCACGCTTTCAAAAAGAAGTTTTGAGCCGTTTTTACGGGAACCAGGAAATTAATACTGCAGAAACAGATCTTCGGATGCAAAACCAGCAAGCGCCGACACAGATCTTAAACGGTCTGCTGCAACCGGGAGATCTGGTAAATGCGGAAACCGTTATTAGTGATATCCTGCGCGTATATCCCCATACCGTACCGGTTTTTCGGTCTTTTGGACTGGGGTGCCTGGGATGTCCGTCTTCGACGGGAGAACCGCTGCATCAGGCGGCGGCTATTCATGGCCTGCAGGTGGAAGAGCTGGTAGAAGCTTTAAACCGCAGCATTAAAGAATAATCAAACAAATAGAACGGAGGAAGCAGCATGAGCTTGTATTTAGGGCCTATTCATTACTGGTTATATAATAAAATTCGTATATTGGTGGAGCGGGAGCAATTGCTTTGGGAGGCGGCGGCTCGGATTGATGCCGACGCAGCGGAAGAAGGACGAGAAATGGTTTGGCAGACGTATGGAGCGCCGCTGCCAGATGAAGATTTGGCGGAGTTGATTGATGCGGATAATATACACGGCTGGCTGCAACGGCAGATCAATTTGGCGGAATTGCGTGAAGCGGCCTGCGTCAGGGGACTTCTCGAACGCTTGGGCGCGGATAGTCAGAAAAAAATAAAAGACGTTTTTGCCGCGCAGGGAAGACAATGTGGTTTGGCAGCACGAAAAGAGGGGCGGGAAGAAAGTGATGCAGCGGCGGCATACAAAGCATTTGCAGGCAAGGTGCTAAACGGCATGCCTTGTGATCGTTGGGACCGTCTGGAGCAAGAAAACGGCAAGCTGACAAGCTGGGTTAATGAGGGATGGATACAAAGCGCGAATTGGGGAAAAGCCGGTGCAGACAGCCAGTTTATGGCGCAATGCCATGAAGCTTGGCATGCAGAATTTTTCAAGGCCTTGGCGCCTCAATTGCAATATGCTATGGAAATTCAAGGAGAGTTGCTTTATCGGCAAATTGCCGGTTTGGCACAGTAGGATTTTGGCAAAGCTTGTCGAATATTGTTTATCTTAAGTTCTTTGGATGGATTTGAGTGAATTTCGACAGGTAGGTGCAGTGTATGTATAGCTTTTCCTTGCGTGATGACGAAAAAATTGTAAAAAAGGATCATGCCAATTTTGATTCGGAAATGGAAAAACTTCATGGTGCGTTATATTTAACGACAGAACGGTTGGTATTTGTAGGATATGTGATGGGCATGGATCGCAAATATCTCAAAGAAGTGTCTTTGGGTGCGTTGAAGCAAGTCGCGACCGCCCGGAGTTTGGGAATTATACCCAATGCGTTGGTGGTAAAGACCGCTGAGAAGGAAAAGCTGCGCTTTGTTATTCAGCACCGCAATGAATGGTATCAAGCACTGCGAGAGTGTTTGGAACCGGTTGACAGAGCCGGAAGCATTAGAGTATAATCGAAGCAATATCAGTAATAGCAAAGACAAGGATATGGTTTAACGATAAGCATGTCTGCAGAGAAAGAACGTCATCGGCTGTAAGCGTTCTGGCATGGTGCGCTGAACTACCGCCTTGGAGCTGCCGGTTTGAACAGCAGTAGAGCCGGCCGGAATAAGGAACCGTTATTTTCCTGAACAAGCAGGGCCTTCGGGTCAAGCAGGGTGGAATCGCGAGCAATCCTCGTCCCTACATGGGACGGGGATTTTATTTTTGCAAGGAGGTTGTAAAGATGGTACAAGTAAAATTAAAAGACGGTAGTATTCGAGAGGTGGCTCAGAATACTACTCTTGGCGAATTGGCGGAACAGCTTAGTCGTTCATTAGCTAAAAAAGTGCTGGTGGGCAAGGTAGACGGGCAAGTAAAGGATTTGGCTAGCAAGTTGAATCAGGATGCGGCAGTGGAACTTTTGACGTTCGAAGAAGACGCGGGACGTGATGCATTGCGTCACAGCGCTTCTCACGTGCTGGCTCAGGCGGTCAAACGTTTATATGGTGATAAAAAAGTAAAAATTGCTATTGGACCGGCTATTGCTAACGGCTTCTATTACGATTTTGACGTGGAAGAACCTTTTAGTACGGAAGACTTGGCGCGCATTCAAAAGGAAATGGAAAAAATCGTTAAAGAAGATTTGGCGATTTCACGCAAAGAGGTTAGCCGAGAAGAGGCTATCGCGTTATTTAACGAGCGCGGTGAAGATTATAAAGTAGAGTTGATTCAGGATTTGCCGGCAGATGCGGTTATTTCTATGTACGAGCAAGGCGAATTTGTTGATTTGTGCGCTGGCCCTCACGTTCCGTCGACAGGGCGGCTTAAAGCCATTCAACTGCAGTCGGTGGCTGGCGCTTACTGGCGAGGCGATGAGAAACGAAAAATGCTGCAGCGCATTTACGGGACAGTATTTGAGAAGAAAGCGGACTTAGACGCCTACTTGTTAATGCTGGAGGAAGCAGCCAAACGGGATCATCGTAAACTGGGCAAAGAACTGGATTTGTTCAGCATGCAAGAAGAAGGCCCTGGTTTTCCGTTCTTCCACCCGAATGGCATGGTGGTGCGTAACGAACTAGAAACGTTCTGGCGTAAAATGCACCGGAAATACGGTTATCAGGAAATTCGAACACCCATTATTTTGAACCAGAAATTATGGCAGCAATCCGGACATTGGGATCATTATCGGGAAAACATGTATTTCACCGAGATTGACGGCGAAGGCTACGCGGTAAAACCGATGAACTGCCCCGGCGGTATTCTCGTATATCGGTCGCAGTATCATAGCTACCGGGATCTTCCTTTGCGTACTTGCGAACTGGGACTTGTGCATCGTCATGAAATTTCCGGTGCTTTGCACGGCTTGATGCGCGTGCGCAGCTTTACTCAGGATGATGCGCATATTTTCATGCTGCCGTCGCAAATCAAAGAAGAAATTCAGGGCGTTATTGATTTGTTCAATGAAGTGTATAGCACCTTTGGCCTTTCGTATCATGCGGAGCTCTCTACGCGTCCTGAAGACTCCATGGGTTCGGACGAAGTATGGGAAACCGCTACCAAAGCGCTTCAAGACGCTCTTGATGAGCGAGGCATGGAATATAAGATTAACGAAGGCGATGGCGCTTTCTACGGTCCGAAAATTGACTTCCATTTGCGCGATTCCATCGGACGGACTTGGCAGTGCGGCACCATTCAGTTGGATATGCTGATGCCGGAAAACTTTGACCTGAACTATATCGGCGAGGACGGCCAAAAACATCGCCCTGTCATGATCCATCGTGTGGCCTATGGCAGCCTGGAGCGCTTCATTGGCATTCTGATTGAACATTTTGCAGGAGCATTCCCGGCATGGCTGGCGCCAATACAGGTTAAGATTCTGCCTATTACAGATCGTCATATGGAATATGCTAAAAAGGTCGCCAAGGAAATGTGGGACCAAAATATTCGTGTAGTTGTAGACGAGCGCAACGAGAAGATTGGCTATAAAATCAGGGAAGCGCAAATGCAAAAAATTCCGTATGTACTGGTAGTTGGAGACAAGGAAATGG
>CAZKCR010000140.1:0-5072 GCA_964551055.1 uncultured Anaeromusa sp. | reverse complement strand
TGCTTTTTCGAGGCGCGCGCAAATCTTGTCTCAAATACAGTTATGCCGCCGTTTACAAAGAAGCTCATAGCCCCAAAACCCCTTTCGCGTTTTTCGTGTATTTCGCGGTTCGTTGTCCCCGCCATTTCTCATCTCTCAGCCTCTAAATTCCGGTAAGTTTAAAAAGGATTTGCAACCGGCCTGTCAACCGTCAGCAAATCCTTTTTCCATTTCCCTTCGCAAGGGCTAGGCATGAATTTTTTGCAGCAGCCAGGCCATATTTTCTCCCAAATTGGCCATGTTCGCCATGCCTTCTTGATCTTCAGCTACTTCTCCGACTGCATTTCCATATCCCATGTTCCAATATGTCGAACCTACTAAAAACATTTCTTTGCTGTGCAAAAAATGATTCAAGGTGTCAAATGCGCTTACAGCTCCGCCACGGCGGGCCGCCACAAGAGCGGCGCCCGCCTTATGCCGCAACAGCCCCCTGTTAGCAGCCAGCACGATACTGGCGCGGTCAATAAATGCTTTCATTTGCGAGGTAACTCCTGCTGAATACACTGGCGAAGCCAAGATCACGCCGTCTGCCGCAATGATTTTTTCCAGACATTCATTAAATGCGTCATCCTCCATAATGCACCTCTTATTTTGGCGCGCTATACAGGCCCGGCAGGCTACGCAGCCTTTTACAGGATGCTGTGCTAGCGAAATAGTTTCCGTTTCAATGCCCCGGCGGTTTAGTTCTTTATATACTGCTTGCAAAAGCAGTTCTGTATTCCCCTGCAGCCGCGGGCTGCCGTTTATGCCAATTACTTTCATCCAACTGCCTCCTCTTACCACATTATTGCTCTTCTACAGTTCATGAAATGGTATATTAAGCAACGGATAACTGCGCCATGTGGCATAATCGAAATGCCACCATTCTTCCGGATACACCGTAAATCCTTCACCCGCCATCAAGAGCCGCAAAAGCTCTCGACGTTCGCGCTGCTCAGAGGTTCCGCCGGGATACCAGGAATACGCGCGCAGTGAAAACTCATCATAACCGCTGCCCATAGCAACGCTCTGCCCGGTCTTTCTGGAATACAAACCGATATCGACAGCGCCGCCGCGATTATGCCGCGAGCCTTTCGCCGGATCCGCCACAAAGACTTTTTGCGAGTCAGGCGTCGCATCCCAAAACATCTTGGTCACATACCATGGACGATAGGCATCATAAACAATCAGTCCATAGCCATACTTCTCCAGCTCCTGGTGCACTCGCACCAGTGCTTCCGCCGCAGGACGCTGCAAAAAGGCTCTTCCTTCTTCATATAAAGGCATTCCCATAAAATTATTGTCCGTAGCATAGCGAATATCTAAATGCAGCGTAGCGTCCAAGTGCTGCAATTCTACCAAATCCGGCTGTAGAAATTCTCCCTTTTCTACAGTCATACTCGCCTGCAAAGCCTTTTGGCGCAAGCCTGCCAGAGGCAGCTGTGGCTGAATCCGAAACGTTTTGCCTTCTTCTTGCGCAAAGCTCTGCTTGCCGTATCGTTTCTCGCCCAGCACCACTCCTGTCACCCGCTGCGAAGAGTCATAAAGAAAGCGCGCTTTTACCTGCATTTGTTGAGCCGGCCCACGAAGCAACAACTCATAATTTTCCGCTACACCTTTTTTCAACGGATAGCTGCAGTAGCTGGCAAATTCTTGGTTGTCTTGATTTTCCACCTTATACAGCAATTCCAATTCTCCGCTTCGTTCGCGAATCAAAAACTGCGCACTCTCATCTCCATAGACCCCCACAAGCTTTTCATCCGCTGCTAAAACGCTGCTTTGCCAAAAAAGTAACATGAAACAGCACAGCAGTATACCACTTTTTTTAAGAAAGCCCTTCATTTTTACCCTCCTTTTCTTTATGCCTCGCTGCCCACTATATTTTCCCAGTCTATTCTTCTTTTCATTCCTTCTTTTTTCCCAAAATCCTTTTCCTGCTATCACGCTTGCCCTTAGGGCAGAATTTACCATAAGATAGTATTAATACCACAGCAGAAGCTGTTTACACACATCTTCATTCCTGTAAAATAAAGAGCGTTTTGGCCGTAACAAGTGCCAAAACGCTCTTTAAATTAAAAATCACAAATTACAGTGTTCTTGCTTAGCGGGGCGTTACGCGAATAGCAGCCTCGCCGTCAACAGGGCAGGCATTTTCGCAGGAACCACAGCCCACACATTTTTCGGCCAGCACTTTCGGACGATGCCCGCCATCATCGACGATGGCAAGTACCGGACACTGCTCACCGCAAATAAAACAGAGCTTATTCTCACTCCAAGCCAAGCAGCGCGGCTTATCAATGACAGCCTGCCCCATCTGCACCTTTTCTAGCGGCACAGCGGCAATAGCCCCTGTAGGGCATACCTCCTGGCAAGCCAGGCACAAATCACAGCGCGCCTTCCGAGGCGTTAAAAAAGGCGTAGCAAAAGAACCAAGTCCTTCTTCAACTGGCATAGGCGCCAACGCTTTACCGGGGCACACCTGAATACAGCGGCCGCAGCGATTGCAAGCGGCGGAAAAATCCGGCTCAGCCAACGCCCCCGGCGGACGCAAGACTCGCTTCATCGCTGTTGCCGTCTGTTTCCAGCAAAGAATAGCCACAGCCACCACTGCCGTTGTCGTAAAGAAACGCCGTCGTGAAGATTGGCTTCCTGTTTGCATCTGTTTCCCAGTCTCGGCGCTGCTATTTTTTGCCGCGCCGCCCCATTGAATACTTTGCAAAGGGCAGACCTTTTGGCATTCACCGCAAGCCATACAGCCGTCCCCAGCGTTTCCTGTCTTCTCTGGTGAAGCCCCCACCGAGCAAGCTCGCGCACATGCGCCGCAATGCGAGCAAGCACCGCTCACCTGATAGCGCAGCTGCTTTCCTTTGCTCAATAAAGAAAATAAAACACCGGTAGGACAGAGCACACTGCACCACAAGCGCGCAAACAATACCGTCGCCACCAGTATTATTCCCAAAACCCAGGGTATGCTTTTTTCCCCCAGCAGCATCAGTTCATGACTCAATAAGGCATAGGGAGTAAGAAAAAGCACCCAGTTAGCACCTAGAAAAAAAGATAGAACCAGAAAGAGCAGCCAGTAGTACCGTAACGGCAAGAACTTCTGCAGAGTTTGCTGCCGCCGCAGCAGCCGCTCCGGCAAAAGCCGCCGGCTCAGCGTATCGGTCCAAGTCAACAAAGCTCCCAGCGGGCACAGCCAGCCGCAAAAAACACGGCCTAACAAAAGCGTGACCACAGCCACGCCAAACGGCAGCCACCACCACTCCGGCCAGGTCGCCGCCAAACGCCCTTGCCCTACTAGCAGCCAAGGATCCAGCCTAGAAAGCCAAATCAACCAACTCGCTTCTCGTCCTACCGGATAGGCTAACGCAAAAAAACAGTAAACAAATACAAGCAAACTTGCGCTTTGCACCAGCAAGCGTACTTGAGAAACCACCCGATTTTTCACAGTCTCACACCTTTACCAGGGATATTTTCTGTAAGTCCATTTCGCCAACACCCATTTTAGCCGCTGCCGCTATATACGCAATTTCAGAAGGCTCCACTCCAAATAACTTGGCTCCATAGGCGTCTACCGCCACTGCATCTACGCCAAAGACCACTTGGTTCCATTCCTGAATGGTTCCCGGCCCCACCGGGCCATGGTCAATAATGCCTCTTGTGGCGTCCATAATAGTCAACTGTGGCTTGCGATAAGCCGCCAGCTCGGCAATGGCCTGATTGAGGTCGGTTTTATGAAAATAGCCTCGGTCCCAAACCAAACCCATCATGTTCTTCATCCCCAGGGTTACCTTGGTAATTCCATGATGTTTCAAAATGGGAAAGTTGATAAACACGTCCGCTTCCAGCACATCCTTGGAAAACAAAACATCTTTAAGGATCGTCCCTCCCATATTGACTTGCGAGTAGAAGCTCTGCGTATGCGTCGTAAAGGTTTTGCCGCCCACGGCGTCAACTGCTGTTTTAATCCCGCTGTTGGCAAGACACACAGGCGGACTGTTAAATGGATAGTCCAATACTTTCACTTCTTTGGCGCCCGCAGCCAGGCATTTCTTAACCACAGCCGCTACCAGAAGCGGATTCGTGGTAGCCGCCTCTTCGGGTTTTCTGGGAACACTAAAGTTTGGCTTAATCACTACTGTCGCACCCTTGGCTACTAGCTTTTCGATACCGCCTAACGCCTGAAAGCCTTTTTCAATCAACAACTCCGGCTCCTTGCCTGCCGCCACGATCAACTTGCTTTTATCGTACGGACTTGCTACCGCTGAAGCCGCTGGTTTGGCCGGAACCGTCCCGGAAGAGCCCGGCAAGGAAACGCCGCAGCCTGCTGCGCCCAACGTCAGCACTCCGTATCCCACGCCTTGAATAAATTGACGACGATTCATGATTTTCACTCCTCCTGTCTTTAGCACATGCTTGTTTAAATTGTACGCCTTAAAGTACACTCCAAGTCAAGCTTTTATTTGCATGCGCAACGTTTTTTTGTAAAAATTTCACAATAACAAGGATTTAGATTTCCTTATGCAGAATAGGAATAAAATCATATTTGCCTATGACTAGGCCAAACGGAAGGAGCTCCAACGAATGAAAAAACTGAAAATCGCCGCCCTAGCTGCCACGCTCTGCTTAACATTAGCGCTGCCCCAGCTCGTCGGCGCCAATCCACAAGCTGATACAGCCGACAAAGCGCAACGTTTTACATTCTCCAACGCCCTCACAGGAACGGACTATATGCAACAGTATTTAGGCAGCTTCAAAAAGCTGACAAAACTTACTGCAGGCCAGCTTTCCGCAGAAGACCAGCAGCAAATCGGCAATTTAGGCTGGGAAGTGCAAAACCTTGGCTTTCATAATTGGACACAAACCGTAGAAGGCACGCTGCGTAAGCAAAATTACGATATCCAGCGTTTGGAATATGAATTGGCTCAAGAGCGTTTCCAAAGCGGCAAGATTACCAAAACTGCACTTACCGAGAAAGAAAGACAGTTTCAGCTCGCTCGTCAGGACTGGGAGCAGTTTATTCGCAACGTCCGCATTGCTGACTAAAAATAAAG
>CAZKCR010000139.1:0-5087 GCA_964551055.1 uncultured Anaeromusa sp. | reverse complement strand
CGTCATCGGGCCAGTCCCTCAGCCTCTCTTGATAAGAGAACTTACATATGAAGTTAAAAAGTATGGTTTTGATTAGGTTAGGCTTGTTGGAAGAAACGAGCTGTCGCCGCTGCGGCTAGTGCAGGTAACCACCAAGCCGTCACTTAAAAATACCAACACCTGCTCTTCCTGACCATGGGCTTGTTCGGGTGAAAAAATGAAATCCTTTTGTTCCATGACGGCACCTCCTGTCAACTTCCGCAAAATAAAAAATCCTCTTCTCTAGAGAGAAAAGGGGTGCAAACAAATGCCCTCCTCTTATCTCCCAGGCGGCTAGCCTGCTGGAATTGGCACCACTGCAGAATTCTGCCGGTTGCCGGGCGTCATCGGGCCAGTCCCTCAGCCTCTCTTGATAAGCGGTAAAACAACTATTTAATTTATAAAGAGGATACCATGGGTTTATGCAGGAGTCAAGGATAAAATTTCTGTTTGTGATAAAATTGTATAATTCAAAGTACAAAATACCGACAAATGTCCAAAAATCGACATTGAGTTCTTTTGGTGTTCACTGTAAAATGAAAAATGTGTTTTTGAGGATGACGAAAAAACGTCAAAGTAATAAAAAGGAGCAAAGAGCATGCAAAAGTTGCTGAACCGGCTGCGGTTTCGCAGCAAGTTTACTCTGCTAATGGTGTTAGTGCTGCTGCCGGTGGCGATACTGGCCTATTTTTTAGTGCAAGAAATTGATAAGAATTTGGATTTTTCCGCGCAGGAACAGGGTGGGGCGGAGTATTGCCAGACGGCGGTACAATTGTTGGTGGAGCTGGAAGACGCTAACGAAACGTCCAAAGTACAGTCTTTAACTGAAAAAATGCTGGCTGTAGACGGGCGTTTAGGTAAAGAGTTTAAAACTGAGTTGCCTTTGCAGGAATTGAAAAATGCTTTAGGTTTAAAGCGCGGCCATGAGTCAGGAAAGGCCATGGTTAAGCTGATTGCGCAGGTAGGAGATGGGTCCAATTTGATTTTGGATCCTGATTTGGATAGCTACTATACGATGGATGCAGTCATTACCAAACTGCCAACTTTACTTGTGCGTAAAACCGATTTGTTGCAGCAATTGCAGAAATTGGAACAAACAAGGCAGATTACGGTGGAAGAGCGCATTGAACTGGCTATGACCTTAGGGAATATCCAAAATCTTTCCGAAACGATGCAGGGCGGTTTTCAGGTAGCGTTCCGGGAAAATGCGCTGACTCGTCAAGCGCTGGAAGAGAAACTTTTGGTCCAGCAGCAAAAGGAAAAACAGCTTTTGGACAAACTGAATGCGTTATTGGCTAAAGGGGAACTGCAAAATGTGCCTGCAGCGGACTTTGCAGCGTTGCGCCAAGTAGCGATAGAAGCAAAGAAAGCGGATGCAAGTTTATTGTTGCAAACAAATAATGAGCTGATTCGCTTGTTGGCTGTACGTGTAGATACAATGAGCAGTCACAAGTATAGAGTGCTTTTGTCGGCTCTGGCATTGCTTGTTTTGGCAGCGATGATGATTATCTTGGTGTATCGTTCGCTGGCTTCCGGTTTGGAACAACTGGCAACCGCTTCGGATGCCTTGCAGTCAGGAGATTTGACAGCAAAAACCGGCATGGAGGGTAAAGACGAATTGGCCAAAGTCGGTATGGCTTTTGATGAGATGGTGATTTCGCTGCAAGAAATGGTAGCTCGTACACAGTCTGTAGGAGAACGCTTGAATCGAGCGGCGGTGACGGTGCGAGGCATTGCGGAGGGGAATCAGGAAACATCACGGGATATCGAACAATTTTCAATTCGCTTGGCATTAGTGACTCAGGAAGAAGGGCGTTCCGTGCAGCAAATCGGCGGCAGTCTCCAAGAAATCAGTGCCGAAGTGCAGCAAATTGACGCTATGTCTGTGGAAACAGGCGAGGCCACGCAGAATGTGCGAGAACGGGCGCATACAGGCCAGTCCATTCTCAAGCAGGTTGTAGAAAATATTGATTTGGTTCAGGAAAAAGCCGGACAGACAGAAAGTGCTACAGGAGAGTTGGTGCAGACTCTGCAGCTGATTAATCAAGCGGTGCAGACCATCAGCTCGATTGCGAATCAGACCAATTTATTGGCCCTCAATGCTTCCATTGAATCGGCTCGGGCTGGTGAGGCCGGAAGAGGTTTTGCCGTGGTAGCGGAAGAAGTGCGGAAATTAGCGGAACAGACGAAAGGCTTTTCTGAGTCCATTATTCGCCAACTGGCGGAAGCGGCGGAACATGCGCAGCAGATGCAAGTTGCGGTGCGCGGCGTGAATGCCGATATTTATCAAGGCGTGGACTTGTCCAAAGAAGCGCAAAGCGAATTTGCGCGTATTGTAGCAAGGCTGGATCGCGTGTCCGGCGCAGTGCAGCAAATGGCGTCCTCTGTAGGAACGGTAAACCGCTCTGTGCAGCAAATTTCCTTGGCTGCGGAAGAATTGTCCGCCTCCTCGGAGACTACTGAAGACGATGTGAGACGTGTGGCAGGGCAAGTGAAAGAGCAGGTTGTGACGGCTAATGAGCTAGTGGCTGAAGCGGATGAGATGGCTCGTCTTTCCGAGCGCCTCACAAGCCGTTTGGCTACCTTTCAGACATCTTGAGACACAAGGTAAAAAACCGGAGCAGCGCAGCAGGTTTGCGTGGCTCCGGTTTTTTGCTATACCAGAATCTATAAGTTTTTACGGCTGAAAAGCCTAGGTTTATCAAGGGATGGGAGCTTCTGTATAAGCGGCGGCCGCGATTGTATTTGAGACAAGATTTCCGCGCGTCTCGCAAAAGCAGGATAAGGCGGCAGTTTCTTAACTCGCTATGCTCAAACAGGCGAAACTGTCATCCGTCTTACCCTGCTTTTACGTCCTGCGGACCGCCTTGCTCCAATAAAAGTCTCGAATACAATTACGTCCGCCGCAGGCTCATTCGTTCCCTTGCATTACTCCTCTGGCCTTTCTCTGTTACCTCTGTTACTCTGTGTGTCGTTCTCTTCCAAAGGACCGCGCAGCGGTTTTTCTTACTAAGCAGCAGGATTGCGTCGGCGGCGACGCGAATCTTTTCTTTCAATGAAAACAATGACTGAGGAGAGAATGTTTTGTCGAAGAAAATGCGAGGGCGTTTTGCCCCGAGTCCTACAGGGCAAATGCATCTAGGCAATGCCTGGACGGCGCTGCTGGCTTGGTTGCAAGTGCGCGCCGCGGGCGGATGCTTGGTGTTGCGTATGGAAGATTTGGATCCGGAACGCTCCCGCAAAGAGTATGTACAGGGTTTAGAAGCTGATTTGCGCTGGCTGGGGTTGGATTGGGATGAAGGCGGCGGTTTGAGCGGCGCCCATGGACCTTACGCGCAAGATGAGCGACGTGGTTTGTACGAAGAGGCGTTGCAGCGCCTGCAGCGGCAAGGCTTGATTTATTCGTGCTATTGTACGCGGGCGGAGTTGGCGGCGTCTGCGCCGCATAGCGAAGACGGCGAGCGCGTTTACCCGGGGACTTGCGCCAATGGAGTTGCAGAGGAAAAATGTTGCAGGAAGCCGTCCCTGAGACTAAAAGTGCCGGAAGAAGAAATTGCTTTTGAGGACGGCGTATATGGATTGATGCGGCAAAACTTGCGCCAGGAGTGCGGCGATTTTGTCGTGCGTCGCTCCGATGGCGTTCACGCTTATCAACTGGCGGTCGTGGTGGATGATGCGCTGATGGGCATCACCCATGTATTGCGTGGCGCCGATTTGCTTTCTTCTACGCCGCGGCAGCTCTATTTATACCGCTTATTGGGCTATGAAGCGCCCTCGTTTTCGCATGTGCCACTTTTGGTGGACGAGGCGGGCGTGCGCCTGTCTAAGCGACATGGCGCTTTGGCTGTGGCCGTCTTGCGAGAACGCGGCGTAAGAGCGGAGAAGATTATCGGCTTATTGGCGTGGCTGGCCGGCTTGCTTCCCTCGCTGGAAGCGGCGAAGCCGCAAGAACTTGTTGGCTTTTTTGATCTGAAAAAAATACCGCGCCAGGACATCATCGTTTCCGAGACGGCCTGGCGCTTCCTTCGCTGAGGAACTGCTGACTTATGAGCCCATGCCACGCTGGCTCTTTTTCCGCCTGACTGTGAAAAGGCAACCTCGAAATAGCGCCGCTATTCCCTCGGTCCCCTTTTCTGGCCACACGAAAAAATTGCTCAGTGTGGCAGAGTGCTCAGTAAATCAGCAGCTCCTCCTATTGGTTTAAACTATATTTTCTTGCTTGATTGGCGAAAACATTCTTCGCCTCGGCGGAGCGCTCATGAAATCACAGGCTCCCTATAAACCAATATATAAATTACCCAATTGTGCCCTCTTGCGGGCCCTCCGGTTCTCCGATTCTCTTGTTCAATTTTTTTCCTTTCGTACCCTCACTCTACTCCCTTTACTCCTGTTAAACAAATCGTTCCTCTTTCCCTCGTGCGTACCCTCGCGTGACTCCGGTTCTCTTGTTTAATCCTATTACATCCCTGTGATGGCGGCTACCTGGGCGGCGTCTTTGTCGCCGCGGCCGGAGAGATTGACGAGGAGCAGATGCTCAGGGCCGTACTCTTTGGCGAGTTTGCAGGCCAGAGCCAGGGCATGGGAACTTTCCAGGGCGGGAATGATGCCTTCGGTGCGGCTCAGGAGGAAGAAAGCGTCCAGAGCTTCCTGGTCGGTGACGGCTTGGTAGTTGACGCGGCCGATATCTTTAAGGTGGGCGTGTTCCGGTCCGACGCCAGGATAATCTAAGCCGGCGGAGATGGAGTAGACTGGCAGCACTTCATCTTTTTCATCCTGCAGGACATAGCTGCGGAAGCCGTGCAGAACGCCGGGGCGGCCCAAGGTGAGCGTGGCGGCGTGGTCAGGGGTGTTTATGCCTTTGCCAGCAGCTTCAGCGCCGTAGATTTTTACGGATGCATCCTCTAAGAAAGCGGCAAAAAGGCCGATGGCATTGCTGCCGCCGCCGACGCAGGCTACGATGCTGTCTGGCAGGCGGCCTGCGGTTTCCAGCATCTGCTGGCGAGCTTCGCGGCCGATGATTTCCTGAAAGTCGCGAACCATTAAAGGATATGGATGCGGGCCGACAGCAG
>CAZKCR010000138.1:0-5122 GCA_964551055.1 uncultured Anaeromusa sp. | reverse complement strand
CTTTTAAAGTCTACTTAGCGATCTTTGCTTTGCTGCTGCCGACGTTCATTGATATCCTGCAACAGAGTCTGCTCCGAGTTAGCCATATGCTCTACTGCCAATTGCTGCGCCAAATCCACGTCACGCGCCGCAATAGCTTCCACCAATTGCGTATGCTCTTCAATCGTCTTTTTCAACCGCCCTGGATAGGCCATGGAAATAGTCCGAAAACGTGTCAGCTGTTCCCGTAAATTGTTAATAATGCCGACTAAGCGGTCATTGCGGCTGGCGCGGTATAAAATGTCATGAAACTGGCCGTCCAGTTCCACAATTTTTTCCATGTTGCCATTATCTACGCACGCGCTAATCTGGACCAACAACCGCTCCATCTGCTCCAATTCTTCTTCAGTGATGCGTTCCGCCGCTAGGCCATTAGCCAGTGAATCCAGTGCTGAACGCACTTCAAATACCTCATTGATATCTTTGATAGACAAGTCCGCTACATACGTACCTCGGCGCGGAATCATGATCACAAAGCCTTCCAGTTCCAATTTGCGAATTGCTTCGCGCACCGGAGTCCGGCTAACACCGAGTTCCTCCGCCAATTGAATTTCCATCAAACGTTCCCCTGGACGCAGCACCCCGCTAATAATCGCTTCCCGTAAGGTTTCGCATACCACTTCCCGTAAGGGCTGGTAACTATCTAATTTTACCGGCAACAATCTCCGTTCCATATCACTCACCATCCACTTTCATCACTGTCTTTGCTGTAAAAATAGAGGCTTTATCGCCCCAGCTACGACGGAGCCTCTCTGCCACGTCACCAGCTGACTCTTCATTTTCCGTCAGAGCAAATACTGTAGGACCGCTGCCGGACATCAGGGAAGCCAATGCACCCTGACGTAGCATATCTTCCTTCAATTTTTGAATCTCCGGATGTTCAGTAATCGTAACCGACTCCAAAACATTGCACAACCGCGAGGCTACGCCCTCTAAACTACCCTTTTGCAACGCAGATCGCAAGCCCGACAAATCTGGCCTTTGCTTCACCTTCGCTGCCGCAAACTGACCATAAACCCATGCTGTGGAAACTGCTACCGGCAACTTTGCCAAAACAACGCCACAAACAGGCATCGCCGGCAATTCTTCCAGTTCGGTCCCTCGTCCAGTTGCCAGTTGCGTACCTCCTAAAAGACAAAAGGGTACATCCGAGCCCAGCCGAGCCCCTAATTCTAAAAGCTGTTGTTGCGTCAACCCCGCCTGCCATAATTTATTCACGCCGCGTAGGACAGCCGCCGCATCAGCACTGCCTCCGGCTAAACCGGCCGCCAAAGGAATTTTTTTTCTTAACGTAATAGAAACGCCTTTAGAAACAGCGCATTCCTGCCGCACAAGCTCCGCCGCGCGCCAAGCCAAGTTTCTTGCATCCGCCTCCAAGCCGGGCACATCCACTGTTAGCGAAATATCTGCCGCTTCTTGCAAAATAATTTCATCCGCTAAACTAACACTCTGCATAACCATAGACACTTCGTGGTACCCGTCCGGGCGCTTGCCCAGCACATCAAGAGAAAGATTGATCTTAGCGTTTCCCTTAAGGACCAATTCTTCTCTCATGCGTTAATCTGCTTCAACATAATTTCTTCATCAGAGGTAATGATGCTATCAATTTCCAATAAAATGAGCAACCGTCCCTCCACCTTGCCAACGCCTTGTATATATTTCGCATCCAGCACAAAGGATGGCGGTGGCGGCTCAATGTCTGACTGCGACAGGCGAATAACTTCGGCCACCGCGTCAACGATCACGCCGATAGTCTGCCCTGATACTTCCACGATAATAATGCGAGTATCGTCGTTATAGGCTCCCGCTTCAAGCTGGAACCGTTTGCGCATGTCCAAAACAGGAATGATGCGTCCTCGTAAATTAATGATTCCTTCCACAAAGGAAGGAGTCTGCGGCATTTTTGTGATCGGTACTAAACGATTGATCTCTTGCACTTTGGTAATGGGCAAAGCATATTCCTCATTGGCCAAACGGAAGATCACCATCTGCAATTCATCGAGCTTCACGTCTTGATTAGCTTGCACTTCTTCCATTTCACAGCCCTCCTGTCTTTTGTTCTTTACAGAAACATCCACTATACGCTTTATTATAGGTGATTCTACAACTAAATTCAAAGTAATCTATATGCCACATCATGGAAATTCGCCATTTCCTTCGTTTTTCCTGCCAACAAAAAAGCACGCTGCATAGAAATGCAGCGTGCTTTTTTGTTGTCATAATTTCTCTTCGGTACGTTTCTGAGCGAATAGACCGTTAGCAATAGCAGCAAATTCATCTAAGGAAAGAGTCTCGCCTCGCCGCGTAGCATTGATACCGGCTTCTGCCAATACCAATTGAAGCTGTTCCTGAGGAAATCCTCCGGCCTTTAGGGCATTGGCCAAGGTTTTTCGCCTTTGGCCAAAGGCCGCTTTTACCACGCGGAAAAATAAGGCTTCATCTTCTACTTCGACCGCCGGTTTCTCCCGGCGTTCGCAACAGATGACTGCCGACTCTACAGCCGGTGCGGGAATAAAAGATCTCGGCGGCACCGTCATCAGAATATACGGTTTAGTATAATACTGTACCGCTACCGACAACGCGCCATAGGCCTTACTCCCTGGTTCGGCCGCCATACGTTCGGCCACCTCTTTTTGCACCATTGTCACCATGCAGTCGATAGGAAGTCGAGCTTCCAGCAATTCCATGATGATGGGCGTTGTGATGTAGTAAGGAAGATTGGCTACCACCTTAAAGGGGCCGCAGCCTACTTCTTGTAGAATATCGATTTTAAGAATGTCTCCATGCACAATCCGGACGTTTTCATACCCCTCCAAGGTATGGGCCAAGACGTCCAACAAATGCCGGTCCAATTCTACGGCAACTACCTTGGCGCCTGTCTCAGCTATACCTTGTGTCAAGGTGCCGATTCCAGGGCCAATTTCAAGTACTACATCTCGTTCTTGAATACCTGCAGCTTTGACGATACCAGCCACAACTGCCGGATCTACTAAAAAATTTTGTCCAAGTTTCTTACTCATACGGATGCCAAAGCGCTTTAGAATATGCAAAGTCACATCCTTATTCGCAATGACAGGCTTCAGACTCAACAAGATTTAGGCTCCTCCCCGGCTGCTACCGCAGCCCAGAATTCTTCCACCGTAATACCATAATGATTCAAGCGATAAAAAAATGTTTTTGCATTGGCATAACCAATACCTAGGGCTGCGCCCAATAAAGCACGCCGCTTCGCTGCATCCGGATGAGCCGTCAGCCCTGCTTGCAGCATGTCGCTCCAAACAAAGGGCTCTTCCGGCTGCCACTGCTCCACACGAACTTTTTCTAAAGCCATGCGAATGGATTCTGGCGATGCGTTTTCCACCCCAATGTCGCCTGCCGCCCATGCCTCTTCTTTTGGAATAAAGGCATGGCGCGCTTCCGGGAAATGGCTGCTAAGATAACGTCGAATTCGTTCTCCAGCACTGTCCGGGTCTGTCAAAATAATGACGCCCCGGTGCCGCATCGCTTGCGCAACCCGCTCCAGCACACGCGGACCTAATCCAAATCCCCCGGTAGCAATACATTCGGCATCAACAGCACGTTTTACTGCCTGAATATCTTGTTTTCCTTCCACCACAATGACATCTTTTAGCATCCGATACATTACCTGCCTGTTGTACTGTTAGTCTTCTAACACATATACTTTGACGTAACGTCGGCCAAATCCCCATGCCTGTGCATAATCCTCCATGCAAAGGTCAATTTTCATTCCTTTGATGGCGCCGCCGGTATCTGCAGCCACTGCATAGCCATAACCAGGGATATACAACCGCGTTCCCAACGGAATAACTCTGGGATCTACTGCTACAACGCCCCAGCGAGCTGGAATGCCGCTGGCAGTAATCCCATGACCGCCTCCGTCCGTGGGCAGATACGCCGTAGCTTCCATGGTCAACGTCCGGCTAAAGCGCTGATCTCCGCGTGACGTATTTACTACATCTCGCGTGCCAACTCTCACCGTCTGCGCTTTGGAGGCTACCTTGACTTTCTCTGACACCACTTGTTCCCCGATAGATTCACCATCCGCTAAAGTAACACGGACAGCCACTTCTTTCACTCCGTCGGTGCCTGTTTCCAGCACCTCTGATGCCCCTTTTTCAAGTGTAGCATCAGGCTGTTGCATCACGGAGAAGGGATCAGGAACCTCCCTTGTTTCCATTCTTGTTTCGATTTTTACGAGGCGTACCGTCATATTCGGAGACAGGCGTACCCCGTCCCCCGGTTCGGTTCGCACGGTTTCAGGCTTAAAGCCCAGTGCTCCTGCCAACTCCCCAACCGTCTGCTTGGCCGTCATAACGGTTTTAGTTCCTTCTTTTAATTGAACTGTCACAGGGAATGCACGAAGCACCTCCACCACCGTACCATTCTGCACCGAAGGCGTCGACAAGCGATATTCGTCCTGCGGTCCCATTTCCACTCCGGCTTCCGCCAAAATGTCCGTGGGCTTGCTGTGTAGCGTGCGAATGGAAACAGCTTGCCCATCGACCTGCACATCGACCGTTTTATATGCCCATACAAAGCCGGTCAAAAAGAAGATCGACAGCGCCAGCGCTGAAATCAGCACCAGCTCTTTCCGCTCAGAAAGCACCTTTAGAGACAGAGTGTTATTCATTCCACTCCCCCTTTCTAAAGGTTTAGTCATTGTAACATGATTTTTTTTGACTGTCAAACCGCCTTGTCTTTCTTGTAAATATTTTTGTTTTTATTTATTGCTATTACATTTACTGTTTTGCCTTTAAATTTTATTATTTTATTGTTTTTGTAATTATCGTTATTGAAACTTGCATATCTATCCACAGTCAGATTAATTCAACACCATTTCCATTTTTATCAAGTTAAAACATATTTTGATTTACTTTTTCAGTTTTCATAAAATAATCCATAAGCATATTTTTTCAAAAACCCTCTTTTTTTGTGAACTAATTCCCTCTCTATACTTTTAATTTTCAGAATTATCGTTTTTGTTTTTTACATAAATTGACCTTTAAAATTGTTTTTTCAGTCTTAAAAAATTCAAGCTACATCCTAACAATACTGCAAGGTT
>CAZKCR010000137.1:0-5162 GCA_964551055.1 uncultured Anaeromusa sp. | reverse complement strand
GAAGAAACGATGAAGAAATTGTGACATCTTTCGCACTTTAACCGTTCTTAAAGCGTACTTCAAAGCAGCTGCCTTCGCCTAAACGGCTTTGCACTGCTACTTTTCCTCCTTGGGCTTCCACCAAACGGCGTACAATAGCCAGACCAATGCCGGAACCACCGCTGCGGCGGTCCCTAGACGCGTCTATCCGATAAAAATGCTCAAAAATATAAGGCAGATGCTCCGGCGCCATGCCTTCGCCATTATCGCTGACTGCCAAAACCACTTCCTTTTCCTCTCGCCGCACGCTCACCGTAACCCGCCCGCCAGGAGGCGTATGGCGCAGTGCGTTGGTAAGTAAATTATAAATAATCTGGTTTATGCGCTGTTTATCCAATCGCAAAAAAGGAGCTTCCTCCACCTCAGCTAGTAGCAGCACCTGCTTTTCCTCAGCTAAAGGCTGCAGCATACCTGCCGCCCGGGCTGCCAGAACAGAAAGCTCTACTTCTTCTTTTTCCAAAGGAAGCTGTCCTGTCTCCACCAGGGATAATTCCCGCAAATCCTGAATCAGACGATTCAAGTGCAAGGTTTCCTCCCGCAAAGAAGATAGGTTTTTTTCATCCGCCGGCACAATACCATCCAGCATGCCTTCCAGATTGCCTTGAATGACCGCCAACGGCGTACGCAGCTCATGAGCGGCATCGGCCAAAAACCGCTGCCGCAACTGAACTGCTTCCTTCAAGGACAACGACATATAATTAAAGGTCTCCGCCAACTGCCCCACTTCATCCTTTTGCTCCACAGGCACCGTTTCTCCATAGCGACCGGCAGCAATGCCTTCCGCCGCCTTTCCCAAGCGCCGCAATGGTTCGGTAATGCCCTTGGCCAGAAAAAAACTAAAGACCAAGCCTAAAAAGACCATAACCGCGCCTACCCAAAACAGCGAGTCATGGATATTGTTGAGATACGCTTCCTCTTGCCCGCCGCCATGCATGCCCTGCATAGACAAGTAGGTCTCAAAATGCAGCATCATTTGGTAGTTAGCCAGAAAAACCAAAATCACTACTGTTACGGTAATGGACAAAAAAACCAGCCCGGCAATCCGATATCGAATACTGTTCATTCCGCTTCACTGCTCCATTTATAGCCAACGCCATACACAGTCTGCACTAGCTGCTGCTCTTCGCCCAACTTGCGCCGTAAATTTTTTACATGAGCGTCCACTGTACGTTCATAGCCTTCAAAGGCATATCCTTGTACCTGTTCCACCAGCTGCAGTCTGGAAAAAACCCGCCCAGGCCTAGCAGCCAGAGTTTCCAGCAGCTTGTACTCTGTTGGCGTCAGCTCCAGTTCTTTGCCATGCATTAAGGCCCGGTGCTGTTCCGTCAGCATCACCAGCGGCCCTTGACGCAACTCGTTTTCCGACACCATTTCCCGGCGACTGCGCCGCAAAATAGCCTTGGCCCTAGCTACTACTTCCCGAGGGCTAAAAGGCTTCGTCACATAGTCATCAGCCCCCAGCTCCAAGCCAATTAAACGATCTGCTTCTTCATCTCTAGCCGTCAGCATTAAGATAGGCACATCACTGGTTTTGCGCAGACGACGGCATACCTCCCAACCATCCAGACCAGGCAGCATTAAATCCAATACAATTAAATCCGGCGCTTCTTTCTGCGCCAATTCCAAAGCTTCCGCACCGTTCGTCGCTTCCAAGACGGCAAAGCCGTTCTTTAAAAAATAGGCGCTTAACAGCTCTAAGAGCTTTTTATCGTCGTCTACCAACAATACCCGCAATGTCTTTCGCTCTCCTTTCTGAAAGCGGCTCGCTTGTCGCCTTGTACTTATTCTATCGCTGCCGCGCCAGCTCCTTCTAACAAGAAAAGTCCCCCTGGCCCAAGCCGCAGACCGGGGGAATTTCTCTTTTAGCCTTTATTGTCCATGATGCTGTCCATGCTGCATCATAGCGCCGTCCATCTGCGGCTGCCAGCCCATAATGGTCGGGTCCACCATGCCGAAGACCATAGCCACATGGGTAATGATCAAAAACGCGGTCAGCAGCAGAAAATGGTACTTCATTTTTTCCCTTGCCGATGCTTGGCCGCCCCAAACTCCTAGCTCCAATAATGCAATGGCTACCAGCGGCACCCCTGCCAGCAGGTAGGAACCTACAGCTAACACGTCGGCAGGACCTCGCCACGCCAAATTCGGCAGGACCTGCGTTCCCAACTGCGCCATAATACCGAAAAAGTAAACTCCCAGCACGATACCGGCTATTTTGTGCACTTGGCGTAGCGTTCCTTCGTAGCGCTGCCTAAAAAGCAGCACAAATTCCATAGCTACCAAGGCTTCCGCCAACGCCACCGGGATCACCATGTAAATAATCAAATTCCAAGGCTGGCTGGCCGCCAGCAGCTCCATATAATGGGTCATGCTCATGTTCATTTCCTCCTCAGTTCTTTTGTTGTTCCTTGTATTAAGGATAGCCAACAATTGTGAAGAACTGATGAAGAAAGTATGCGCAAATCATGAGGAAACCCTATATTTTGAACAAGAGAATCAGAGTGACCGGAGGGTACAACGGAGGACTATCACTTTTTTATAACTCTACGATTCACGACGAGGGAGCTGCTGGTTTAATGAGTTCATCGCCAGAACAAAAGATTTTTTAGCCTAGCAAGAAAGGGCGACTGCAGGAATAGCACCGCTATTTCAAGGTTGCCCTGACACAGCTAGGCGGAAAAAGAATTGTCCTGGCGTGTGTACGAATAAACCAGCAGTTCCCTTAAAACCCTAATGTTTGCTTGAGTGCTTTAGCTTTGCTGCGACTGACAGGCACTTCCTGTCCATTGTTCATGCGCAAAAGGAACGAGCCGTGAAACCAGGGTACAATTTCGCGAATCTCCGCCAAATTGACTAAATACTGGCGATGCACCCGCATAAAAGACTGCTCCTCCAGCAATTCTTCCACTTCTTTCAGACTCAACGGACATAAATGCTTGTTTTCCGCGGTGTGCACAAAAACATCTTTTTCATTCACCTGCACAAAGACAATGTCCTGCGGCGCCAGAGGCACAATATTTCCTTTTTCCAGCACGCAAATCCGGCACAAGGAAGCTTGGCTTTCACCGTTTCCCAGCAGCGATAACGAACGTATTTTGCGCAGCACTTCCTCTAGGCGGCCCTCTTCAATCGGTTTAGTAAGGTACCCTACTGCGGGCGTAGAAAACGCCTCTAAAGCATGCTCTGCGAAAGCTGTCACAAAAACAATCAGCGGCGGTCGGGACAGCTGTTTTAATTTTTGGGCCAACTCCAGACCGCTAAGGCCTGGCATTTGAATATCGAGAAACAAAATATCTGTGGGATGATCCACTAAATACGCCAGTGCTTCTGAGGAACGGGAAAATTTGGCGCAGATTTCAATATCAACATACTGCTTCAACAAGTACTCAATTTCATCGCAAATGGGCGCCTCATCATCTACAATAACCGCCTTATACCGCATGCTGTACCGTTCCTTTCCAGGGAATGCGAAGCTCCACCTGCGTTCCTAGGCCTTCCTGACTTTGCACCTGCAACGCGGCTTCTTCGCCAAAGAGACTTACCAGCCGGCCATTGACGTTTTTCAAGCCAATGCCCTCACTGCGAAATTCTTTCAATTTTTGCAGTGTTTCTTCCTGCATCCCCACACCGTTGTCACAAACTTGAATGATTACCTGCTCTTTTTCATAAAAAGCCCGAATCTCCAATTCACAAGCGTCTGTCTTAGGAAAAAGTCCATGCTGCACCGCATTTTCCACCAAAGGCTGTACCGATAAGACCGGCACCAATACCTGTTTCACCTCTTCCGCCGCGTTTACCTCTACGCACAAGCGGCTGCCAAAACGACGCTTGGCAATTTCCAGGTACGCATGAATTCCTTCCAGCTCATCTCCCAAGGTAACCACATCCTGGCGTTGCTGGAAGCTGCGCTTTAAGAGCGTAGACAAATGCGACAAAAGCTGTCTGGCCGTATCGGGATCGGTACGGCAAAAAGACATGATAATCGATAAGGTGTTAAACAAAAAATGCGGATTAATCTGCGCTTGCAGCGCCTTTAGCTCCGCCTTCTCTCGCATTAAAACCTGCTGATCCATATCCGCCAATTCCAGCTGCACTGACAAAAGATGCGCTACGCCGCTGGCAATGCGAATATCAAAGGGTGAAATGCCATTTTCATGGGATCGGAAAAGCTTAATGGTACCGATAGCCTTGCCGTGCGCCACCAGCGGCGCAATCACGCTGGAACGCAGCGGGCACGACAGCAACGGACACTCCCTAATGCCTTCGTTTTTATGCACAACAACCTGACCGCTTTGCAGCGCTTCTCTAGTAGCCTTGCCGGCAATGGGCTGCCCGGCCGCATGATGATCGGCTCCATCCCCTATAAAGGCAATGATTTTTTCCCTATCCGTAACCGCCACTGCATCCATTTTAGTGATGTCCTGAATAATACCGGCAATCATGCCCGCCGATTCTTCATTCAGCCCTTGCCGGGCGTACGGCAGCGCCTGCGTAGCAATATCCAAGGCCTGCTCCGCCGCCTTAGCGCCATAAAGAGACTGCTCCTCACGAATATTCTTCAAAATGACAATAAAAATAATAGTGCCCACGACACTTACGATCGTCGTCGGCAACGCAATGGCTTTTTCCATAGCAAGAGCTTTTTCATAGGGCTGCGCCAGCAACATAACTAGGCTTTTTTGCATAAATTCGCCTGCTAAAGCTACTGCGGCTCCAGTCTTCCAATCCAATCTCTCAAAGCCCACTTTACGACGAACCAAGCCCGCCATCAAGCCTACTAAAAGGCTGGCTACCGCACAAATCTCCGCTGTAAAGCCGCCGATGGAATAACGGTGAAGAGCGCTGGCGGCCCCCGTCGCCAGCCCTACCAACGGTCCTCCCATGAAGCCGCTCATAATCACGCCAACCATACGAGTATTGGCCAGCGCATCGTGAATCGGTACGCCTGTATATGTGCCAATCGCTGATAAGATAGAGAAAGATACGCTCAAGGTCAGCCAGTGTTTTAAACGATAAGGCTGCGTGGCGCATTGAATGATATAGCGGTTGCGCCCCATCAAATACGCCGCTAACGCCACAAAAGACATATTTAAACTTAATTGCAGCAGCAATTCGAGATCCAT
>CAZKCR010000136.1:1189-5259 GCA_964551055.1 uncultured Anaeromusa sp. | reverse complement strand
TCCATTTCAAAAACGCCCATCGGTCCGTTCCAAACTACCGTTTTGGCATCCCGGAGGGCTTCCGCATAGGCTTTACTGGTAACAGGACCAATATCAAGAGCCATCCAATCGCCTTCAATCGCGTCAGCCGCCACTACTTTATTGGCTGCATCCGCCGCAAAGCGGTCGGCAATGGTAACGTCTACAGGCAGCAGCAATTCCTTGCCCGCATTTTTCGCCTTCACCATCAGCTCACGCGCTAACTCCAGCTTATCTTCTTCTACCAACGATTTGCCGGTGGCAAAGCCTTTAGCGGCCAAGAAGGTGTTAGCCATGCCGCCGCCGATGATCAGGCGGTCCACTTTAGTCAGCAGATTTTCAATAACGCCGATCTTGTCCGAAACCTTCGCCCCGCCGATAATGGCCACAAAAGGCCGCACTGGATCATTGACAGCCTGACCCAAGAAAAGGATTTCCTTTTCCAGCAGGAAGCCGGCTACAGTGGGGATGTATTTGGTGATCCCTTCCACCGAAGCATGGGCCCGGTGGGAAACGCCGAAGGCGTCGTTGACGGCTACTTCCGCCAAGGAAGCCAGTTGCCGCGAAAACTCGGGATCGTTCTTTTCTTCTTCTTTGTGGTAGCGCAGATTTTCCAGCAGCAGAATCTGCCCCGGCTTCAGCGCCTTAGCCATAGCAGCCGCTTCTTCGCCTACGCAGTCCGGCGCAAAAAGCACTTCCTTGCCCAAAAGCTCGGACAAGCGCTTGGCTACCGGAGCCAAGGTAAATTCCGGCACCGGCGCGCCTTTCGGACGGCCTAGATGGCTGGCCAATACCAGCGCGGCATTTTGCGCCAACAAGTATTCCAGCGTCGGCAATGTAGCCCGAATGCGGTTGTCATTGGTAATGACGCCGTCTTTCATCGGTACATTGTAGTCAACACGGACAAATACTTTTTTGCCCATGACTACGATATCTTTGAGGGACTTCTTTTCCATGAACGTATCGCCTCCTCAGGTAAGTTTCATAGGAGAAGGGCCACAAAGTGGCCCTTCCTAGCTAGCATACTACTTGTGGGATTCTGCTTCTTAGAGACCTTTTTTCGCCATGTAGGCGATCAGGTCAACAACGCGGTTGGAGTAGCCCCACTCGTTGTCATACCAGGAAACCACTTTCACCATAGTGCCTTCCATAACCATCGTGGAAAGAGCGTCAACGATGGAGGAATTAGCATTGCCATTGAAGTCCTTAGAAACCAAGGGCTCGTCGCAGTAAGCCAGTACGCCTTTGAGCGGACCTTCAGCCGCTGCTTTCAGCGCGGCGTTAACTTCTTCTGCAGTGGTAGCTTTTTCAACGTCCACTACGAGGTCCACAACCGATACGTTCGGAGTGGGCACGCGCATAGCAAAGCCATTGAGTTTGCCTTTCAGTTCCGGCAGAACCAGAGCAACCGCTTTTGCAGCGCCAGTGCTGGTCGGAATGATGGACAGGCCGGCAGCACGAGCGCGGCGCAAGTCCTTATGAGGCAAATCCAGAATATTTTGGTCGTTGGTGTAAGCATGGACGGTGGTCATCAAGCCATGTTTGATCCCGAACTTATCGTTCAGTACCTTGGCGAAAGGAGCCAGGCAGTTAGTGGTGCAAGAAGCGTTAGATACGATATGATGCGTAGCTGCGTCATATTTGTCATCGTTAACGCCCATAACGATGGTCAGGTCTTCATTTTTCGCAGGAGCGGAAATGATGACTTTCTTAGCGCCGGCAGTGCGATGCGCTTCGGCTTTGGTAGCGTCGGTGAAACGGCCAGTAGATTCCACAACCACTTCTACGCCGAGATCTTTCCAGGGAAGCTGAGCCGGATCTTTTTCCGCCAGCACTTTGATGGCTTTGCCGTTAACCAGAATCTGGTCGCCTTCTGCATGGATGTCCATATCCAGGTTACCCTGTACGGAGTCATATTTCAGCAGATGCGCCAGCGTTTTGGCATCGGTCAGGTCATTGACAGCGACGATATCCACTGCAGGATTGTTCAGAGCCGCACGAAATACGTTGCGCCCGATTCGTCCAAATCCATTAATACCTACTTTTGTTGCCATTGTTCAAATACCCCCTGTTTTTTATCTTTTAGCTATAGTAGCCATATCCTAATCGCGCCGCCGCAAATTCGCTTTAGCGCGCGTTGGCTTTGCCATGATACACTTGGCCGCGTACCGGGTCGACGGTAATCAGCATGCCTTCGGGCAAATGCATGGTAGCGCCTTCAACGCCCACAAGAACCGGCATGCCGAAGCTGATGCCCACAATCGCCGCCGGAGAGGTCAGGCCGCCTTCTTCCGCCACAATGGCCGCCGCTTCGGATGCTCTGGCGGCAATTTCTTCATGGATGCTTTTCACAACCATAATATCGCCAGCTTTGAAGCGTTCCAGGTCTGCTGCGGAATTGACTACGCAAACTTTGCCGGTAGCCGCTTTTTGTCCCAGGCCGATACCGCGCAGCAGTACGTCGCCAACCACATGGACACGAATCATATTGGTCGTACCGGACATGCCCAAGGGCACGCCGGCAGTAATGACAATCAAATCTCCGGGATTGACGGCGCCGGATTCCAAGGCTCCCTCTACCGCGTTTTCCACCATTTCATCAGTACCGCAGGATGCGTTGCCAGGAACCGGCACGACGCCCCAGTACAGCTGCATGCGGCGAATGGTAGCCGGATGCTGAGATACTGCCACAATAGCGGCTTTCGGACGATATTTGGATACCATGCGTGCTGTATAGCCCTTTTCACTGGACGTAACAATCGCAGCAGCTGAGAGCTCCTGCGCAATCTGCACCGTCGCATGGCTGATAGCTTCTGTGGTCACCTGATTGGCCAGAGCGCCGCGAGAGATGTAAATCTCCGCATAAGGCAGTGATTTTTCCGTACGCACCGCAATACGAGCCATAGTTTCCACAGCTTCTACTGGATAGTCTCCGGAAGCCGTTTCGCCACTGAGCATGATCGCATCAGTACCGTCAAAGATAGCATTGGCTACGTCACTTGCTTCCGCCCGTGTCGGTCGAGGATTGTTAACCATGGACTCCAGCATCTGGGTCGCCGTAATAACCGGCTTGGCCACGGAATTACATTTGCTAATGAGCTCTTTTTGAATAAGGGGCACGTCTTCCGCCGGAATTTCCACGCCCAGATCGCCGCGGGCGACCATGATGCCGTCGGCAACCTGCAGGATTTCGTCCATGTTTCGCACGCCTTCAACGTTCTCAATCTTGGCGATGATATCAACTTCCGCTCCTGCCTCTTCCAACACCTTGCGAATAGCCAAAATATCTGCCGCCCGCTGAATAAAGGAAGCCGCAATGAAATCGATACCTTGGGTCAGTCCAAAACGGATATCCGCTACATCCTGTTCGGAAAGAGGCGGCAAATTGACAGCTACGCCCGGAGCGGCTACACGCTTACGGTTGCCGATAACGCCGTTGTTTTGGACCGTCGTAATGATTTCCGTGCCTTCTACCGCTTCAACTTTCAAACTAACAAGTCCGTCAGACAGCAAAATAGTATCGCCAGCGTTCACATCTTCCGGCAAGCCGGGATGATTTACCGTGGCCCTTTCGGCCGTACCATCGATCACTTCTGCTGTGAGTACGAATTTCTGACCGGTCACCAGTTCCACTTTACCATCCTTGAATAAGCCCAAACGCATTTCCGGGCCTTTCGTATCCAGTAAAATGGCAACGTTCTTGTTAACGTTGGCCGCAGCTTCTCGTACCCGCGCCATACGTCCCTGGTGCTCTTCATGCGAACCATGGGAAAAATTGAAACGCGCGACATTCATGCCCGCTTCGAGCATCTTTTCCACAATACCCGGCTGGTCAGTGCTGGGTCCCATGGTACACACAATTTTGGTTTTTTTGAACATATGTCTTTGACCACCCTTTCTGCTTACGCAAACAAATTGTTGGCAGAAACCACATATTCCTGCCGCATAATTAGGGTATTTCTTGCTGCAGGCCAGGTTTCCCTGCTTTTTCATAAAATATAAACGAAAAAGCCCGGTATTCTATTCACTTACTTTTTATAACTGAAAAAGGA
>CAZKCR010000136.1:0-1089 GCA_964551055.1 uncultured Anaeromusa sp. | reverse complement strand
GCGTTTTTCGCCAAGCCCTCGATCGAAGGAAATAGTTCTTGGTACTCTTGATTCAGCATCAGACCGCAGCTTGTGCAGGCCGTGAGAATCTTATAGCCTTTAGCCGCCCATTTAGCAATTTCTGCTGCATTTTTCCGGGCGTTGCTTTCCGCTTCCTCCAGATAGCCTCCGGTTACCAACGGGGAGCCGCAACAGACAAACTCGTCCGGCACAATGACTTCAATACCGTTGTGCTGCAATACCGCCACCAAGTCCTTACCCACTTGAGGCTGGTTATAGTTAATGAAGCACCCCGGGAAAAAGACGACTTTTTCTTCGCAAGGAGTTTGCTTCTGGCTTTTGAACCAGCTTACAAAACTGGTCGCAGCATACGTCGGCATAGGAGCTTTATCGGAAATGCCGATTTGCTTCATCGCCGCCCGGGAAACCGGGTTGTGCATACTTACATTCGCCAGCGCCGCCCCAAAGGGAATGGCATTGACCATTTTAGCCATATTTTCACCGTGCGAAAGCATATGGTCCCGCATGCTCTGGGGATTCTTCTTATAGTACGCGGCCTTAGCCAGCATGTTCAGCGTAGAAACCGGCACGCCGGACGGACAGGATAAGTCACAGTTCTTGCAGTTTGAACAATATTCTAAAGACGGTTCGTAGTCTTCCTCTGAAATGCGGAAGCGCTCCAAAGCCGGCCCCAGCATTTTAGGTCCGCGGAATTTGCGGGTGGCCGCTGTTACAGGACAATGCGCCACACAAGTAGTGCAGGCAATGCAATCGTCCGGATTGATCCGATGTTTAGCCATGTCGTTTCCTTCCTCCTCACACCGTCATGCCGGCGCAGTAGCCGCTTGCCAGCGCCACGCCATTGCCTGATTTTTCATAGCTGAAGTCATACCCAGCCAAATTGCGTCCCGCAAAACGCACATTTTCCAACAATACAGTACCGGCCGCATCGACCGGACGCAATGTATTGTCTACGGTAACGCCAAACTTGGCAAAGGGTTGGCCGCCGGAAGAAAACAGTTCTTGAATACCCCATAATTCAGACTCTGCTGGCGCCGCCACAGGCAAGCCGAAAATTCGTTCTTGAAT
>CAZKCR010000135.1:0-5327 GCA_964551055.1 uncultured Anaeromusa sp. | reverse complement strand
CTTTAGAAAAATTATCTATTTATTGTTTAAATTAGGCGCGGGAATGCGGTGTAATAGAATGCTCGCCAGAAGCAGTGGAAACAATGATATGGACAAGGAGATTGGAATGCTCCAAAGGTCGGCCCAAGCACCGCTGATGGCGGCGCCTACGCCACCCAAGCCAAAGGTAAGTCCCAGCATCATGCCGGAAGCCATAGCGGCATTCTGCGGCAAAATGGTTTGTGCCCAGACGATGGACGAAGGTAAAGAGCCTTGCAGGCCAGCGCCGCCAAGGAAAATAAGCACCCAAGCCGACCAGGATAACGAGCTGGAGAAAAGAAACAAGGCTAGCGATGCTAAGGCGAGCAGTAAGCAGCCTTGAATGCAGCGGGCGTGGCCCCTGCGATCACCAACCCAACCGCCGCAAAAGCTTCCTAAAGCGCCTCCTAAAAGGTAGACAGTGAGGAGCGTGCCGCCCATAGTGGCGGAAGCGCCCCAAAGCGGTAGCAATAGCGGCAAAAACGTTAAAAAAGCTACTTGTGTCCAACAACGCAGCGTCATGGCGGCATTTAAAAGCAACAACGGTTTGGACCGGTACCAAGAAGGGGCGGCTGTTTCCTCTTTAAAAGAAAGTTGCGTTTGGTCGCGAAGTGGTACTAAATGTAAGCGTGAGGCAAGGCACGCAACAGCGAGCATGAGTGCTGGAAAGAAAAGAAGCCAAAGGCTTCCCAGTCCCCAGGTGGAAAGGTAGCCCGTTAGCAAAGCTGGGGTAACTGCAAAACCAATATTGCCGCCACTGATGAACAAGGACATGGAAAATGCCCGATGAGAAGGATCTGTAACACGTGCTACCAGGGCGGACGCTAACGGATGAAATACAGAAGAGACCGTGCCGGCCACAGCGACCAATAAAAACAAAAAAAGCGGTGAAGGCGCTTCCCCGCTCAAACAGATAAAAAACGCGCTGGCTGGAATGGTAGCTATAAGGGGCCAGGTCGCTCCTTGCCGATCAACCCAATAGCCCAAAAACGGCTGCAACAGACAAGAAGTGATAGCATAGATCATAGCCAGCAGTCCACCTGTGGTAAGGGAAATATGCATGTTGTCTACCAAAAATGGCAGCATAGGAGGCAGGAAATTATTATAAAAATCACTAGCAAAATGAGTTAAGGACAAGAGCAGTACCCAGCCCCAATGCTGGCGAAATCCCCAAACCTTTTTACTGTTCATGAAGCGGAGTTGCTGGCGGGCTCATCGTCATGGCCTAAGGCCTGACTGATTTGCACCTTAATATTATCAATATATTGACGGCGAAGTTGAGCTTGCTCCTGCTTTTCTTCGTCACTCAAACCTATAGAGCGTTGCTTGCGCGATAAGGCATTAATACGTTCGATTGTTTCCAATGTCATAAAATGAGTCATCCTTTCATAGTTGCACAACAAAATTACCTTTTAATGAAGAAATTATATCATGTAGACAGTATAGCATAAAGGGTTATACGTAAAAAAGATGCAAAGCCGCCATGGCATCGCATCTTTTGCTCGCTTTTTTACAGATAGGTTACGTGGGGGGATTAGACTTGCTTTTAAAGCTGGCAATCGCCTGCTGGTAGGTTTCCGATTGACGGAATTGATTTCCCCGAGCCTCTGCTTCTGCTGGCGAGAATTCTTCCATTAACTGCAGCATCTGCTGCATAATGGCAGGAACTATCTCAAGGGGAATAGCTTTTTTTGCTGCCATTTCTTTTAGTGCTAACCGGGCGTAACCAAGAGCTTGCGAGCGAGTGTAGCAGTCGGTATCGTACACATGAATCACTCCTTTTGTATGATGCATCTTTATGCTAATAAAATTCGGCTTACTATGCCATTTTCCTGCGTTATTTTATGCTGAGTTCAATCTTTTGTCACAAAGACGCCAAATATTTGCCATGCCTTTGCGATATGATGAAGATACAAACAAAACAGGAGGGATTTGCAATGATGAAAAAAAGATGGATAGCAACATTGGCTGCCGGTGTAATTCTTGTCTCGGCTGCATGGGTATCGGCGGCGCCTATGGGGTCTATGGGTGGCGGACCCGGAGCTGGCGGCGAGCGTCCTTGCTTGTTTAACAACGCCAACTGGACGGATGCGCAAAAAGCAGAGTTTCAACAAGATATGGTAGTGCATCATGAAAAAATGCTGGCTTTGAAAAAGGACTTTCTAAACCAGGAAGTAGAAAAGGGTTTGATCAGCAGAGAACAGGCTGACCAGCATATTCAATTTATGCAAGAACGCATGGAATGGATGAAAGCGCACCCGGGTGAAATGGGTAAACATCATCGTGGCATGATGAACGGCGCAGGCAGAGGAAATATGCCTATGCAGACTGCTCCTGGTGGAACTACAAACCAATAATAGTGCATGTAGTAGACAAATGCGAGCCAGTAAAAATCTGGCTCGCATTTTTATTTTCATTTTGGCAGGATATTATGCAATAACAGAGAATATGCTAGAGAATATGCTATGAAAGTTATAGGTTTTCTAAAAAAGAAAACCTTTCTGGAGTCAGGCAGATTTCCGGTGGTTAACTGTTAAATAGCAAGTATGAAAATAGAAGGAGTGTAGTAGAAGATGAAAGTCGTAATTACGATTATTGGTAAGGATCGCGTGGGTATTGTTGCTATGGCTAGTAATGTGCTGGCAGAAAATCAGGTGAATATTTTGGACATCAATCAAAATATTGTTGATGGCTTTTTTAATATGGTAATGATTGCTGAGACCGGTGAAAGCAAGGTTTCTATTAAAGAATTACAAGCCATTTTTGCGGCAAAAGGCAAAGAATTGAACTTGGAAATTAAAGTGCAGCATGAAGATATTTTTCAAAGCATGCACCGCATTTAAGAACCCACTTAGTTTTGGAAGGAGTTAATTCATGTTAAGCATTAAAGATATTTTAGAAACCAACCGCATGATCAGCGAGAATAACCTCGACGTGCGGACGATTACCATGGGCATCAGCCTGCGCGACTGTGCTCACCCCGACTTGGACCGTTTCTGTCAAAATGTGTATGAAAAAATCACGCGCCGCGCTGAGCATCTAGTGCGCACTGGCGAGGAGATTGAAAGCGAATATGGCATTCCCATTATCAATAAACGGATCTCGATTACGCCGGTAGCGATTGCTGCTGAAAGCTGCCGCACTGACAGCCTTGTGCCGGTAGCACAAATTTTGGACAAGGCGGCCAAAGAAGTTGGTGTCAACTTTATCGGCGGTTTTTCCGCCTTGGTTGAAAAAGGTTATACCGAAGGAGACCGCCGACTGATTGCGTCCATCCCAGAAGCGCTGGCTTGCACGGATCGCGTTTGCTCTTCAGTCAATGTGGGTTCTACCAAGACTGGCATTAATATGGATGCCGTTCGGGAAATGGGCGATGTCATTGTAAAAGCAGCCGCTTTGACGGCGGATCGCGATGCCATTGGTTGCGCCAAACTGGTTGTGTTTGCCAACGTACCCCAGGATAATCCGTTCATGGCTGGCGCTTTTCATGGCGTAGGAGAGCCGGAGACGGTCATTAATGTCGGCGTCAGCGGTCCTGGCGTTGTGAAACGGGCCTTGGAGGATGTTAAAGGCCAAGATTTCAGCATGGTGGCGGAAACCATTAAGAAAACCGCTTTCAAAATTACCCGTGTAGGACAACTGGTGGCTCAAGAGGCTTCGCGGCGTTTGGGCGTGCAGTTCGGTATTGTAGATTTGTCCTTGGCGCCGACGCCGGCTATCGGCGACAGCGTGGCCCATATTTTAGAAGAAATGGGCTTGGAGAGTTGTGGCGCTCCCGGCACGACAGCGGCTTTGGCGTTGCTGAACGATGCGGTTAAAAAAGGCGGCTTGATGGCTTCTTCTCATGTTGGCGGCTTGAGCGGCGCTTTTATTCCTGTTAGTGAAGATGCCGGCATGATTGCAGCTGTAGAACGCGGCGCTTTGACGCTGGAAAAGCTGGAAGCTATGACCTGTGTTTGTTCGGTGGGCTTGGATATGATTGCCGTTCCTGGCGATACACCGGCGTCTACTCTGGCTGCTATCATCGCAGATGAAGCGGCGATTGGCATGATTAACAATAAAACGACGGCTGTGCGCATTATTCCTGTGCCTGGCAAAACGGTAGGCGATAGTGTGGAGTTCGGCGGCTTGCTGGGTTATAGTCCCATTTTGCCGGTGAATCGTTTCAGCTCTGCCGACTTCATTGCCAGAGGTGGACGGATTCCTGCGCCTGTGCGCAGCTTGACCAACTGAGGCTTGGCATGAGAGTGACGAAAGCCATCAAAGGGCAGATGCTGGAGGTGCTAGAGAAGACCTATGGTCACATTGGTACGGCTCTTCATTATAAGTCGCCTTTTGAATTGTTGGTGGCTGTGATTCTTTCGGCGCAGTGCACAGATGAACGTGTGAACATTACCACAGGGAGATTGTTTCTCAAAGCGAATACGCCGGAAGCTATTATAGCTTTAGGACTAGAAGCTTTAGAAGCAGAAATTAAGGATTGCGGTTTGTTCCGCGCGAAGGCCAAAAATATTTTTACTATGAGCCGGCTACTGTTAGAACGTCATCAAGGGCAAGTTCCAGATACCTTTGACGCTCTTCTGGCACTGCCGGGGGTGGGGCGAAAAACTGCTAATGTAATTTTGAGCGTTCTTTATAATGTTCCAGCCATTGCGGTGGATACGCATGTGTTTCGCGTGGCGAATCGTTTGCGGCTGGGAATCGGCGATACGCCGGAAGCGGTGGAAGCGGCTCTCCAGAAGGCCATTCCCAAAGCGAACTGGGCTGCAGCGCATCATTGGCTGATTTGGCATGGGCGAAAAATTTGCAAGGCGCGCAAGCCTTTGTGCAAGGATTGTCCTGTGCAGGATTTGTGTCCCAGTCTGCAACCGTGAGATTGACAACTAAAGGAGGGATTTTGACATGCATTTGCGTAAAGCGACATTTGGAGATGTAGAAGCCATCCATAAGCTTGTCAATGATTATGCACAGCAAGGAGTTATGCTGCCGCGCTCGCGCAATTCTATTTATGAAACTTTGCGGGACGTGATTATAGCCGAAGAGGAAGGCCAACTAATTGGTGTAGGAAGCCTGCATCTTTCATGGGATGCCTTGGCGGAGGTAAGGGCTTTGGCAATTGCGCCGGATTTTCATCGGCGGGGGATTGGCAGGCAGATTGTAGAAGCGCTGCTGGTTGAAGGTCGGGCGTTAGGAGTAAAGACCTTTTTTACTTTGACCTATCAACCTGAATTTTTCGGAACCTTGGGCTTTTCCGAAGTTACCAAAGAAGAACTGCCGCAGAAAGTTTGGAAAGAATGCATTAACTGCCC
>CAZKCR010000134.1:1345-5355 GCA_964551055.1 uncultured Anaeromusa sp. | reverse complement strand
AGCGGTCGAAAAACGGACTTTTGCCGCTCACACTGAGAGGAATGGCGTACGCAATAGTTACTTCTGCCGGAAACAGCTTCAAATTGAGCGCCGCACGACCCGCACTGAACATAACCCGGCTGTCTACATGATGCGCCGACGCCACATGCGCCGCCGAACCGATAGCAATACCCAAATCGCCGATGCTCATAGCGCAGTTGCCGCCGTTTTGCGCACAGGTGGCGCAGTCGCCATGGCCGCAGTAGCCGCAAGGCTTAACACCTATAGGTTTAACCTTCTGCCCTAGAAGCAGCACCACCGGCGCTTTTTCCAGACACCCTGCATCCCGATCAAAAAAGGCCATACCCGATTCTACCGCAATGCGTCGCATTTCAGCGGACAGACGGTCCTTTTCTTCACCAGAAACCAACAATGTCTCCAAATTGTCCACGCCTTTGGCCTTGGGCGCTGTCCGCGCCGCTACGCACATTAGATCTGCCACCTGCTCTAATCCCCGTTGTTCCGCGTCTTGAGATGTAATAATCACTGCGCATCCCCCTTGTTTTCAAATTGACTCTATGGTCTCATCATAAGCAATAGGGTCTTTAAAAACAAGTACGCACTTACACGTAAGGCAGTATGCTTTTGCATACTGCCTTACGTATTGTTTATTCGCTTTGACTTGCCAAACGTTTGTAGACGGCCAAGCGGTCCTTGGCATCTTGTTCCGTCTTGGCAAACAAGGCTTCTCCTTGTTCAGGGAACTGTTTCAAAAGAGATGAATAACGCACTTCGCCCAGCAAGAATTCGCGGAAATCCGCCGTCGGCTCCTTGGAATCCAGCACAAAGGGATTTTTGCCGCTTTCTTTGAGGACCGGATTGTAACGATACATCGCCCAGTAACCACAATCCACCGCTTTTTTGATTTCAAGCTGACTGCAGCCCATGCCAGCTTTAAGTCCATGGTTGATGCACGGTGAATACGCGATAATCAAGGACGGCCCTGGATAGGCTTCCGCTTCGGCAATGGCTTTGAGCGTTTGGTTTTTGTCTGCGCCCATGGCAATTTGCGCTACATACACATAGCCGTAGCTCATCGCAATGAGTCCCAAATCTTTCTTCTTGGTTTTCTTGCCGCTGGCGGCAAATTTAGCAATAGCCGCCGCTGGCGTCGCCTTGGACGACTGACCGCCGGTATTGGAATATACCTCGGTGTCGAACACAAGCACATTGATGTCTTCGCCGGACGCCAGCACATGATCCAGACCGCCAAAACCGATATCATAGGCCCAGCCGTCGCCGCCAAAGAGCCATTGAGAACGCTTGACAAGAAAATCCTTGTTTTCATGCAAATAGCTCAAGAGTTCATTTTGATTCTTAACGCCTTCCAGCATGGCGCCGAGGCGATCCGCACGTTCCCGGCTGCCTTCGCCTTCCTCGTAATGTTCCAGCCAGTCCGCACAAGTCTTTTTCCACTCTTCACCCAAGTCTAAAGCAGCGGCTTCCGCCACCTTTTGCGCCAATTGCTGACGCAGTTGTTTCACGCCCAACGCCATGCCCAAACCGTATTCGGCGTTGTCTTCAAAGAGAGAATTGCCCCAGGCAGGCCCGTGGCCGCGATGATTGGTCGTATACGGAACCGAAGGCGTACTGCCCGCCCAAACGGAAGAGCAGCCGGTAGCGTTAGCAACCATGAGCCGATCACCATAAAGCTGCGTCACCAGTTTGGCATAGCCAGTCTCCAAACAGCCTGCGCAAGCGCCGGAGAACTCCAGGAGCGGCTGCTCAAACTGACTGCCTTTGACCGTAAAGGGATTAGCAGGGTTCTTTTTCGGAGTCAGCGACACCGCATAATCCCAAAGAGCAACCTGCGATTCCTGTGAAGCCAGCGGCTTCATTTGCAGCGCTTTTACTTTAGCCGGACAGATTTGTTCACAATTGCCGCAGCCAGTGCAATCTTGCGTTGAAATAGCCAAACGGAAATGGAGATCTTTCGCGCCAACAGCGTCTTTAACGGTAAAGCCTGCCGGAGCGGCTGCTTTTTCCGCTTCATTCACCAGAATGGGGCGAATGCTGGCATGAGGACAAACGAAAGCGCACTGATTACATTGAATACAGTTTTCCGGCTGCCATTCCGGCACATTAATGGCGATACCGCGTTTTTCATGAGCCGAACTTCCCATAGGATACGTACCATCCACATGAGGCAGAAACGCGCTTACAGGCAAGCTGTCTCCTTCCTGACGGTTCATCGGCACCAGCACGTCGCTAATAAACGCCGGCACGTCATTCGTTTGCGCACTCTGAGCCGCCGTTGAAGCATTTTTCCAGCTTGCCGGCACATTCACCTGTACCAGACCGGCGATCCCCTTGTCGATGGCAGCGTGATTCATTTCCACCACTTTATTGCCTTTTTTCCCATAGGTGCTGACTACGGAATCTTTTAAGTACTGCACGGCTTTTTCAATGGGAATAATCTGCGCCAGTTGGAAGAAAGCCGACTGCATAATCATGTTGAAGCGGCCCCCAAGGCCCAGCTCTTGCGCAATACCAACGGCGTTGATCGTATAGAAACGAATATTTTTCTCCGCCAAGTAGCGTTTCATCGCCGCCGGCAGATGGGTTTCCAGTTCCGCTGCAGACCAGTTGGTGTTCAAAAGGAATGCGCCGCCCGGCTTTAGACCTGCCAGCAAATCGTATTTATCAACATAAGATTGTTGGGAACAGGATATAAAATCAGCTTTATCAATCAAATAGGGAGACTTGATCGGCTGGCTGCCGAAACGCAGATGCGAAACCGTGATGCCGCCGGATTTTTTGGAGTCATACGCAAAGTACGCCTGCGCATACAGATCGGTTTTGTCGCCAATAATCTTGATCGCGGATTTATTGGCGCCTACCGTGCCATCAGCGCCAAGACCCCAAAATTTGCAAGCTTTGGTTCCAGCTACAGTAGTATCGATATCCTCGCCTTCCGGCAAAGATAGATGGCTGACATCGTCTAAAATACCGACAGTAAAGTGATCTTTAGGCTGCGCTGCCTTCAAGTTGTCAAAGATACCCATAATGTGCTTCGGAGTAACATCCTTGCCGCCTACGCCGCAACGGCCGCCGACGATAAGAGGCTGCCAGTCTGTGCCGTAAAAAGCGCTTTTCACATCCAAGTACAGCGGTTCCGCCGGTGCGCCCAATTCCTTGGTGCGATCCAGCACGGCAATTTTCTTAACGCTCTTCGGAATGTGCTGGAAGAAATGTTTCAGTGAAAACGGGCGGTACAGATGCACATTCAGCAGGCCCACTTTTTCGCCTTTGGCGTTCAGATGATCCACTACTTCTTCGACGGTCTGGCACATGGAGCCCATGGCAATGATCAAGCGCTCCGCGTCAGGCGCTCCGTAGTAGTTGAACAAGTGATACTCCCGCCCGGTAAGCTTGCTGATTTCCGCCATGTATTCTTCAACAATCTCCGGCAGCTTTTCCCAGTAGCCATTGGATACTTCCCGCTGCTGAAAATAAATATCCGAGTTCTGCACGGTGCCGCGCAATACCGGATGATCCGGGTTAAGCGCTCCGCGCCGGAAGGAATTAACCGCCTCCATATCCAAGAGCTTGCCCAGTTCATCATACTCCAGCATTTCGACCTTCTGCACTTCATGAGACGTACGGAAGCCGTCGAAGAAATTCAGGAATGGCACGCGTCCTTTGATGGCCGCCAAATGAGCGACTGCCGACAAATCCATGACCTGTTGGACGCTGCTTTCCGCTAGCATCGCAAACCCAGTCTGACGGGTTGCCATCACATCAGAGTGGTCGCCAAAAATGCTGATCGCATTAGCGCCAACCACCCGAGCGCTGACATGAAATACGCCAGGCAGTAATTCACCAGCAATCTTATACATGTTCGGAATCATCAAGAGCAAGCCTTGGGACGCCGTATAGGTTGTCGTCAAGGCTCCTGACTGCAAGGAACCATGCACCGCACCAGCCGCGCCGCCTTCGGATTGCATTTCTACAACCTGCACAGTCTGTCC
>CAZKCR010000134.1:0-1245 GCA_964551055.1 uncultured Anaeromusa sp. | reverse complement strand
TCAATGCTAGCATTGACTACATCCCGAAACTGGCGGACATTGCGGTCAAATGCCGCCGACAAAAGCAACTCTGCCGCGCGGCTTGTAAAGTGAACCTTCAAACGCACGTTATAGCGAGCCTGCGCTTTTTGGCAGTACAGTTCTACGAATTGCTCCAAAAACTGCTGTTTTTCCTGCAAACTGCGTTCTCGCAGCGGCGGCAGCTCGATCTGGTACTGTGCCAAGCGCTGGTAAAGTTCCGGTAAGAATACCTGTTTTAAATTCTGGCTGGACGCCGCAATAATAATGACATCCACTTCATGCTCAGTCCGTCCTCCCATGCGCCGCACTAAGCCGGATTCGATAAGCTTCAGCAGCATGGTCTGGTGCTGAACCAAGGCATGAGCCTCATCCAAAAACAGCACGCCCCCATTAGCCACTTCTACAAGACCAGGCTTGTCAAAGGCGCCCGTAAAAGCCCCCTTATCAGTGCCGAAGATCTCCATGGCCGCAATGTCCGCATTGGTAAACTGTGCGCAATTCACCTCGACAAAAGGTGCGCCTTCCTTCAAAATGCCAATTTTGCGGGCAAAATGATACATCCCCTGAGCCAGCATCGTCTTTCCTGTGCCGGTCTCTCCTAAAATCACCGAATGGCGAGGACCTCCGACAGAGGCAATACTGCGTTGGGCTTTAAAGATAGCATTACGCAACGAACCGTCGGCGCCGATAAAGCTGTCAAAAATACCGCTGCCTTGACTTAAAGCCAGCTCATTTTCCAGATACTCCAGCGTCCGTGCCAATTCATCCAGCTCAGTAATATCCCGAAACGTGGAAACGCCTCCGTAAAATTCACCTTGCCGATACAAGGGCACTGCGTTCACAATAAAGGTTCTGCCATTTCCTTGGGCCATTTTTTGATCCAACAGCGGCTTTTTGTCACGAATTACATCCAAGAGCGCTGCATGCGGATAGTATTCAGTAATGTGTTTGCCAATCATATCCTCAACGCGCGCAGAAGCGTAGTTGGCGGAACTGGGATTCACATAGGTAATATACCCTTTGGTATCTACTACATTGACGGCTTCCCGCAAATTATCCAAAATGGTATAAAACATTTCCTCCGTATGCGAGGCCAATAAACTCATGAACTTCCTTCCTTTCCTCGATCCTTCCGCTTTAGCCCGCATTTGTGCCAACGCGCCGTTATTAAGACTAAGCAATTCAAATGCCAAGTTCTTAATTTTGCGGAATTTTCTTTTCAAA
>CAZKCR010000133.1:0-5374 GCA_964551055.1 uncultured Anaeromusa sp. | reverse complement strand
GGCTGCACCGCCTCCTCCTGCCGTTATAGCCGAAGCGGCGGTGGTGGTAGACGGAACCAGCGGCAAAACACTGTTTGAAAAGAACGCTGATAAGGTGATGTATCCGGCAAGCACGACCAAAATAATGACTTGTTTGGTGGCTTTGGAGCGAGGTAATTTAGACAGCGTCGTAACTGTTGGTTGGCGGGCTGCCAGCACGGACGGGTCTTCTTTGGATTTGCGTTCTGGGGATAAGCTAACCTTGCGGGAACTTCTTTCGGGGATGATGATTGTTTCCGGCAACGATGCGGCCGAGGCTGTAGCGGAACATGTCGGCGGCGGCTCGCGGTCGCGCTTTATTCAATGGATGAATGAGAAGGCTGAATCTCTCGGTATGTCCAAAACACATTTCAGCAATCCCCACGGTTTGCCGGATCCAGTGAACCATTTCACAACGGCGGCGGATTTGGCTAAACTGACTTTGGCGGCGCGGCAACAGCCGGAATTTCGGCGTATTGTAGCGACTAACGAACGGAACGTTACGTTCTTGAACCGTCGGCCGGTATTTGTGCGCAATACAAATCGGCTCTTGCGGACCTTTCCAGGTGCGGACGGTGTAAAAACGGGCTATACCGATGCAGCCGGCGAGTGCCTGGTGGCTTCCGCCAGTCGTCAGGGAAAATCGGTAGTGGCGGTCATTCTTAATAGTGATTTGCGCTGGGAAGAGGCTAAGTATTTGCTGGAATACGGCTTTGCTTCACTTTAAAGGCAGAAGGATACATGATGAATAATCTATTAGAAGTAAAAAACTTGGCTGTAGAGATAGGTGGAAAGTCATTGCTGCGAGATATTTCTTTTACCGTAGCTGCCGGAGATAGTGTGGCCGTGGCCGGTCCGTCGGGCTGCGGCAAGTCGACACTTTTGCGGACGTTGTGTCTTTTGGCGCCTCCCAGTGGTGGCGAGGTGTTTTTTGCAGGTAAGGAATTTCGCAGCTATGCACCGCCGGATTTGCGGCGGCGTATCGGCTATGTGCCGCAAAAAGCGGTATTGTTTGGCAAAACGGTAGCAGAAGATTTGGCGTATCCGTTTCAAATTGTCAAAGAGAAACCGGATGAAGGTCGGATGAAAAAATTATTGGCGGCCGTAGGGTTGGCAGCAGCTTTTTTTAGTGCCAAGACCGACACTCTCTCCGGCGGCGAAGCGCAGCGGGTGGCGTTGGTGCGTTCGCTGTTGGCGCAGCCTCAGGTGCTGCTGTTGGACGAGAGCACGTCCGCTTTGGATGTGGCAGCGACGGCGCAGGTGGAAGAACTGTTGCAGCAGTTGCGCCGCGAAGAAGGATTGACGCTTTTGTGGGTGTCCCACCAAGAGGCGCAGGTGCGGCGTGTGGCGTCGCGCGTGCTGGGGCTGCGCAGCGGTGAGATGGTGTTTTGGGATCGTGTGGAGAAGTGGCCGACAGGAGGTGTGGTATGAGCAATGAAGCGCTAATTTTATCATACGGCTTGATCTTGTTGGCCATGGCTTTGTCTCATAGAGAGAAGCTAGGGTTGGGGAAAGATATGTTGATTGGCAGTCTGCGGGCCGTTGTACAGCTGCTTGCCATCGGCATGGTGCTGTCGTTCTTGTTTGACGCTGATCATCCTGCTTTGACTACGTCGCTTCTATGCGTCATGCTTTACACGGCGTCCGGTGTGGCGGCCCAGCGCGGCAAAGATGTGCCGGGCGCCCGAAGAATTGCCTGCGTTTCGATTGCGATATCGATGGTAGTAACCTTAGGGACGTTGGTGCTTTGCGGCGCCATTACCTATCGTCCCAGCGAAGTAGTACCTGTGGGTGGTATGGTGGCCGGGCAATCCATGGTGGCTGTGGGGCTTTTATTGCGGACGTTGGCTGGCTCTTTTGCTTCGCGGCGAGCGGAAGTGGAGGCCCGGTTGGCATTGGGGGCGGCGCCCAAAGAAGCGGCGGCCGTGATTATTCGCGACAGCCTGCATACCGCCAGCGCTCCTATGGTAGATGCTATGAAAACGGTAGGATTGGTGCAGCTGCCAGGCATGATGACTGGCCTAATTCTGGCGGGAGTGGCACCGACAGAAGCGATAAAATATCAAATCATGGTGACCTTTATGCTCACCGGTGCGGTGGTGACGGCGTCCTATGCTGCTGCCTATCAGGCGTATCAAGGTTTTTTTGGGTTGTACGGCTCAGTGCGGCAAGGGACCGGTGATTGAGGTTAAAGGGTACTCTTGGGACGGAGGGTGGATTGACAGAAAGGGCTCTCATGAGAGAAAATAGTAAGATAGGTGCAGTGTTTCCTGAATATGTACTGGCGGCGAGGAGCTTAAAGGAATGAACGACATCTTTCTTTCTTTCGTATCCTACTTATGGAGCATAGGGATTAAAAGTAATGTGGAAGTTCTTGCAGTTGTGCTGATCCCGGAAGTGGCTTTGCTGGGACTTATCTATTTTATTTTTATGCATGTAGAAGAATTAGGCTTGGCTGCTTTTTGGGAGCAGGAGCAACGCTTGCTGGGCGAACGGTTGGCGCGCTACAACCTGCAACACGAACGGCGCTTGCGGGAGGCGAACAATCCGTCCGGAAAAGGTGCGGCTGCGATGCCCCAAGAGGGGGGAATAGCCGGGGCCGCTTATACGCAGGATCAACTTGTCAAGGATGTGGTTGGTTATTTGCGCAGTGAAGAAAACAAGTAAGGGAGGTTTTTTGTAAAGGATGGAAAAGAAAACGTACATACGCTGGCTGTGCACGGCGATGACAGTCTTTTGCCTTGTGGCGGGCTTGCCGACGGCAGCTTGGGCCAAAACTATTTTGTTTGTGCCTCAGGATGATCGGCCGGTGAGCTTCAGAGAGGCCGTAGAAACAGCGCAAGCTGCTGGTTTTGAGGTGCTGACGCCACCTGCGGATTTACTGGCCAGCCGGGGGCGCGAAGGCAACCCCGAAGCAATTTGGGACTGGGTGATGGTCAATGGCAGAACCGTAGATGCCATGGTGTTGTCGGCGGATACTTTAGTTTATGGCGGTTTGGTGGATTCGCGCATTCATCATATTGGCCCGGATCTGCTCTGGGCGCGGCAAGCGCGCTTTGACAAATTGAAAAAGCTTAACCCTACGGCGCGGCAATATGTGTTTGCGACGATTATGCGGACACCGCGCATGACTGCCGGCGGCGTGGAGCCTTCGTATTATGAGAAATATGGTCCCAATATTTTTGAGCTGACGGTTTTACTGGACAAGGAAGACGTTTTGGGTCTGACAAGCGAAGAAAAGCGTCAGTTGAAAAAGTTGAAAGAAACCATTCCTCAGGATGCATTAGAAGATTGGTTTTCGCGGCGGGATAAGAATTTCCAGGTTAACCAAATTTTTGTAGATAAAACCATTAAGGGCGATATTCAATACCTGCTTTTAGGGCGAGATGACACGGCTCCTTTTTCGCAAACCCATAAAGAAGCCAGGTTGTTGGTAAAACAGGCCGCACAGCTTCCGGCCAGTCGTTTTGCATCGTTCCCTGGCGCCGATCAATTGGGGTTGTTATTGTTGACTCGTGCGATTAACGACTTGGAGCATCGTGTGCCGGTAGTGTCTGTACAATATGCTTTGGGCACTGGCCCTAAGTCACTGCCAACCTATGAAGATCAGCCTATTGGCAAGAGCATTGTAGACCAGATCGTTTCTGCTGGAGGCATTGTCTTGCCGAAACCGCAAAAGCCGGATTTGGTGTTGGCTGTGCATACGTCGCCGGACGGTCATACCGATGAGGCGGAATGGGTCAGCAACATCACTTACGCAAGTGCAGGAACCAAACAGTTTGTGGCCAATGTGGCCAAGGAACTTGCTCAAGGACAGGCCGTGGCTATTGGTAATATTTCTTTTGTTAATGGTTCGGATAATTCCTTGATGCAGGAACTGAGTGAGCAGAAGCTGCTAGGCAAACTGACGGCTTATTCCGGTTGGAATACGCCAAGCAACACCTTGGGTTTTGCTATTTCGCAAGGAATGCTGGCACCGCAGATGACAACAACATTACGGCAAAAGCTGCTGGCGGAGCGCTATTTGGATGACTGGGCTTACCAGGCCAATATCCGCAGTCAGCTGAACAGGGAGATCGTTTATGCTAAAGGCGGCAGTCTGGTGCAATTGGACGCTCTCGAGGGAGAGCTGACCGTGGCGGCGCAGAAGAAACTGCGTGACTTTGCCAAACAGCACTTGGACTTTTTGCAGCCGGAACAGGTGCAGGTGAGCTTCCCTTGGAACCGGATGTTTGAAATCGATGTGCGGATCTTGCCGCAGCAAAAATAAGAACAGATCAAAGCAGACGTCCTTGCGGGGGCGTCTGTTTTTTTGCTCCCATAACCCTCATCCGAGCCCTCCCTTTACTACTTCTACTCTTGTTCAATCTTCATGTCCCTTTGTTTTACTCTGTGCGCTGTGGTTGTTTTCTTTTTGAATTTCAAAAAAGGAGAAATTCTCTTTGGCAGTGAATTGTTACATGATACCAAGACGGCAAAAGGAGAAGTAAATGATGTCGCATGTGCATGGCGTATTAGCGTTAGTGGCGTTGCTGTGGGGACTTAATCCTCCGGTTATGAAGCTGGGCTTGGAAGAGGTGCCGCCGATGGCGTATAACGCCATTCGCATGGTGGCGGCGTTGGCGGTGGGCTGGGTTGTTTTCCGGCGTGCGGCGGTATGGATGCCTCTAAGGCGTGAGGATTGGCGGTTGCTGGCGGTGTCCAGTTTTGGCTTTTTTTCGTTTCAGATCTTCTTTACCTTTGGCGTACAATTGACGACGGCGGGAAATTCTTCTTTGATTTTAGGCTTGCTTCCTGTGAGCGTCGCTATCATCAATCGCATACATGGTTTGGAAGGCATTCGCCGCTTGACGGTGGCGGGGATTGTTGTTTCATTGCTGGGCGTGCTGATTATGGTCTGGGGCGCCGGTAAGGAATTCAGTCTGGAAGGACCGCATGTACTAGGCGGCGTACTCTTGCTTTGCGCACAGCTTGGTTATGGCTACTATACGGTTTTTTCACGGCTTCTTCTTGTGAGGTATTCGCCCTATCAGGTAACCGCGTACGTGATCTTAACGACTACGGTTTTGTTTGTACTGGTGGCATTGCCGGATATGCTGGCGGTAGATTGGTCGGCGCTGTCGACAGTGGCTTGGAGCAGTGTTATTTATTCCGGTGTTTTTCCGCTCAGCCTAGCCAATGGTCTTTGGGTGTGGGCTACAGGCAAGGTAGGCAGTACGACGGCTTCTTTATACAATAATTTGGCGCCGGTGTTTGCTGTGGCGGCTGGTTATGCGTTTTTGGGCGAAGCGTTTGGCGGAGTTCAGGCCTTGGGAGCAGGGGTTATTTTTGCTGGTTTGTATTTGACGCGCTGGGC
>CAZKCR010000132.1:2340-5522 GCA_964551055.1 uncultured Anaeromusa sp. | reverse complement strand
GCGCAAACCAGCCACCTTTAAACCGTGATGCTGCAATTTTTCCAACACTGTTTCCAAGCGGCCCTGCTGCTCCACAAAGAGCAACGCTCGCTTGACGTCCAACGCATGGAGCACCTTGCGCAAGCCATCCAGCTTTTCCCGATGCTCCATTTTTACATAACAATGGACCAGCTGCTCCGGCAGCTTCACTTCCGATGCCGCTTCCAGCAAATTAACCTTCTTTTCCAGACGTTCAATCACTTTTTGCGTCCGCGCCGGCAAGGTCGCCGATACCATCAGCAGTTGCCGCTGCGCCGGAACTTCTTTCATCACGATCTCCACAGTCGGCGCATTTTGTTCGTCCAACAGCCGATCGACTTCATCAAGCACTAGCGTGCGCACACTAGTCAAAGACAGCTTATGTTTGCGAAGCAGTTCAAGCACGCGTCCCGCTGAGCCTACCACAATCTGCGGTTTTTTCTTCAAGGCCTCAATCTGTCTAGTCAAGGCCGCGCCGCCGATAAGTGACACCGCCTTCACGTCCAAAGCCGCTTCCTGCACCAACGCACCCAGAACACGATAAATTTGCATCGCCAGTTCATACGTTGGCGCCAAAATCACCGCCTGGACTTCCTTTTTCTCTGAATCAATGCGCTGCAAAAGCGGCAGCAAGTATGCCAAGGTTTTCCCCGTCCCTGTAGCGGAACGTGCCAATACATTCTCTCCAGCCAGCACCTGGGGAATCATCTGTTCCTGTATCTGGGTCGGAATCTGCAGCTGCTGAGCGGCCAAAGCCTTTACCAGAACCGGCTGCACCCCTAACTCTTCAAATGATTTACTCATGTTTTTTCTCCTTACTTTACTCACGTAAGCAACTACTGTTTCTTTATCCTACCATAGACCTCTGAAAAAACCAATCTTCTCGCGTGCTTAGTACACTTTTCCACCTAACATTTGCCTCAACAAAGACGTGATGTAACCTTATTCTTGTGATATGATAGAAGGAATCACAAAGTACACGGAGGAGATTCTATGGCTAAGCGTATCGCTTTTTTAATGTGGGGTCTCTGCCTGTTCGGATTCGGGATTGTGCTGACTGTAAAAAGCAATCTTGGAACAGCCCCCTGGGATGTGCTTCATCTGGGCCTCACCAACTATCTGCCGCTGACGCTAGGACAAGTTTCGCAAGGCTGCGGAGCTCTGGTAATCGCCTTAAGCTGGCTTCTAGGCATCAAGCCTGGCTGGGGCAGCCTAGCGAATATGATTTTCATCGGCTTTTACATTGATTTTTTCATGTGGCTGCCTTTTCTGCCTTCGCCGACAGCGCTTCCCTACCAGCTTTTCATGCTCCTTTTGGGCATCTGGATCATTGGCTGGGCTAGCTACTTTTACCTAACCGCCGCCTTCGGAGCTGGTCCGCGGGACAGTTTTATGGTCGGCGCCGTGGCGAAAACCGGCCAACCTGTCTGGCTCATCCGGACCATCCTGGAAAGCAGCGTCGCTGTCGGCGGCTATTTCTTGGGCGGTCCGATTGGGCTTGGCACCATTATTATCGCCTTAACCTTGGGCCCTTCCATCCAATGGGCCTTCCGTCTTCGCAATGAACGTCCCGAAGACATTCAACATCTCAGTTTTTTCAAAAGTTCCGTCAAACCTCTGGCCAAAGCCAGCAACGAATAAACCAAAGCAAACGGGAGTCAAATGATTATGTATGATCTTGTCATTAACAACGGTATTCTCTTCGACCCGGCGCGCCAACTGCGCCTGCAAGGACATGTAGCCATTCAAGACGGCCGCATTGCGGCTATAAGCAGTGGCGATCCCTTCCAAGGAAAACAGGAGCTAGACGCTTCCGGTCATATTGTCTGCCCCGGCTTTATCGACATGCACGGCCACATCGACGCAGCTCCCTACTGCGCAGAGCTTTCCCTGCGACAAGGCATTACGACTACCGTTGGCGGCAACTGCGGTGCGAGTCCCTTGGATCTGGACCAATTTTTCCGTGAGCAAGACAAAACAGGCTTTCCCCTGCACCAGGCTGAATTTATCGGCCACTCTACGCTGCGACGTACCGTCGGCGTCGAAGATCCGCTGCAGCCCGCTACGAATGAACAGATCCTGGAAATGGAACGTCTGGCGACCAAAGCGCTGGAAGCAGGCGCTTGCGGCCTATCCCTGGGCCTTGCTTATGTCCCTGGCAGCTCCACGGAAGAAGTGCTGCGCCTCAGCCGTTTAGCGGCTCGCTTTGGCCGTATTATCTCCATCGACACCCGTCTTCTCAGCAACAATGATCTATATTCTCTGGTAGAAGCTATCACCATTGCCCGTCAGACCGGCGCGCGCATGCAAATTTCCCACCTTGTCTATCAATATGGTACCGGCATGGTCAAAGAGGCTCTGACTGTCATCTCCAAAGCCATCCAGGACGGCCTGGACATCCGCTTTGACAGCGGCATGTATACGGAATGGGCCACCCACATCGGCACCGTCCTCTTCAATGAAGAAGCGCTAGCCCGTGAAGAGTGGAAACTGGAAGACATCATTGTCATCACCGGCCCGCATCATGGTCAGCGCCTGACGCCGGAGCTTTACGCCCAACTGCGCGCCGAAGCTCCCACTACCTCCGTAGTAGTACTGACAGGCATCGAAGAAGAAATCTACCAGGCTCTGCTGCATCCGTCAGCCATGCCCTCTACCGATACCGGCGCTTACGCGCCTGGCGAAGGACATCCGCAAATCGCCGGCAGCTTCCCTCGATATTTCAAAAAGATGGTTGCAGACCGTTACGACCTCAGCCTCATGGAAGCCATCCGCAAAGCCACCTTGCTCCCGGCAGACAGCCTGGGACTGCTGCAAAAAGGCCGGCTTGAAGAAGGCATGGACGCAGATATCGTCGTTTTCGACATCCGCTCTATCAGCGACCAAGCTACCTTCTACACCCCTGACGCCCCACCCAACGGCATTGACTATGTCATTGTCAATGGCCGCTTGGCTCTAGCACACGGCGTTATGCTGGACAGCAGCGCTGGACGCAGCATCCGCTGCCAATGCCCTGCTTACGATTACCAGATTTAGCGAGAGACAGGGAACCGAACAGGAGAATCGGAGAACCGGAGGGTTCGCAGGAGGGCTACGGAAATTCACAAAAGCTCACCGAAATAAGAAAACCTTTTCGCGTCTTTCGTGTATTTCGCGGTTCGTTA
>CAZKCR010000132.1:0-2240 GCA_964551055.1 uncultured Anaeromusa sp. | reverse complement strand
ACCTTTTCGCGTCTTTCGTGTATTTCGCGGTTCGTTAGCAACGTCTCTCGGATTTACTATCCAACCGCGAAAATCGCGAAAAGCACAAAATTATACTTCCGTATCAAAAAGCAAATCCGTATCACAGCCATCTGTGGTACGGACTTTTTTTGCACATCGCTTATAAATTTTATTTAGATGCTGTTTTCGCCGTTGTCGCGGTTTTGGTTTCATCGCCGCGCACATAGAGGCGCACTTGTTTAGCCGCCTTCGAAAGCGCCAGCGTATAGGCTTCCGCCTCGGTCTGCACCGTTGCGCGGCAATCAAGCAGTTTTTTCTGCTGTACACCTGTTTTTGCATCCCGAATCAGTACAGTGGCGCTAAGATGATACTGCCAGGCGTCTTCCCCCGCCAAAAATTCCGGCATCTGCAAAGCTTCCCCTGTCACCTTCTTTACTTCAACCACAGTAGCCGCATTGGCGTCATTTTTTTGCAGGCCAAATTCCGCCAAAATCGCTTTGTTCAAATCCGAAGCCAGCAGCGTATTATCCAGCATCGCTTCGGCAGGCAGCACCGAAAATGCCACCGTAAGGTCTTTGACCACTTTTACCGTTTTATCGTCTTTAGACGCAGCTTGCACCGGAACCGCCAGCAAGCAAACCATGCAGCCCAACAGCAAGGCGCGAAATAAATTTTTCATGATGTATCCCTCCCAAGAAGAGTAAATTCGGCGAGAGAAACGCTTTTCCTGCCAAGAAAACGCAATGCCGCATCCGATTCTCTACTGTATTGCCGAAAAGATATCCTTATCCGAAAGCGTAAGCGTCTTCTCCTGGCCTCGCCCCCAAGGCGTTTCTCGCATTTTAACGTAAATTTTGATACGACCTTGCTGTGAAAAATGAATAATCATAGCTCCTAATGTTTGCGTTATCGTATCCGTGCTGCCGCTGCGCCAAATACTTTTATCCGGACCGTTGCTTTGATCATTGCTAAAATCGATAAAATTCTGCATAGAATAGGGTTTATCGACTCCGTCTAGGAGCTGGGAAATCCGCTCGTATCGCGCTGCGCTAGAAGCGCCGGGCGAAAGATAATTAGCCCATTGCATCGATTCTTCCACATAATGATTCGTATGAAACAAAGCGCCATCTGTCGTCTGCTTTACTGCAAAATTACCTTCGGGACCAATCTCGACGTAAGCCACTTGGCTTTTATCCGCTAAAATCAAATACTGAGGCCCTAAAAACACGTCTTTCATGGCCAACGCCTCATCAACACTACTGCATGTTGTCAGCAGCGTCTTTAATACACTTCCTTTGTAATGCGGCATGGCGAGGCGTTCCGCTTTTTTTATCGTACCTGCCGTAGCACTAAATACAGCAAGCCCTTGTTGATTCAGCCCTCCGGCTAACGCGCTTGGCTCGTTATCCCCTTTAAACCAGCCATAATATGTATAACCTTCTTTCGGCTGAACCAAGCGCAGCTCCTGATATTGCGGCGTCCAATCACGATTTTTAGCAACTAAGACGCCTCCGTCCTCCACCCAGCCGCCGCTGGCGCCATACAGCGTACAGGCTTGCACCGGCCCTAACGTGCTAAAAACCAAACAAATTCCTATGAAGAAAGCCTTGATCGATTGCATTTCCTCGGCCTCCTCGCTTCTTTCATCACAGCCATTACTGCCTCTATTTATCCACTCGAAAAAGTTTCTGACCATATTGGCTTAAGCGTTCGGCAAAAAGAACAGCATATTTCAAGCGATTTCCTTCCTTTTCCCCATACATCAAGGTATCGGCTTCTTTGATAATTGCATTGATACTACTGGTATCATTAGCCTGACCAACCGCCCAGCCAATGGAGACACTCAACGGAACGGCATCGTTTACTCGATTGTGTGTTTCAATCTTAGCACGAACCCGTTGGCAAGCTTCTTGAACAATGACACCATCCGTCATCTGCATGACAACAGCAAACTCATCGCCTCCTAGGCGTATAACAAGATCATTATGGTTAAAACACTCTTTAATCATTCTTCCTACGGCCGTCAACAAGACATCGCCCGCATCATGCCCGCAAGTATCATTGACTAGCTTGAGCCCGTCCACATCAATAGAAATAAAGCCAATTGGATTGAAACGGCCTGTTGCTAAACGCAAAAGTTCATGCTCCAAATAGTTACGGTTGTACAAACCGGTCAAAGCATCGCGAAAACCAATATGCAGTAATTTCACCGTAGACAAGTAAACAACCGCGATGACTAA
>CAZKCR010000131.1:0-5541 GCA_964551055.1 uncultured Anaeromusa sp. | reverse complement strand
GCCTGGGGGCTGCGCTGGTGGGCGTAGCTCCGGTAGCGCGCTGGGATGAATATGATGAAGTCGAAAAAGATTATCGGCCTGCGTCCATTTGGCCGGAAGCCAAATCGGTGATTGTGCTGGGCGTGCCTGTTTTACTGCCGATTATCGAGTCGACGCCGTCCATTAACTATGTGGAGCTCTATAAAACAAGCAATGTTCTTTTGGACCAGATTGCCTATCGCTTAGCGGTGCATCTCACTGAAAACGGGCATGGCGCTATTTTTCTGCCGCGCGACGCCTATGGCGATATTGAAATTTTAGTACGTAAGCCGCTGGCGGCGTTTAGCCATGTATTTGCCGGGAAATATGCCGGCTTGGGAACGATTGGCTATAGTCATGTGCTGCTCAACGAAAAGTATGGTCCCCGTGTTCGCTATGTTTCGGTCTTTACCAGCTTGGAGTTAGCACCGGATGTGGTAGTGGAGAAGGAACTTTGCCTTAAATGTGGCGTCTGCCAGCGCGTCTGTCCTTCCCAGGCCTTTACGACCCGTGAGGATCGCATTATTGCCGATATGGATAAAACGGCCTGTGCCAAGCATCATGCGCAACTGCGCAAAGAGCATCGCTATCCCTGCGGCATTTGTATCAAAGTATGCCCTGTCGGCAAAGACCGGGACATCTTTAATTCCAAAGATACAAAGTTATATTTAGAAGAAAAAGAAGCCATTTCCCGCAATCCCGAGGACCCGCGTTATAAGCGGTGGGTGCATCTGCGCACGCATGGCTCGGACGGAAAGCGTCTATATTAAAAAGAGAATCGAGGAAAGAGTATGAAGATAGAAACCAAAGCCATTCATTTAGGGCATGAAGTAGACTCGGCTACTGGGGCCGTAGTACCGCCTCTTTATCTGGCAACAACCTATGAACGGAACGGTGACGGCAGCTATCCGCGGGGCTATGTATACAGCCGCTTAGACAATCCCAACCGTAAGAGCCTGGAACAAAGCGTAGCCGTACTGGAAAACGGCGAAGCGGCAGCGGCGTTTTCCTCCGGATTGGCTGCGATTATGGCGCTCTTTCAATCCTTGGCGGCTGGAGATCATGTGATTGCGTCCAAGGACTTGTATCATGGTACTACCAAGATGCTCAAAGATATTTTCGGCCCCTGGAAGCTGGAAGCATCTTTTGTGGATACGACTGATCCTGCGAACGTTACGAAAGCCTTGCGGGAGAATACCAAACTTATTTTTCTGGAGACGCCGTCCAATCCTACTCTTAAAATTACGGACATTGCGGCGGTTGCCAAAATTGCGCGCGAAGCGGGAATTCTTTGCGCTTGCGACAATACGTGGGCAACGCCGATTTTGCAGCGGCCCCTGGACCTGGGGGCGGATCTGGTAGTGCATTCGACGACGAAGTACTTCGGCGGGCACAGTGATGTTCTTGGCGGCGTAGTCGTTAGCAAAATCGATAACGATTATTTCAAACGTCTGCGCTTGGTACAGCAAATCGGCGGCGCGGTACCGTCTCCGTTTGATTGCTGGTTGGTACAGCGCGGCCTGCAGACCTTGCCGTGCCGCATACGCAATCACAGCGAGGGCGCAATGGCGGTAGCGCAGTTTTTGCAAAATCATCCCAAGGTGCAGCGGGTGTACTATCCGGGGCTGTCTTCCCATTTGGGACATGAGACGGCGAAGCGGCAGATGAGCCTTTTTGGTGGTATGTTGTCCTTTGAAGTGGTCGGCGGGCGGGAAGCGGCCTTGGCTGTGACGGCGAAGGTGCGTATTATCTCGCGGGCAACCAGTTTGGGCGGTGTCGAAAGTCTTATTGAGCATCGCGCCTCTATCGAAGGACCGCAGAGTACCACTCCGGAGGGGTTGCTGCGTTTGTCGGTGGGCTTAGAAAATGCCGAGGATTTGATTGCTGATTTAGAGCAAGCCCTAAACTAAGAACGCATGATTTTTCGCGGGAGGCGTTACCATGAAATGCTTGAAGCTCAAATTGTTTTGGCACCGCTGGCGGAAAAAAGAAAAACATTCTGCAAAGAAGACTGGCGAAAATGAAGCCGCTGCTATGGCGGGGCGCTGTTACGGAGGTTTTTAAGTGGGGATGTCAACAGTGGAGTACGAAATTCCTTTTGGTGAGAGTACGCTGCGGGTAGCGTTGCCTGGGGAACACGTAATCAACGAGGTGCGTGGTCAAAAAAAAGCTCCTATAGTGGATGTGGCTGCAGCGGTGCGGCAAGCCCTGCGTCAGCCTGTAGGCAGCCCTTCTTTGCGTGAGTTGGTGCGCCCAGGAGAGAAGGTTACGATTATTGTTAGCGACATTACACGCCGGTGGGTGCGCTTTGACCTGTTTTTGCCGGTGCTGCTGGATGAGCTTAACTGTTATGGAGTAGCCGATGAAAATATCACGCTTGTCGTAGCCCTGGGAGCGCATCGGCCGCAGACAGAGGAAGAAAATGAGCTGGTCTTCGGGCGGGAAGTAGTAAGGCGAGTTGCCGTTTATCAGAGCCAAGCACAAAAGGAAGACGATTTCGTATGCCTCGGAACTACATCTAGAGGAACGCCTGTATCCATTCATAAGCTTGTAGCGAATGCAGACAAGGTGATTATTACCGGCGGTATTGTCTACCATATTATGGCGGGCTTTGGGGGCGGGCGCAAAGCCATTATGCCCGGCGTATCGGCTTATCGCAGCATTCAGGCAAATCATCGTCTTTGCCTGCACCCGGATGCAGGCGGCGGTATTCATCCGGAGGCGTACGCCGGAAGCGTCGAAGACAATGCCATGAATCTGGATCAACTGGAAATTGGTGAGCTGGTGAAGCCGTCTTTTTTGCTGAATGCCGTCTTTACGCCGGAAGGGAAGTTTGCTCGTTTTGTAGCGGGGCACTGGCTGAAGGCTTGGGAAGAAGGCTGCCGGGAAGTTGTCAAAAGCTTCGGCGTGCCGATACGAGAAAAAACAGATTTGGTAGTTGCTTCCGCCGGAGGCTACCCCAAAGACATTAATCTGTATCAGGCTACAAAAACCATTGCCAACGCATTTCAAGCGGTAAAAGAAAAGGGCGTGATTATTTTCTTTTTGGAGTGCCGCGACATAGAGGAACCGCCGGAGTTCAGCGACTGGTTTCAATATGATATCGCACAGCGTGAAAGACTTCTTAGAAAGGCCTTTACGGTCCCAGGCTTTTCGGCGTTGAAAATTGGCGTCATTGCTGAAGAAGTATCGCTAATCGTGGTTTCATTGCCGCAAAACAAAAGCTTTTTTGAGAAAGCTGGCTTTTTGGTGGCGGAAACGCCGGCGGAGGCGCTGGCAAAGGCGGAGCAACTGCTGGGGCGTGATGATTACTCTATCAGCATCATGGCCCATGCGGCCGATACTTTGCCATTGCTCTAAAACGGCTGTGAGGAATACTATAAATACGATATAATGAAAGGGCTGTCTCGATATTTGGAGACAGCCCTTTGAGTGATGGAAAAGTGAGGAAAAATAATGTTGCACGAATTTTCTAGAACTGAGTTGCTTATTGGGCAGGCTGGCGTAGAACGCTTGCGCCAGTCCCATGTAGCTGTTTTTGGTATTGGCGGCGTGGGGAGCTTTGTGGTGGAAGCGCTGGCTCGAAGCGGCGTAGGCATATTTACGCTGATTGATGATGACGCGGTTTGCAAGACGAATATCAACCGTCAGATACACGCTACTCAAGAGACGGTGGGGCTTCCCAAAGTGGAAGTGATGAAGCAGCGGATTTTGGCCATCAATCCTGCGGCGCAGGTCCATGTTTGGCAAGAGTTTTACTTGCCGGGGGCGGCGGAGAACTTGTTGAGCAAAGACTATGATTATATAGTCGATGCCATTGATACGGTGACGGCGAAACTGGACCTGGTGGTTCAGGCGCAGGCACTGGGTGTGCCGATTATTAGCTGCATGGGTACCGGCAATAAACTGGACCCTACCAAGTTTAAAGTAGCAGATATTTACGAAACTTCTGTTTGTCCTTTAGCGCGGGTTATGCGCAAGGAATTGCGCGTGCGGGGCGTCAAGAAGCTGAAAGTTGTATACTCAGAAGAGGTGCCAAGGTATCTGGCGGAAGAAGGGGCTAGCTGCCATTCGCATTGCATTTGTCCCAAAGGGACAACTCGGAAATGCACTGTGCGGCGTCAGATTCCCGGCAGCATTGCCTTCATGCCGTCAGTTGCAGGCCTGATTTTGGCCGGAGAAGTAGTACGAGACATCTTGGATATTAAATGAAGAAAAGCAGTCAGTTTCACGATTTGTGAAGCTGGCTGCTTCGTCTTACTATGCCGCTATAGTCCTCAGTCGTGCCCTCCCTTTACTCCTGTTACTCTTGTTCAAATATTTGTTCCCCTATGGTCGGTCACTTGTGTTCTCTTGTTCGTTCTTTAGTAACCTGCTTTGCCGTAGCGTTTAGCGGCTTCGACCATGGCGATGGCACTCAGGAGATTGCCATTAGGCGGAAACTCGCAGCCAGTAGCGAGGATGAAGCCTGCGTCGTGTTTGCGGAACAGCTCGATTTGGCTGCGGCAGTCTTCTAAGATTTCATCTTGGGTCATAACGAGGCCTGTATTGGCAGGGTGAGAATAGCCGATGGTAACCGTTTTTTGGCCCCAGTTTTTGGCGTGCTCTTCCCAGTTGGCTGAGCCATAGGCCGGATAGGCTACGGAAATAGCCGCCGGATCCATCCACTTGATGATTTCGTCAAAATAGACGCCGTTGCCGCAGTTATGTACGGTCACAATGCCCCCAGCCTGGCGGATGGCGTCGGCAATGCGTTTGCAATAAGGCCCTTCAAAGGTTTCCCATTGTTTCTTACTAAGGATGGTCGGTGATGAATACAAAGGGTCGATGCATACGGAATGAGCGCCGGCCTCGACTTGGGCTACGGCATACTCAATTAGTGTTTGGGTGATTTCTTCTACCGCGCCAAGCACTTCTTGGGGATGGCGGATTAAGTCTTTAAAGAGTTCTTTATGGCCGCGAATTTGTGAAAGCACGCCCAAGGGGCCATAAATAAAGCCCAGAATAGCCACTTCATTTCCTTTGGCTTTAGACAAACCGGCGCAAATATCAATAACGTGTTTCATGCGCGGTGCGCTGCGAGCGTCAACGGCTTTGATTTTGCCGTATTCGGCAGCGCTTTTTAGGTATTGGTCTTCAAAATCGGGGTAGGCGGTGCTGTTTTTTGGATAGATGATTTTTTGGCCGAAGTCGGCTGCTTCAACCGATAGATCGACTAAGGTGACAAAAGCGTCAAAGCCAATCAATTCTTGTGAGGCTAAGAGGCTTTTTACAGCTAAGTCGGCATCGGTGGACCAACGGTCATAGGTGATGCCCAACACTCGGTGTGAAGCGCCGCAAAAAAGCGGCGTAGCGGGAATTCGGTCTACTTCCTTTCGTTGCAGTGATAAAGCGACACGCTCCAAAGATGTCAGAGATTTTGCGGCTACAGCAGTAGTCATAATAGTTCCTCCATTTCATGATGCGTCATATAGCTTGAGCCGTCCGGCGGCAAGCCGGCAGCAATGAGCCCGTAAAAAAATC
>CAZKCR010000130.1:0-5559 GCA_964551055.1 uncultured Anaeromusa sp. | reverse complement strand
TTGCCTCCTAAAATGAACACCGGGGCGCCTAGGCTCTTACAATACGCGCCAATTTGCTGCAATGCCCCGCGTCCGCGAAACACATTCTGGGGAAAACTTACTTGTTCTACTGCCATCGTCATTTGTCTGCCTCCTTAATTTAGATTGGTTTACTTTTTAACGCCCACCGATTTTAACACTTGTCCCAAATTTTCAAAGCTGGCTTTCAACTTGCCAATTTCCGTTTCATTTAAAGGCACTTCCAAACGCTGCCGAACACCGTCGGAATTCACGACGCAAGGCAAGCTTAAGGCAATGCCGGACAAGCCATACTCGCCGGCCAAGGTCGTAGATACCGGGAAAATGCTGTTTTCGTTGTAGAAGACCGCTCTGGCCAAACGGCAGGCCACCATGGCGATGCCGGAATTGGTGCAGCCTTTGTAGTTCAGCACGTCATAGGCAACATTGACCACCGCCGCGCCGGTCTTATCGTAGTCCAAAGGCTCCTGGGCCGGAAAATACGCATCCAGCTTAGCCGCAGGAACCCCGGCGACATTCACCAGGCTCCATGCTGGGAAAGCCGAATTGCCATGTTCGCCCAGAATATAGCCGTGCACATTCTTGGGATCAATATTGTATTTGTTGCCGAGAATCCTGCGCAGCCGCGCGGTCTCCAAGGTTGTCCCGGTGCCAAAAATCTTATGCTTCGGATAATCGAAGAGGTTTTGCGCACAATACGTGGTAATATCCAAGGGGTTGGTAATCATGATGATAATCGCATCTTTGGTATACTTGGTAATGGAATTCATCACATCATGAATCGTTTTTACATTACTCTCCGCCAGTAGCAACCTATCTAGATTAGCGCCAGGAAGAATGCTCGGTCCGGCGGCAACGATAATCACGTCCGCGTCCTTGCACTCCTCATAGCCCCCTGCATGCACATGAACACTGGGGCTAAAGGTATAGGGAGTGCCATGGCTGGCGTCCAGCGCCTCCCCCATGGCCTTTTCTTCAAGGATATCAATCAGCGCAATATCCGCCGCCAAGTTAAAAGACAAGGCGCAATTTAATACCGCTGAACCAACATGCCCTACCCCCACAATCGCCAGTTTACGTTTTGGAAAACTCATAAACCATCACCCTCCTATGCTTTTGCACATCTTCTAAATTATTCCAATTTTACAAAAAAACAAAACAACAGCCATAGGTCTCCCTGCCAAACAATGGGAAACGCTACTGGCTGTTACACATTCGTGTGTATTCCACTTCTTTCGTAGAAGCTTTATAAATAAATATATTCTATTTAACTAAGCAATTCCCTTCTGGAAAAACTAAATTTATTCTAGCGCTCTTAGTTTTGTTTACTCGGCCTCCAATAAAAACAAGCTTTCTTTACAAAGCAATCGCACGCTGATAACACTGCCACAGTTTTGGCGGATATTCGTCCAATACGGCCTTGTTCTCTTGGCTGAGAATAACCAGCGGCTGGATCATGCCTAAAAACATCATGGCCGCCGCCGTGACATCCACCGCCTGGTTAATTTCGCCTGCTTTCTTCCCTTGGAGCAGCAGCTTTTTCGTTTCATACACATAGGCGTTAATTTCAGCCAGCATCTTTTGTTTCAATTCCTGGTTGCGCTCACTGCTGATTAAAAAATAAAGAATGCGCGGAATCGCCGGCTCTTCTTGCAGCAAATTCACATGAAGTTCAAAGAGGTTTTTCAAACGAGCCAGAGCCGTTCCTTCCTGCATTGCCGCTTGCTGCAAATTTTGCTGCAGACGCTCGCCGATAAAGTCAATCAATGCCGCAATAAGATCTTCTTTATTTTTGAAATGCCGGTAAATGGCAGACGGCACTAACTGAATCACAGTGGCAATTGCATTTGTATTCAGATTATCTAAGCCCTGCTGTTCCACAATCGACAGCGCTGCCCGCAAGATTTCCTCGCGGCGTATTTCCGTCGTTTTTCTGCTGCGCATAACTTCTTCTCTCCCTTAGGCCAAATTCTTGCGAAATTTTTTGACCGCCAATGTCAAGAGCACCGTCCCTAATAAGAACAACGCCAATAATTGAGGCCATAAGATTGCCAGCCCCACACCCTTTAGAAAAATACCGCGAATAATGATTAAAAAATAGCGCAGCGGATTGGCATAGGTACACCATTGCACTACTTCCGGCATATTGGCAATAGGAAACATGAAGCCGGACAACAGGATTGCCGGCAAGTAAAAAAAGAAACTCGACATCATCGCCTGCTGCTGCGTATCAGAAATGGTAGAAATCAAGAGGCCAATGCCGACGGTGGTCATCAAATACAAGCCGTTCGCTAAAAACAAGAGCGGTACACTGCCGCGCACAGGAATATCAAACCAAAAGACACTGATCAGGGTAACAAAAATCATATTCACAAAACCCAAGACAATGGACGGCATGGTCTTGCCTAAAATGAACTCGAACGGCTTAATCGGCGTCACGACAATTTGTTCCATTGTGCCCATTTCTTTTTCCCGTACAACGGACATACTTGTCAGTAAAAGCGAGACCAACATGACAATGGCCGCAATGACGCCAGGGACATAAAAATTCCGGCTTGTTAGATTCTCATTAAACCACGGCCGCGTCTGCAGCTGCACTCCCGCCGGCTCCCAGCCTGGAAGGCCTGCGCGTTTTTTCAGCAGCTCAACGTTCTCATTTTGCAAAATAGTCCCGGCATAATTCAGCACCACCCCGGCGGTATTGGAGTCCACGCCATCCACAATGATTTGCACCTTCGCCGTAGCGCCGCTGGCCAGCTCGCGGTTGAACGAAGCGGGAATGCGCAGCACTACCGTGCTTTTCCCCAAACCAATTACTTCGTCTACCTCGCGGTCGCTTTGCAGCACTGCGTTCACGGCAAAATATCCAGAATGGCTAAAGCGATCCGTCAATTCCCGGCTTTCCGGCGTTTGCGCCTGGTCAAAAATAGCCGTAGTTACCTGATTTACATCCGTCGTCACAGCATAGCCAAAAATAAGGCTTTGTACGACAGGCATAACTAGAACAATCGCTCTCATTTTGGGATTGCGAAGGACCTGAATAAATTCTTTTTTTATCATTTGCCGCAAACGTTCAAAAGCCATAGCTCACACCAGTCTCTTTTTGAGTTTCTTGTTGGCAATAAAAACCATAATCACCCCAAAGAAAAAGAGGAATACCGCTTCCGCCCAAATGATTTCCAGCCCCGCCCCTTTTAAATAGACGTTCTTCAAAATAGTAACAAAGTAGCGCGAGGGAATCAGGTGGGTAAGCACTTGAATAGGCTCCGGCATATTCGCAATAGCGTACATAAATCCAGACAGCAGAAACGAGGGCAAAAAAGTCAGCACCATCGCCAACTGGCTGGCCAAAAGCTGCGACCGCGTTATAATGCTGATCAACATCCCCATGGCCAGCGCTCCCGGCAAAAACAGCGCCGCCATCCCAAAGACAAGGGCCGCATTCCCCCGCAGCGGCACATCAAACAAAAATCGTCCCATCAGCACCGCCAGCGCTACGTCCAGCATGCCAATCACAAAGTACGGCGTTAGCTTGCCGATAATCAGTTCCAGCGGCTTGAGCGGGGTTGTAATCAACTGCTCCATGGTTCCGTTTTCCCATTCACGGGCAATAGTCAAAGAAGTCAGTAAAGACGCAATTACCATCATGATTACGGCGATAAGCCCGGGAACAATGTAGTTCTTCGCCTGCATATTCTGGTTAAACCAAACGCGCAGTTTCCCATCTAGCGGCATAGCCACGGCTTTGCCGCCTTTTTTTTGCAAGGCTTTTAACAGCAAGACGCTGTTGTATCCATTTGTCACTCCTTGCGCATAGCCGATCGCGATCGTAGCCGTATTGGCGTCGCTGCCGTCAACGAGAAGCTGCACCTCCGCCTGCTGCGCGCTTTCTAGTTTCCGGCCAAAATCATAAGGAACGACAAGCGCCAAAATAGCCTCCCTCCGGTCAATGGCAGCCTCAATGTCCGCATAGGAAGCAGCGGTTGAAGACAAACTAAAATACTGCGAAGATGTGAAACGGCCGATTAATTCGCGACTGTCGGTGGTTTGGCTTTGATCCCAGACCACGAGAGGTACGCGATCCACATCCAAGCTTAAAGAAGAACCAAAAAGAAAAATTAATAATATCGGCATGGCAATCGCCATGCCCAAGCTGCGGGAGTCGCGGAGAATATGAATAAATTCCTTGCGAATAATCGCCGCTATGCGATGAATGCTCACAACCCGCCCCTCCTTACTCAGTTTGCCTTCCGATCTTGCGCTTCAATGATGGATATAAACACGTCCTCCAACGATGGCCTAATTACTTTAGGATCCGTACCTTCCAAAGGGATAGTTTGCGCAGCAATATGCTGATTTTTCAACTCGTCCGGCGTGCCTATCGCCACCAGCTCGCCTCGATAAACCATAGCCAGACGATCACAGTATTCAGCTTCATCCATATAATGCGTGGTAACAAAAACAGTAACCCCTTCGCCCGCCAGATGATAAATTAAATCCCAAAAATTGCGCCGCGAAATGGGATCCACGCCAGAGGTCGGTTCATCCAAAAACAGTACTTGCGGCTGATGCAAAAGAGAACACCCCAGTGCCAGACGCTGCCTCCAGCCTCCTGCCAAGATAGACGTGTAGCTATTGCGTTGCTCCTCCAGTCCAGCCATTTTAAGCACCCATTCCTTGCGTTCTTGCTTTCGCGCCGCCGGAATCTCATAGATACCGCAATAAAAATCAATGTTTTCTTCTACCGTGAGATCTTCATAAAGCGAAAATTTTTGCGACATATAACCAATATTGGCTTTAATTTGCTCCGCCTGGCGAAATACATCCAAACCGATTACCTGAGCCTTGCCGGCCGTAGGCAAAATAATACCGCACAGCATGCGAATGGTCGTCGACTTTCCTGCGCCATTAGGTCCAAGAAAGCCAAAAATTTCTCCCCTTTTCACCCGAAAAGATACATTGTTGACAGCCGTAAAACTGCCATAACGCTTTGCTAAGTCTTCAACAATTACAGCATATTCAGAGTCATTGCGGCTGTCCTCCACTTCTTTCACCACTTTCTCCCGTCGTAAGCATCGAAATAAACACATCCTCCAAGGAAGGCGTTATCACTGCCACTTCCCCTTGAATGTCTAACTCGCGCAATTTCTCCTTGACGTCCGCCTCGACCTGTTCCGCTTCTCCCATGGCAACTAAATGAATCTTATTGCCGAACAAACCGGCCGACCGAGGCTGCATAGCCGCTTTGAGCAGCGGCAATATGGTTCTGGGCGCACTGCAGCGTATTTCCAGCAAGACGCCGCTCATCTTGGCTTTGATTTCCACTGGCTTGCCTGCCAAAATCAGTTGGCCTTTGTGTAAGAGACCGACGCGGTCACAGCGTTCCGCTTCGTCAAGATACGATGTAGAAACAAAAATCGTCACTTTATCTTCCAACAGCTTATATAGAATGCGCCAAAAATCACGCCGCGACATCGGGTCCACGCCGTTTGTCGGTTCATCCAAAAGCAGCACCTTCGGCGTATGCACAAGAGCGCAGGC
>CAZKCR010000129.1:0-5570 GCA_964551055.1 uncultured Anaeromusa sp. | reverse complement strand
TTCCTTCGCGAATTAAGCTGCGCACCGCCGGTGTTGCCAACAAAATTTCCATAGCCGCTACCCTCCCATGCCCTTCCAGCAAAGGATGCAGTTGCTGCGCCACCACAGCTTCCAACACCATGGACAACTGTTGCCGTACCTGCTGTTGCTGATGCGACGGAAACCCATCAATAATCCGATCCAAGGCCTGCGCCGCCTCGTTGGTGTGGAGCGTTGCCAATACCAAATGACCTGTTTCCGCAGCGGTTAAAACCGTTTGCATTGTTTCGGCATCCCGCATCTCCCCTACCAAAATCACATCCGGATCTTCGCGTAAAGCAGCCCGCAGTCCCTGGGAAAAAGACGGCGTATCGCGAGGAACCTCTCTTTGATTGACAATGCTAAGCCGATGCGCATGCAAATACTCAATTGGTTCCTCCAGGGTAATCACATGACAGCAACGCTCGCAATTGATTTGATGTACCATGGCTGCCAAGGTAGTCGATTTGCCGCAGCCTGTAGGTCCGCAGATGATAACCAGCCCTTGGCGTTTGCATGCTAATTGACGCAGCACTTCCGAATGCCCCAATTGCGCCAGCGTTGGCAGCGTTTCCGGAATCAGCCGTACCGCCAATGCCGTTCCTTCATGCTGTTGAAACGCATGAATCCGATATCGTTTCTTCTCAACCGCATAAATTAAATCCAACTCTCCAAGTTGACAAAACTGTTGCCATTGTTCTTCATTAATAAAAGATTGCAACACTCTTGCCGTCATCTCAGCCGTTAAAACCGCCTGTGTTGCCATTGGAGTTAAGCCCCCCTGCAGGCGCACAAGAGGAGGAGCTCCGGGAGTAAGATGCAAGTCAGAAGCTTGAACGGCCCGCGCTTCCTGCAACAATCGGTTCCAAAACTCACCCATGCTTTTTCACCGCCTTCACGCCATACTGGCGGCCACACGCGCTATTTCTGATAAAGATGTCAAGCCGACTGCGGCTTTAGCAACGCCATCTTCGCTCATGGACTGCATGCCTTCTTCCCGCGCCGCCGCCGCGATTTCATAGGCAGCCGCCCTCTGTTGAATCAGTTGCCGCAGCCTGGGAGTCACTGGCATAACCTCATAAATCGCCTGCCGCCCTCGATAGCCGGTTTGACCGCAAGCGTCGCAGCCACAGCCTTTCACAAAAGAGTTTTTACCTTCAGGTGCGTTTTTTAGCAGCAGTTGTTCCACCGTGTGTTCTTCCGGCAGATATGGCTGCCGACATTCCTGACAAACGAGACGAACTAAGCGCTGCGCCACTACCCCTAAAAGCGAAGTGGCGACTAGAAATGGAGGCACGCCTAAATCCAACAGTCGCGCAATCGCCCCGGCTGCGTCATTGGTATGCAGCGTACTGAAGACCAAATGTCCTGTCATGGCAGCCCGAACCGCCGCATCTGCCGTCTCGGCGTCACGAATTTCCCCCACCATAATAATATTGGGATCTTGCCGCAAAATCGCTCGCAAAGCCGTAGCAAAAGTAAGTCCCGCTTTCGTATTGACCTGCACTTGATTCATGCCCGCCAGTTGCAGCTCTACGGGATCTTCAATGCTCACTAGATTGCTCTCCGGCTGGTTCAATTCCGCCAAGGTCGCATATAAGGTAGTCGTTTTACCGCTCCCCGTCGGCCCGGTCATCAAAATCATGCCTTGGGGTTTTTTATACAGCAACCGATATCGTTGTAACGCGTCTTTGCTAAAACCTAAGGTCTCGATATTCCGCTGCATGCCCCGAAAGGGCAAAATGCGCAACACTGCTTTTTCCCCGCCCTGCACCGGCAAGGTGGATACGCGCACATCAAATTCCTGTTCCTCTGTCTGCACCCGCCAGCGTCCGTCTTGGGGCAAGCGCTTTTCGGCAATGTCTAACGCGCTCAAAAGTTTGATACGCGACACAACCGCCGCCTGTAAGTCTAACGGCAATAACTCCTTTTCACGAAGCATGCCATCCACCCGAAAACGCACCCGCAGGCCCTGTGCCGCAGGTTCAATATGAATATCGCTAGCCCGTTGCTGCAAAGCCTGCTGTAATAATGCATCTACCAGTTGGGGCACCGGCAATATCGCCAACTCTTTCGGCTTCTCAGCACGAAACTGCATTGATGCCAACGCTCCATTTCGCACTGCCACCGCCTCCTTTATCTAAGAAGTCACAGTTCTTCTCAAAGCATAGAAAAACGGCGCTTTACAGCGCCGTTAGCGAATCGTTTTCTAAAATAGCGGTTCTCTAATTAAAAGCGCTTTTAAAAGCGATCTTGTTCTAACCCGGTCCAGACTCCTGCAAAAAATCATGCAACTTAGCATAAAACACATCCCGCGGCGCCGTTTGTCCTGTCCACAACTCAAAGGCCAGCGCTCCTTGCTCCGCCAGCATGCCCTCGCCAGTCACAGTCCGATGTCCGCGACTGACCGCCTCCTGCAAGAAAGCCGTCTGCAACGGCCGATAGACAATATCACAGCAAACAGCATCCTTCTTTAAACGCTCCCAGGAAATAGCAGGGCACTGCCCCAAAGATTTTCCTTGCATCCCTAATGAAGTACATTGTACAAGCAAATCACATTGCGATAACAAATCCCCTACTTCATCTGTTGCGCCAAGAGCAACGACGAGTCCTCGCTTACCGGTTGCCGCTTCCAGCCAGTCCGCCTGTTCCGGCCGCCTGGCCGCCACAGAAACACTTGCCGCGCCGGCCTCCGCCAGCCCTGCCGCTACCGCCCGCGCCGCGCCGCCAGCACCGAGAAGCACAACACGGCGCCCTTGCACTTCCACCGCCTTTCTGGCTAGAGATGCGGTAAAGCCAGGAGCATCGGTATTGTAACCCTTCGCACGCCCCTCGTGGAACACCAGTGTATTCACAGCGCCAATGCGTCGGGCCATTTCATCCAACTCATCCACAAAGGACATAATCTCCACCTTGTGGGGCACCGTGACGTTAGCCCCGGCAAAGCCCAAGGTAATTAAAGAGTTTATGGCGTCGGCAATCTTAGCCGGCTCTACCGCCAACGGCACATAGGCGGCATTAATTTGCAACGCTGCAAAAGCAGCATTTTGCATCGCCGGAGAAGCCGTATGTCCCACTGGCCAACCAAGAAGACCGTACAATTTCGTATGACCGGTTATCGTTGTCATGCCCTGATTCAGCCCTTTCTATGTCTTTTTTATGTTTTCTTCTGCAATAGTTGCGCATTTCCTGCCTCCTGCTGCAAAAGAAAGGACTCTTTTCATCTTGAGATATTTTGACAAATGTGGTACTCTCAGGCCGTACCTATCAAGTCAATCGAAAGGAGCCAGTTATGCAAGCCATCATTAATGGCCGCCTGGTCACCACCGATTCTATACTATCCCAATGGGCCTTAGTTTTTGAGAATTCCCGCATTGTAGCTCTTATGCCGCAGCAAAACCTGCCCTCTGCTATGCCTTGTATCGATGCCTCCGGACTTTATGTTTCCTCTGGCTGGATTGATGCGCACATTCATGGCTGCGGCGGTTGCGACGTTATGGATGCCTTGCCTAAGTCCTTAGATACGATCAGCCTTCTGCTGGCTTCTCAGGGAGTTACTTCGTTCTTGCCTACCACCATGACCATGAGCTGGCAGAAAATTGAAGCCGCTTTGCAAAGCCTCAGCCAAGCCTCTTGGCCTGGAGCTCGCTCGTTAGGCTGCCATCTGGAAGGACCGTTTCTCAGTGCGGCGCGGCAAGGCGCACAAGCGCCGCAACATCTGCGTCCTTTTGATTTTTCTCTTCTTACGCCTTACCTAAAACAGTTGCGCCTGATTACGATAGCCCCAGAAGAAACAGGAGGGCTGGAATTCATTTCCCGTTGTTGTGACGCCGGTCTTATTGTCTCCATTGGTCACAGCAACGCAACCTATGAAGAAGCCTGCCAAGCCTTTGCCGCCGGCGCTTCTCATCTCACCCATACCTTCAATGCCTTGTCACCACTACACCATCGTCAACCAGGCGCTATAGGAGCTGCGTTAGATCTTGAACATGTATATTGCGAAATCATTACCGATAATCTCCATGTTCACCCAGCCATGCAGCGTCTTCTCTTGCGCCAAAAAGGCGTAGATCACCTCTTGCTTGTGAGTGACTCAATGCGAGCCGCCTTGCTTGGCGAAGGCCGCTATGATTTAGGAGGACAAGCTGTTAACGTAAGCAACGGCGCCGCTCGTTTGGAAACTGGCGCTCTTGCCGGCAGTATTACTTCTTTACCCCAAGAGCTGCGAAATTTCCAAACGACAACCGCCCTATCTTTGCCGGCATTACTGCGCACCGTAACCAGTACTGCCGCCCAAAGCATCGGGGTATTCGCAGCAAAGGGCAGTTTAACGCCTGGCAAAGATGCCGATTTTGTTTTCTTTCATGACGATTTTACTGTCGAAGCAACCTATGTAGCCGGTCGCAACGTATTCCAACGCGATACTGGCTGCTGCTCACCTCAACATCAAACAAACTATGAATAAACAAAGGAGTTGTCTGCATGTTTTCTTTCTTGCAACGCAATGCCAAATCTTTTCAGTTGCATGCCCCGGCTCCCGGCAACGTGCTTCCTTTAGCCAATGTTCCTGACGCCGCTTTTGCCGGAAATCTCCTGGGCGAAGGCTTCGCCGTGGAACCGGAAGGGCGCCAAATTTTCTCTCCTTGCGACGGCACTATCTCCTTGATTGCTCCGACTAAACACGCCATCGCGCTCACAACGGAAAACGGCCTGGAAGTTCTGGTCCACGTCGGCTTAGATACAGTGGATCTTAATGGCGAAGGCTTTGAAATCCATGTACAAGTCGATCAAAAAGTAAACACGGGAGACTTGCTGCTCTCCTTCGATCCCCATGTGCTGACAGCGCACAACAAATCTTCTATCACCCCTGTTGTAGTTACCAACAGCGCCAGCAAAGTACAAAAAGCCGTTTTCTCAGCCAGCGCCGATGCTAAAGCTCCTTGCTGTCTGACCTTAAAATAAATCATTAACCATACCCCTAGTCCGATTAAATCTGGAAATGTAAGCAGCCCTCAAAAACCCGGCTCTTTACAGCTCCAGATTTTTTTTATTTTTCCCCGTTACCTTTTTCTCTTGGAAACGTTTATATAAACAAAGGAGTTGATTTACATGTCAAAAATAATCAAAACGTTCTGTTCCTTCGCTTTGTTTGTTGCTTTACTTGCCCCCACCGCATTGGCTGCTGAAGTCTCTACAGCGACAGAAGTTCAGGTAAGCGGCACCTATCAGGAAGAAATCGCACCTGATGTCGTCTACATCAACTTGGGTACATTAACAGAAGCCGACACCGTAGGTGCGGCCCAAAGTAAAAATGCGGAAATATCCTCCAATGTCCAACAACAGCTAGAACGCATCGGTATCAAGACGGAACATATCAAGACCTCTCAATACACAGTAACTCCGCTCTATAAAAACGAGGACAACCGCCGTAACTATGTAATTAAAGGATACCAGGCCACCAACAGCATCACCATAACCACTACACCGGATAAAGCTGGCGAAGTCATTGACACAGCGCTTAATGCCGGCTGCAACCAGGTCAATCATCTGCA
>CAZKCR010000128.1:0-5578 GCA_964551055.1 uncultured Anaeromusa sp. | reverse complement strand
AGTTCAAGGCTCCGGAATCAAATACAATTCCCTGCTGCAGTCCATACAACATCAATACGGTCAACAATACCATAAAGAATGCGTACGCCCCCAGTAATACCGCTCTGTCTCCAAAGCTGCCTTCATTCAACTCACTATGCGACAGAGAAACACTGTTTTCATCATGACAATATGCCGACATACTTCCATCCCCTTTTTAACCGAAAAACCGCTTCTTGTTTCATAGCTCAACTTAAGCTACTAAATCTCTTAAGCTAACGGTTTTCTCATTACTTTTTTCTTTATTATACTTTCCACTAACATAATTGTAAATGAGAATGGTTATTGTTGGAATAGTAGATGCAGTGCCATTTTTTAGAAAGCTCTGTATTTGCAGCTTTCATTGCCTTAACTTACTTTTCCTGCCGCTTTAGAAACAAGCAGCAAGCCGGCGACACCGGCCAAACCGCATAAAACAAGACCGCCTGCCGCTCCCGCCCATTCCATCAATGCGCCGGTCAAAAAATTCCCCACCGGCGTAATCCCTAAAAATACAAAGGAATAAATACTCATGACGCGTCCGCGAAAAGCGTCGTCCGTATGCAACTGTACCAACGACAAGGTCGTAGTTATAAAAAGAATGCAGCAAAATCCTAATAATGAAAACAAAAACGCTGCCGCTGCCACGTGATGCAAAAAGGTACTCACGATCAGCAGCGCTGAAGCCGCCAGCCCGCTACCGCGCAATAGCTGTAGCGAGGGAGTTCCCTGCGTCCGGGAGGCCGCTAAGATAGCCGCCGCTAAAGAACCGGCGCCAAGAGTCGACAAAAGAAGCCCATAAACATCCAGGCCTTCCCCAAGAATTTCCGCTGCATATAAAGGCGCCATCAGACTAAAGTTCATAATAAATACCGACACAACCAGCATCGAAAGCATGCCTTGCACAAGAATCCGATTCCCTTTGGCATAAGCCAAGCCGGCTCGAATTTCCTGCAGCACCTTTGCTTTGCTGTCTTTTACCGCCGCCGGGCGCGTCCGGATCAAAGCCAGCCCCAGCAAAACAGGAATAAAGCTGATTCCGTTCAAGAAAAACAGCAACCCAGCGCCATATTCCGCCATTAAAGCCGCCGCCAGCGCCGGCCCCACCATGCGGGCCACATTGACAATAGCCGAATTTAGACCCACAGCGCTGCGAATATAGTCCCGGCCAACCAATTCCGGCATCATCGCTTGGCGCGTCGGCTGCTCTAAGGTATTAGCCAAACCCAATAAAAATGCCAATACTAAAATATTCCCGTAGGTTGCTTGCTCAGTCCAGAGAAGCAGGGCCATAAAAAAAGCCTGCAGCATTAGGCTGATTTGCGTAAATACCAATAAGCGCTTTTTGGGGTACCGATCAATAAGCACGCCGGCTGGTAGCGACAGACACATAATAGGACCATATTGAGCTACCCCCAACAAGCCTAAGAGCAGCGCCGATTTCGTCAACGAATATACCAGCCATTGCTGCGCCGTCGCTTGCATCCATGTGCCCAGAAGCGAAATGCACTGTCCAAGCCAAAAATAGCGAAAATCGCGCTGCGTCAGCGCCGGATAGGTCGTCTTAATCGTTTCTAGCATCGTTTCGCGTCTCCACTAAAAAGAATCGCTCATTCAAGATCTATCTCTCTTTAGTTCGCTTTCAAGCGCCCTTAGTCCTTGCCAAAAATACGCTTATCTTTTTTGATCGCCTTCGATAGCAGCTTCCGCCTTGGCCCCGCCAATGCGTATAAAGCGCGCTGAAATAAAATTCAACAGCGCAATGGCTGCGCCTCCTAAAAAGACATATTTATAACCGTCAGGACCGCTGTTGTACCAAACAAAACCGCCTAAAATAGGCAGCACCATCGTTACCAAATGATCAATGCTGGTGCCTAAAGAAAGGCTGGGAGAAATATCTTCCGGCACTAAAGCGATTTTACGCATATACGTAGCCCGGGCCATACTGACGGCATTCAGCGCCTGATCAACAATATAACAAAAGCAAATCAGCAGCAACGCCAGCGAATAGGGCAGCAAATCAGCCGCAAAGGCATAGCCCAGACAGACCAGAAAAAAGCAAATAGCTTCACCGCTCAACACTCGTTTTTCGCCGTACCGGTCAATAACCGAGCCCAGCCAGGGTTTCACGAAAATACCGGCAATGGACACGATAAAAAACAGCATAGTCATAGTCGCCACAGGCTGACGGAAAATATCCACCAATACCCACGGGCCAAAGGTAATAAAGATCTGCTTCCGTGCGCCAAAGAGTACGCTCAGCCAATAATACAACTTATACTCTTTGCGAAAAACAAAGCGAGGCGTCTTGCGGGTTCCCTCTACAGGTTTCATAAAAAACAAGGGCACCGCCGCCAGCACAAAGGCTACCGCGCCAATCGTAAAGGCCGTCGTATAGGAAATATGCCAAAAAGTAAAAAGCACCCAGAGCACCGCGCTGCTAAGAACCAGCGTAAGCGTGTTGACGGCATTCATCCGTCCCAAACTGCGCCCTAGATCGCTTGCCGAGGCAAAGCTCATACCGATGCTGTTGGACAAAGGCATATAAATATGCGTACCGACGTTATAGACGAAAATACTGACAACTACCAAAGCATAGTCCGGCGGAATCATGCCCAAAGCAAACATGCCTGCTGCCGAAAAAAGATTGCCCAGCATCATGGTTCGAGTATCTCCTAAAAATGCCAGCATGCCAATAATTCCCACCATGAACAAACCCGGCAGTTCTCGGGGAAACTCCAGGGCCGAACGTTCTAAAATCATCATCCCCAAACCGTCCCGCAAGTAATTGGTTAAGGTCGACCCGTCCACGCTCTGAGCCACGCCTACCAAAGCCGTGGACAACAAAAACAGCAGATAATTGCGATCCATATTACGAAGATATTCCATATACTCACACCTCAACACTATTTTTAGCACAAATTTAACTCATTCAGCTCAGAATATGGTACTATCATAGCGATAATAATCATAAATGTCATGAAGAATATTCGCCATCATTAGCATAATATGAATACAAGCAATCTGCATACAAGGAGGAAGGTACGATGCCCACCACAGGTGAATATTGGCCCGGAACCGCCCGCCCCGGCGACATCACCCACAATACCCATTGGGACGCCGCTTTATATCGTGACTTTCCCGTAAAGATCGCTCGCAGCGAACGCACCTTAGCCGGCCCTCTTTTTGAAAAGCACTGGCACGAAGCGCTGCAAATTCTGCATTGCGAACAAGGAGAAGCTCTCATTCATTGCAATGGTCGCTTACATCGCCTCGGCCCCGGCGATACACTGCTCATCAACAGCCAGGAACTTCATTACGGCGTCACCGAAAGCAATCAATTAATCTACGTCATTTTGAAAATCGACTTGCCTTTTCTCGCCAGCAGCCAACAAGATTTATGCCAAACCAACTACCTCACTCCGTTGGCCCAAGGAACGCTCCTATTTCAAAACAAGCTGCCGCCGGACCCGCTTTTAATTCGGTGCATCCATACCATCACTGAGGAATACCAGCAATTACAGCCAGGCTGGGAACTAGCCATCAAAGCCCAAATCTACTTATTGCTTGTCCATTTGCTGCGCCACTATCAGCAGGATGCTCTGCCAGCGGCGGAACTAGAACGCCAGCAGCATTCCCTGGCTCAACTGCGCACAGCTCTGGAATACATTGACAACCATTACCAGGAAACCATTCGTTTAAGCCAGCTTGCTGCTTTGGCCAACCTCAGCGAGCAGCATTTCTGCCGCCTTTTCAAGGCCCTTACAGGCAAGCGTCCGATAGACTATATTAACTACATCCGCACGGCTAAGGCCGTCACACTCTTGGCGGAAGACCGTCTGAGTATTACCGAAATAGGCGCTGCCGTCGGCTTTGACGACAGCAACTATTTCAGCCGCGTCTTCAAAAAATATCAGAACCGGGCTCCGTCGGAGTTGCGAAAAAAACAGACCGGCTGAGATACATACCTCAGCCGGCCTTCTTACCGCAAGAAATTCAACAACACTTGTAATTCCGGGAGTTAAAGTCGTGCACAAAGCGGCACAATGATATTGGCCGCCACACAGCCAATGCCCACCGACGCAAACATAGCACGGTCGAAAACAGCCGATAATTCCTTCTCGTCTTTGCGCACAAAGAGATAATGGGAAAACAACGATAGTGCAATAGACATAAAAATAGTGAACAAGCCGATACCAGCAATATGATCCACCAAACCGAAAGAACCCGAGGGCGGCAATATAGAATTAGCCACATAAGAGTTGGCTACAGCACCGAAATAAGCGGCTGTCGGCAACGAAAAACGCGGTCCAATATCTGATGGTTTGATGAAAAAGGAGGACAACGTCAGCGCCAGCGCGGCAAAAAGAGATAAGAAAATTTTAATGTATACGCCATAGTCAACACGCTTGATATTTACACCGTAAATATACTGAGAAAATATTTTAGAAGTGTTTTCCGCCACTCGAGGATCGCCGTAAGAGGATTTGTAAGTGTGGGTTTTTACAACGTTTTGACCGCCGAGAATTCGATAGCCGGGAATAGCAACCCGGGAACTAATATTGGCCGCCGTGTCTGCTTCATAGCGCACCTTAGAACCGTCCCGGGCGCCGTCTTCGATGTAAATATTCAGCATATGATTTTCAATGGGTACGCGGGTCGTGTCAAAAAACTTAATCAGCTTCGCCGATACCTTGTAGCGCTGGTAATTAACGCCATTGCCGTCATGATAATCTTCCAGCAGCTCTTTCTTGTTAATCACTCCATCAACAAGAACAAACTTGCCTCCGGGATCAAGGGTTCTATCTCCTTGCCAACTGAACCACACATAAAGATTCGCTGTCCAATAGGAGTCACGAATGGAAAAATTATCAATGTCATCCAAATAGGTACCTACCTTGACCGTCGTATACGCGCCAACAGGCGGCAACGGATCTGGCGGCGTTTTGCCAGGCTCGGCGGCTGTTGCATTCATGCGAGCCGCGTGATTAGCCTCTGCTTGCATCATATTACGATATAACGTAGAGGCGCTGAAATAGGTAACCAAAGAATACAAAACCAGTATCCCCAGCGAAAATAACAAAACAAATCTCTTTTTGGAACTGCTGAGATGATTCCATGCAACAAACATATAAATGCTCCTTTCTATGCTACAGTAAGGGTACATTTATTCGTTGCAAAATTTACAAAACCTGCCAAAAATTGTACTCACTCGCAAATTTAACATTCTCTTAACAAATGGAAATCACCTAACCTAAGCCGCCATCTCTTCCTCCGTCCGCCCAGCCTTAGCTCCGTGGAGCAGGCGATAGAGAATACCGCAGGCCAGCACCAGCGCCGCCATGGCTGCATAAAGGCCCCGGAACCCCAGCGAAGGCACCAGCATACCCAAAAGAAATGGTCCCACACCAATACCGCCGTCTAAAAGAATGTAAAAGGTCGACGTCGCCAGACCCATGCGATGCTTCGGAGACACCTTGACTGCCAGAGCCTGTGCGCAGGAAAAGAACGTACCGAATCCTAGGCCAATGCAAGCGCCCCCCAAAAGCAGCATCCCTTC
>CAZKCR010000127.1:0-5598 GCA_964551055.1 uncultured Anaeromusa sp. | reverse complement strand
CTATCTTCTAAAGCGTCCCGTAGAGGGACGCTTTTTACTTAAACTTAGTAACCGATTTTGCGAGAAATTGTAACAAATTTGACATATTGAGAAGGTATAATTAGCAAGAAGAAGTTTGTAAAATAGAAACTGGTAAAAAGAGTAGGGATAAAGTGAAGCCGTCATAGTATCTGAAATATAGTACATAGGAGAGAGTATGATGCATTATCGCAGTTGTTTTATCGTCGCCTTGTTTTTACTACTGTTGATGCCGTGCCAAGCGGAGATGGCCTCCCCTAGTAGTTCAACTACGCCTCAGAAGCTGACGCAAGTGCGCTGGGCTAATCATACGGATGCGACTACCGGGGAAAGCAGTTTGCGGCTTGTTTTCGACGTTACCGGTCCGGTTCAGGCTGCCGGAAGCCTAGAGAGCGCGACGGCATCCCATTTGAAAGTGAATATTAGTGGCGCGGTGCCGGAAAAAGAAGCGGATTCGGTTAAATTAGATGGAGATATTGCTGATCGGGTCACTATTAATCATGGAACTGGGCAAACGAGTCTGATTGATATTGGGCTGCCGTCTACGATTAATGATAGTGACTATAAAATATTTACGCTGCCGAAGGATAGCATAACAAATAAGCCATTTCGAGTGGTTGTCGATATCAATAAGCATGCTTCGCAAGCGCTTATCAAGTTTACTCCCGGTCTAAAAGGCAAAGTGGTTGTGATTGATCCTGGGCATGGCGGCTCTGATACGGGGGCGATAGGACCCGACAATATTCAAGAGAAAACGGTCACTCTGGCAGTTGCTTTGAAAACAAAGAGCATGCTGGAACAAGCGGGAGCGAAAGTAATTTTAACCCGTACTGATGACCGTGACGTTTTTGCTCCGAATGATAGCGCGGTAGAAGAACTGGGAGCGCGAGCGGCTGTTGGTAATAAGAATAAAGCCGATGTGTTTGTTGATATCCATGCCAATTCGTTTAGTGATCCAAAGGTTAGCGGGATCGGTACCTATTACTATCCGAAAACAATCTACGATAAAGTCCTGGCTCAGAGTATACAAGACAGTGTTGTTCGTGGTGGTGGACAGATTGATAGAGGGGTTTGCTCGGCGGATTTCTATGTTCTTAACCATACGACAATGCCGGCATTTCTGATTGAGCTGGGATTTCTTTCAAACCAAAATGAAGAAAAATTGCTCACTACGTCGCAATTTCAACAACAACTAGCCCAAGGAATTGTTAATGGCTTAGACAACTTTTTCAATCAAGCAGCTGCTAGCGGTAGCAAATAATGAATTAATGTAGATATCATCTAGTTGGAAGAATGCTAACCAAAAGGACAAGCAAGAAAATACGTATCAATTGAAAAGCAACCATTTATCGCTAAGCGTAAGTGGTTGCTTTTTTACATAATTATCTTTGAAGAAGATGGCTTTGATCCAGGAGGCCAACTATGGTCGGTTTAAGACCACCGCATTTGTTGCCTTGAAGGTAATGCCTACTACACTTCCTTCTTCAACAAGCGGAGTATCGCTAGAAAAAGGCTGCTCAACATGAACCGTATCTTCTGTTTCCAGGGTGATATAGTAGTCAATCCGATCCCCGAGGAAAGTTCGCAGATTAATCTTGCCTGACAGCTGAGATTCATCAAGGTTACTAGCAAGCTGCAAACACTCAGGTCTAACGACAACGGCTACATCTTTTTTCACTTCTAGGGTGCTGTTTTTGGCTGGTCTTGCATGAATCAATTTATTGCCGACTAATACGGTGCAAGTTTGACCATTGTGTTCCTGCAAGACACCTTGAATGATATTGGCTTGTCCTATAAAGTCAGCCACAAATAGCGAAGCAGGATCTGCATAAATGCCAAAGGGAGTTCCGATCTGTTCAATTTTTCCTTTGTTCATAACCATAATTCTATCAGACATCGTGAGTGCTTCTTTTTGGTCGTGTGTCACATACAAGGCTGTTAAATTAAGCTGTTTTTGAATCCGGCGTATTTCTGTACGCATATGAATTCTAAGCTTTGCATCAAGATTAGAAAGAGGTTCATCCATTAAAAGTACTTGTGGTTCGAGGACTAATACTCGTGCTAAGGCAACACGCTGCTGTTCCCCCCCAGATAGCTGGTTGGGAAAATTTTTCTCTACATCAGGTAAGCCAACTAGCTTTAAATAAGAAGACACCTTCTGCTTAATTTCTGTTTCGGAGACTTTACGAGCGCGAAGGCCATAAGCTACATTGTCAAAAACCGTCATATGTGGAAAAAGCGCGTAATTTTGAAAAACAAAACCAATATCGCGTTGATTTACCATAACTTTTGTTACATCTTTGTTGTCAAATAAGATAGTTCCAGACGTAGGTTCTTCGAAACCGGCAACCATACGAAGGGTCGTTGTTTTGCCACATCCCGACGGTCCAAGAAAAGTAAGAAGTTCGCCGCGTTTTACTTCTATATTTACGTTGCTAACGGCAGTAAACAAGGCATTATTTTTGATGAACGTCTTCGTTAGGTGTTGCAATGAGATGCTAACAGACATAATTGTTTCCTCCCTACCGTGAATAATGTGGATATGCCAGACGGAAGCAAAGAGAGATGAGACCGCTGATAAGGAAAACTATTAGAATAAGCACAACCGAAAAAGCAGAGGCCTGTGTAAATTGTAGTTCTGTAATACATTCAAGAATTCTTGTCGTTAAGAGCGTCCAATGAATTGAAACTAGAAAGATTGTAGCGCTAATAGCTGTCATGGCACGTATGAATAAAAACCGCATCCCGTTAATCACAGCAGGAATAATGAGTGGTATGGTGATTTTGCGAATCGTCGCAGCACTGGAAGCGCCAAGGCTTAATGATGCCTCCTCTAAGGAGTTGTCGATTTGTTGTAAGGATGCAATGACGGACCGTATGCCTGTTGCGTTATAGCGAAAAGCATACGCTGCTACGATAATTGCCATGGTGCCGGTGAGAACCAGGGGGCCGGTATTGAAAGCGATAACATAGGCAATGCCGACTACTGTGCCAGGCAGAGCATAATTAAGGAGCGAAACGAATTCCATAATCCGCTGACCAGCAAAATGTCGGCGGCTGCTCAAATACCCCACCGCTAGTGCTACCAGCCCGCCTAAAGGAGTTGCAACGGCTGCGATAAGCAATGTATCTATTATAGCTTTTTGTCCCATAGTGAAAACATATTTGTAATTGTCTAACGTTAAATCTAGATTGACGCCCCATACCTTAATTAAGGAACTGTAGAAGATAATCGAATATAAGAAAAGGATAAATAGAGAGACAATAAAACAAACGGCCCATATGCCTAGTTCGGGAATCTTGCCAATGCCTTTCGATTGAGTACGGGCACCAGCTTTGCCAGTTATAGTCACATAACTTTTGCTGCCAACCCAGTATTTTTGCAGAAGATATACTGCCAGAGCAGGAATCAAAAGCATAAAAGAGAGGCCTGCGCCGCTTTTTAGATCATGAAGCCCTGTAATCTGGAGATACGCTTGAGTGGGAAGCACGGGGAATGAGTGACCTGCTAAAATGAGCGGTGTTGCAAAATCTGAAAGTGAACTCGCAAATAGTAGCAAAAAAGAATTTGCTAAGCCTGGAGTTGCAAGCGGCAGGGTAACCGTGCAAAATGTACGCAGTTTTGAACTGCCAAGGCTTAAAGCCGCATCTTCCAAATTAGGATCAATAGCAGCTAAAACAGCACTGATTGTTAGAAAAGCAATCGGGAAATAAGTAAGTGTTTCAGATAGCCACGTTCCTAAAACACCAAATAATTGTATATCAGGCAATCCAAGCGCTTTAAGAAGAATGCCGTTGGGTCCAATTGCGAAGGTTAACGCAATGCTGCTAGTAAAAGGAGGAGACACCAAGGGGAGAACGGTTACTGCTCCTAATAGCCATTTTAAAGGTTTCGGCAGAGAGGTTTTTGTTACAGCAAATGCAAAAATAAAACCAAGGATGACACCGGTTACGGCTACCAGCGTTGCCAGGTATAAACTATTGAATACAGCCAGACGATCATACCAACTGCTTAATATTTTAGTAATATGTACAAGCGTAAATTGGCCATCGTCGAAAAAAGCTATAAATAACAAGCGTACAAGCGGATAAATGATAAATATTCCTAATGCAGCCCATAAGGAGGCGATTAAGGCAGTGAGGCCCATATCACGTTTAAGCGCCATCTGGAATTGCTCCTTTCTTAATGCAATCATATACATTCAAATAAAATGACTTCAATAGGAAATAGCCTCAATAAATGCAGGCGGAAGGGAAGACCCTCCCGCCTTATGCTATCGAAGCTATTTTATTACTTCATTAATCCAGCGCTGTACCAGTCTTTCGCGGTCTTCGCCAGCCTTGGCAATATCGACTTCAATTAAATTTACCTTGGATACATCCATTGCTGGATCAGATAGTTTAATAGTTGGATCGGCAGGAACATAATTCAATTTCTTAGTTTCATAGAGATTTTGCATATTTTGGCTGGAAGCCCAATCAAGGAACTGTTTTGCTAATTCTGGCTGTTTAGATCCCTTGATCATTGCCATGGCTTCAACTGCATATACAGTACCTTCTTTAGGATATGTTATTGTAACATCGTAGCCTTGTTGTTTCATTTCCATTGCGTCAACAAGGAAAAAGATTCCGCTTGCGGCTTGGCCATTGGCAATAGGTAGGCATCCGCCGCCGCCGCTCTTGGTGTACAGTTGAACATTTTGATGCAATTGTCTTTGATAGGCAAAGGAAGCATCTTCTCCCATAATGCTGTTTAAGCTAAGCATTCTGGATATGGCTGTACCAGAGGTTCGTGCGTCGGCCATTTGCAGGCCATTTTTATATGCAGGATTTAGCAAGTCTTGCCAAGAAGTAGGGGCTTGCAGATTGTTATTTTTCAGAAACTTATTATTTGTCATAAAGCACAAGGGGTCCACTGCAACGCCAACCCAGTAATGGTTAGGATCTTTATATTTTGCGGGGATTGCGGAATCATATTTTGGAGTATAGGGTTCAAAAATACCCTTGGAAATACCTGCAGCGAACGTATCCGCTGGGCCGCCAAAAAGTACATCGACTTGTGGATTGTCCTTTTCGGCTACAATTCGTGTTAATGCTTCACCGGAAGAAAATCGAATAAAATTTACTTTAATGCCCGTATCCTTGGTAAATGCTTCAAATACTTGGGAGGAGTATTTTTCGGGCCAAATCGTGTAGACGTTGAGAGTCTTTTGCTGCTGTGTGGATGAATTGCTACATCCTGAGAGCAACATGGAAAATGACACTAGTGCCGCAAACATGACGAGCCAATAACGACTTTTCATAAAAACACACCCCTTATTTTCTGATATATCTACATAATTCCATATTTTGCAACACATTCCTGCAGATGAATTTAATAGTTTTTAATCAATATAAATGAATGGATAAGAAAAAGAGTTCGTTAGTTATGAAGAATTTCAGTAATTTGTGGGGCGCTTCTGATGATTTATCGGTCTGTATTGTTTCTAACGTGAAGAAGTAATGAAAATGCGAAGAGAACTTCTGCAGGAGTTCTCTTCTTTTTAAGGAATAACACAAGCAGCAGTTCTATTATTCCTA
>CAZKCR010000126.1:0-5627 GCA_964551055.1 uncultured Anaeromusa sp. | reverse complement strand
TCCCTGCTCCTGTTCAGCATGCTTTCAGGAAATTTCTTGTTGTCATTATACCATACTAAAAGCAACCCTGACAAGCAAAGTACTATCGTAACGAAGCTCTTTCTCTAAAAATACAAAAAACGAATTTATCTTATTTTATTTTCTCAGCTCAGCCGCTGCCGCATAGCCTCGTAAAGGAGCAACGAACCGGCCATAGCCACATTCAACGACTCCATCCCTCCCGGCATGGGGATGAAAACAGCGCCGTCCGCCTCTTGTTTCCAAAAAGCCGACGCACCTTCTCCTTCGTTTCCTAAAAGTAACAAATGTTTCGCTTTTAAATCCGCCTGATAGCTTGGCCGGCCATCTTCCAGCGCGGCTACCCATAAAGCAAGCTTTTGCTGCTTGCGAAGGCCGTTCAATACCTCCGGTTGAATTTTTTGCACTACAGGCAAACGAAAAGCAGCTCCCATGCCGGCACGCACCGCTTTACTGCTGAAAGCATCTGTAGTTCCTTCCAATAAAACAGCGCCGCTAGCGCCTAACGCCGCAGCCGTCCGCAATAACGTGCCAACATTTCCTGGATCCTGCACCCGATCTAAAACAAGAAGCGGCCCTTGTCCTGCTGTTCCCAGCACCTTCTCCAAGTCCCATTCCTTTTGCCGCACAACCGCCATAACGCCTTGCGGCGTCTGTGTCTCGCCTAGTTTGCGCAGCAGTTCGCCGGAAACCTGTAGTAGCCGACCAGCAGGTTGGGGGCGCTTTTGTATCCATTCTTCCAACTGTGCCTTTTGTCCATAATCCTCTGAAGCTATAAGAAAGACAATCTCCCAGTCCGCCTGCAGTGCTTCTTGAACCGCCCTCGCACCTTCCACGATAAACAAGCCGCTTTCCTCGCGCTTTTTGCGCTGCTGCAACGAGCGAATCTGCTTCAGTTGCTCGTTGGCGGCGCTGCTTATTTTCTCCCAACACAATGTCATTCAAGCTCCTCCAAACGCTGCACGCCCCGGTTGGCGCCGACAACGAACAGCACGTCTTTTTCCAAAATTTTCTCTGTTGGCTGCGGCGGCACTAGCAATTGCTCCCCGCGACGTATGGCCACTACATTGACCTCATAACGCCCGCGCAAGTCCGTCTCCACCAAGTTTTTCCCTACCAACGCCGAGGGAGCCGTCACTTCTACAATACTATAATCCGGAGATAATTCAATATATTCCAAGACATTGCTAGAAACGAGATTATGAGCTACTCGCTGCCCCATGTCCCGTTCTGGATAAACTACCCTGTCAGCGCCGATTTTCTCCAGCATCTTTCCATGTAAGGGGTTTTTGGCTTTAGCGACAATGTAAGGAACGCCCATCTCCTTAAGTTGCAGCGTCGTCATCAAATTAGCCTGCACATCCGCGCCAATGGCCACGACAACTACGTCAAAATTTCGAATCCCCAGCGCTTTTAACGTATCCTCGTCGGTAGTGTCAGCCTGCACGACATGGGTCACTTCGTCGCTAAAATCCTGCACCCGCGCTTCATCCGCATCAACCGCCAAAACCTCATAGCCCATTTGATACAACGTTTTGGCTACACTAGTCCCAAAACGCCCTAAGCCGACAATCGCAAATTGTTTCTTTTTCATTTTAAGCCTCGTTTCCAGGATCTACTTAATTCCTTAACCAATAATAAATTTCCCTTCTGGATACCGCAGCATGCGCTTGCTTTTTCGTGATCGCAATGTTAGCGCCATTACTAGAGTTACCGGCCCCACCCTGCCGGCAAACATAGTCAAAACCAACCAGAGTTTCCCTTGCTCCGATAGCCCCGGCGTAATTCCGGTCGTCAAACCCACTGTACCAAAAGCGGAAACAACTTCAAAAAGCAAATTTAAAAAAGGAGCATTTTCACAAATACTTAGCATCATCGTAACAAAGCAAACTAATGAAGCAGAAATAAACACCACTGCAAACGCTTTGTAGATAACGCCATGAGGAATACGTCGTTCAAATAGCTCTGCATCGTCTCTGCCGCGCATCATAGCCCAAATAGAAGCCAAAAGTACGCCTAGCGTGGAGGTCTTGATGCCGCCGCCTGTCGAAGAAGGAGACGCCCCCACAAACATCAAGAGAATTAATAAGAACAAAGTTTCCGGTCCCAAGGTATCCAGAGGCAGAGTGTTATAACCTGCCGTCCTTGCCGACACCGCTTGAAAATAGCTGCTGAGAATTTTATCCGGCCAAGAAAGAGACCCCATGCCGTCAGGATTCGCGTGCTCAAAAGCTAAAATACCCAGCGTGCCAAGCAATAGCAGTACAGTCGACATCAATATAACAATCCGTGAATGCACCGTAAGCTTATTAAAGGAGCGCTGATTCCAAGCGTCTGCAATAACCATAAAACCAATGCCGCCAAGAATGATTAACGTAGTGACCGTTATATTAACAGTCCAATCAGACACATACGCAGTCAGACTTCCGTAATTGCCAAATAAATCAAAGCCGGCATTGCAAAAAGAAGACACCGCATGCCAATAGCCGTAATAAATGCCGATAGGTCCAAATTCATCATACCAGTGCCATGCAAGAATCGTGCCCCCAATCCCTTCAATCAGCAAGGTTACCTTAATGACATACAAAGCCAACCGCACCACGCCAGACATGGTAATCTGATTCAATGCTTCTTGCAAAATCAAACGTTCTCGCAAATGAATGCGCTTGCCAAGCATAATACCCATTAAAGTCGTCATGGTCATGATGCCCAAGCCGCCAATTTGAATCAAAAAAATAATAACAAGCTGTCCAAACAAGGAAAAATGCTTTCCCGTATCTACTACCACCAGGCCGGTTACACAAACAGCCGACGTAGCCGTAAACAAAGCATCAACAAAAGAGGTTCCATTCCCTGACATTGTCGCCTGAGGCAGCATCAGCAGGCAGCTTCCCAACAGAATCAGCCCTGCAAAACCAAGAACCAAGATTTGATAAGGAGTTAATGTCCATTCTTTTAACAAACCAAGAGTGCTGTTTCTCAAAATGATCGCTCCACTCCAGCCAATATTCTCTCAACTTATTATAAGCACTCCCTATCTACCCGTCCAGGGGGCGAAATGTTAAAAAGCAGGGGAGCCGAAGCAATGCCTCGAATTCCCCTGCCTAAATTTCTCTCTTTAAATAGCTTTGGCCTTGGAGATGCACTCAAAGGCCAGCATGTACTTACGCACAGACTCTTTGACGCCTTTTTTAACAATAGCCATTAAATTGACATAGTTCATATGCGGCGTCCGCGACAGTTCTTTTTTCAACTGCTCCGCCGCCACCGTCGATGTGTCGGTCGCAATATTAATTTTAGCAATACCAGCTTGGATCAAGCGCCGATACTCTTCCGCTTGCAAACCAGCGCCGCCATGCATGACCAACGGAATTTGCACCATCTGACGCAGCATGCCGAGACGTTCAAAATCCAACGAAGCATCTGCAATAGCTCCTAAATGATTACCGCACCCTACCGCTAAGGCATCAATACGGGTTTTTTGCGCAAACTGCGCCGCTTCTTCAAGACCGCTTGCCGACTCGCCGCCTAAGGATCCTAGCTCCCCTTCCACGGTCAAGCCAGAGGCATGGGCAATCTTGGCCACCTCCTTGGTCCGACGTACATTTTCTTCAAAGGTTAGTCGGGAACCATCAAACATGACCGAGGTAAAGCCCCAGCGTACAGCCTTTAGAATTCCTTCGTACGTATGACTGTGATCCAAATGTAAGGCCACCGGAACACTTGACTTATGAGCGGCTCGCACCATAGCAGCTCCCAGCAAATCCGCGTCGACAAACTTAAACAACCGTTCGGGAATTCCCAAAACTAAAGGCGTTTTCAATTCTTCCGCTACTTCAACCACAGCCCCCAGGGTTTCAAAATTAAAAACATTAAATCCCCCTACTGCGTATTGCCGCCGCCGCGCATCCTGTAGAAGTTCTGCCATTGTTACTAAAGCCACGACACAACTCTCCCTTCAGGGTTTATTATTTTATGTTTTTTCTTTTCGCCATGAAAATCCAAAACCCCTGCGGAAAAAGCAAAGATAATTTGAAAAACACAAATTTTTCAAATTATCTTTGCTTCAAAGAAAAAAACCGACCCTAAGGCCGGCTTTTCGATACTTTGTTTTACAGTTTTGCTTTAGCGGTTTCAACAAGCTTGTTGAAAGCAGCCAGATCGTTGACAGCCAAGTCAGCCAGCATTTTACGGTTTACTTCTACGCCAGCTTTGGTCAAGCCGTTGATCAGCTTGCTGTAGGACAGGCCGTTGATGCGGGCAGCCGCATTAATACGGGCAATCCATAGACGACGGAATTCGCCTTTTTTGGCGCGACGGTCACGACGAGCGTAGAACAACGCTTTCATGACTAATTCATTAGCTTTTTTAAACTGCTTGCTGCGGGCACCACGGTATCCTTTAGCCAGCTTTAGAATTTTTTTATGGCGTCGATGTGCGGTAACGCCTTTTTTTACTCTCGGCATATTAATCCCTCCAGAAAGTGTGCATTAAATTCGTTTTAAATTACGCGTTCGGCAGCATAAGCTGTACGCGCTTGTGATCGGACTTGCTTACCAGCGAAGCTTTACGCAGGTTGCGTTTACGCTTAGGCGATTTGCATTCCAGGATATGGCTTTTAAAAGCTTTGGCGCGCTTGAACTCACCGCTGGCGGTGATACGAAAACGTTTGGCAGCGCTTCTACGAGTTTTGATTTTCGGCATTACTTGCTCCCCCTTGCTGTTGTTTCAGTTTTATCCCTGCTGTTTGGCATTCAGAATCATAATCATGTTCTTGCCTTCCAGTTTGGGCTCGCGTTCTACATTGGCGATATCAGCCAATTCCTTGGCCATACGCACCAGCAAAACTCGTCCCAATTCCGGATGGGATAATTCCCGGCCACGGAACATGATGGTCACTTTGACCTTGTCACCATCTTCCAGAAAACGCAGGGCATTCTTTTTCTTAACATCAAAGTCATGATCTTCGATATTAGGCCGAAGCTTGACTTCTTTGATGGTAACGATTTTTTGTTTCTTTTTGGCTTCTTTGTCCCTTTTTTGCTGCTCATACTTGAACTTACCATAGTCCATGATGCGGCATACCGGCGGACGAGCCGTCGGAGCAACTTCTACCAGGTCGAGATTCTGTTCCATAGCCATCTGCAAGGCGTCGCGCACCTGCATGATGCCCAGCTGTTCACCTTCGGCGGTGGTTACCCGCACTTCTCTTACCCGAATCTCTTCGTTGATCCGCAAATTGTCTTTGCTAATTGTCATTCACCTCCGCATACATTTACAAAAAGAAAGCGGGCAGAGCCTGCACTCCACCCGCAATACACCCTTAGCTTTGGGTTTGCTGACCTAGCTCACTGCTCCATGGCGTGGCAAGGTGAGAAGCGGATGGCTTCTTCTTTCAAATCACTTTTGTTAAGATATCATGAAATTCATCTTTTGTCAACGACGTTTTACTTTTTTGCAGCAATTTCCGCTAACAGTTGTTGCGTAAAGACCTCTGTCTCCTGCGGTCCCAAATCGCCTTCGCCCCGTTTACGCACCGCTACAGTGCCGCTTTCCATTTCCTTGTCTCCAACTACCAGTACATACGGAATTTTTTGCATTTGCGCTTC
>CAZKCR010000125.1:4475-5634 GCA_964551055.1 uncultured Anaeromusa sp. | reverse complement strand
CTTATTTTATTGGTTCTCCGCTTCCGCCAAGAGCGCTTCGATTTTGGGCGTACAGCGCTTACCGCCGCAAGAGCCGCTGCCGGCGCCTGTGGCTTTTTGTACTTCCGCCACCGTTTTAGCACCGCCGCGAATGGCTTTTTTCATGATGGCCCGTGAAATCCCCTTGCACAAGCAGACCTTGGTCAACTTATCAAGCAGCTCCTCATTCAATTCCTGACTCATCTCACCACTCCTTTCCGGTTTACACCAGCCCCAGCCATTTCCAATACGTACTGGCCAACAGCAATGTCGTCAGATAAGCAATAATGCAAAGAGGCACGCCAGTACGAATAAAATCGCGCACCTCAAAGGTTTCCGTCGCATAGGCCACCATATTTTGCGGTGCATTAACAGGCAAAATAAAGCCAAAGCTAATCACATACTGCAGCAGCATAGTCATGCCCACCACATTAATGCCGCTTGTCGGCGGCATACCCTGAAGAATAGAGATGATGATAGGAATCATAGCTGCCGCTAAAGCCGTAGCACTGGCAAAGCCCAAGTGAATGATGATCAAAAATGCCGCCAGTACAGCAAATACGATCAATGCCGGCATAGCTTGCAAACCAAACCAGCCTACAATCATTTTTGCCAACCAAGCTGCCGCCTTCGTCGACAACAAGGCCGAACCCAAGCTAATGCCGATGCCAAAGAGCAACAGCGTCCCCCAGGGAATTTTGCTCTGCGCCTCTTGCCAGGTCATAATGCCCACGCCTGGAAGCAGCATAATGGTAATGGCTGCAATGGTGGTAGAGGAAGTATCAAAGGGATGCAAAACTTTCTCCGTAGCCCACAAGCACAGCAATATTAAAGAAATGCCAAAAAGCTTCTTTTCTTCCGCTTTCATCGGTCCCAGTTCTTTCAGGGCCTTCATAATCGTTTCCTTGCCTCCGGCAATTTCCTCTGTTTCCGGCGGCATCATTTTCAGCAGCAGAAAGTAAAGAGCTACCGACATGATGATCGCAAACGGAGCAGCGGCAATAAACCAATCCAGCCAACTAATGTACACGCCCAATTGTTTTTCAATAAAACCCAAAGCAATCATGTTTTGCGCAGCAGCCGTCTTAATGCCCACATTCCAAATGCTGTCCGCCTGTGCTGTCGCAATCATCAAAATCGC
>CAZKCR010000125.1:0-4375 GCA_964551055.1 uncultured Anaeromusa sp. | reverse complement strand
GCAATGGCCGCCAAAGCGGCTCCCTGGCTGTTAACCAGCTTGGACACCAAGAAGAGAACAATGGCATACATCCAAGGCTGCGTAGCAACAACGCCTGCTAAGGCGTTTTTCAACAGCGTAAAATGGGATTCGAAAAAGGTGTCGCTCATCCAAGCTACGCCAAACACCGAGATAATCGCCGTCATACCTGCTTTGAAAACAGCGCCATTGGCAATTTCGCGAGTATTTACCTTGCAAGCCATCAAAATGACCGCGCCGGCAATCAGCATCAGCATCTGAATGACCAAGTTCATCGACATGGGTTTCATTTTTCCAGGAGCGCCAAAAGCAGGACGCAGCTCCGGGATAGCGCCTAATGCAACCACTACCAGAATTGCGGAGAAAAAGATCCAAGTAGCCCAGTAAGCTTCTTTGGGAAATACTTTATCCAACAAGGTTTCGGAGCCGCCGTAAATATATTCTTTCTGCTCCGGATCTTTAAGCTTGGCTTGAAATTCCTCGTCTTTGTCCAAATCTTTGCCGCGCCGCAAGCTCCACAGAGCCGCGATCAGTACGCCAGCCAGCGAAGACGGCATGGCTACCGACAAGAGCTGAATAATACCAATGCTCTGCCCTACGCCATGAGAAGCTGCAAAAATAGAAACCATAGAGACTACCGCTACCGATACCGGCGAGGCGCAAATGCCCATCTGGGAAGCTACCGAAGCAACCGCCATAGGCCGTTCCGGACGAATTCCTTTTTTGAGAGCGATATCATAAATAATCGGGAACATCGTGTACACCACATGACCAGTACCGCAGAGCACAGTTAACGTCCAAGTCGTCAACGGCGCCAAAATCGTTACGTACTGCGGATGGCGACGCAGCAAGCGCTCGGCAAACTGCATCATGACATTCAGCCCTCCGGCTGTTTGCAATACCGAAGCGCAGCTAATTACAGCCAAAATAGTAAGAATAACATCCACTGGAGGTTTGCCGGGCTGTAATCCAAAAACAAAAGAAAGAACAAAAAGTCCGATGCCGCTGATCAGGCCCAGGCCCATACCTCCAAAACGAGTCCCGACAAGCAGGCAGGCTAGAATGACTAAAAACTCCATTGCTAGCATAAGTTTGTTTTACTCCTCTCTACACGTTATTTTTGAAAAAATATAGCTGTTATACTGTATCATGATCTCATAAATACGGCTCTATTTTATTATTATTTAATTTTTATGCAGTTTATTTATTCTTATTTGTAATGTTCGCAATTATATTTTTTGTTTTTATTCTTGACCAAATCACAATCTCCTGCAAGGTCCTTCCTATTTTGTTCATTTTTGGATACAAAAAATAGCAAGCGGACAACACATACATCCTGTATTGCCCGCTTGCATAAACTATCAGTTTTCTAAAAGTGAGCGCCGCCGCCGCCTTCCACAACTGCACCTTCCTCCGTAACCGCGACAACCGCTTTGCGAAGCAGCGACAGCATTTCCAAAAGCTCCGTTTCCGTACTGACCAGCGGCGGCATAAAGACAACCACATCTCCGACAGGGCGAATGAATAAACCATACTCGCGCGCTTTTAAACAAACCCTGGCTCCCATGGTTTCTCCCCAGGGATATGGAGTTGGGGCCTCCTTATCCTGCATAAGCTCAATTCCGATAATTAATCCGCGCTGCCTTGCATCGCCCACATGCGCTAACGAGGCAATGTCTCTAAGCGCTTCAGCCACACAAGCAATTTTTTTCTCCAACCCTGCAATCACCTTATCATCACGAAATATCTTCAAACTGCCCAACGCTGCCGCACAAGCCAACTGATTGGCTGTATAAGAATGTCCGTGATAAAAAGTGCGCTTTGACTCCATATCGCCTAGGAAGGCATCGAAAATTCCATGTGTTGTCAACGTAGCCGCCAAAGGAACATAACCGCCGGTAATGCCTTTAGAAAGAGCCATAAAATCCGGACTGACTCCTTCATGCTCGCAAGCGAACATTTTCCCGGTACGGCCAAAGCCGGTAGCTACTTCATCGGCAATGAGATGCACATTATATTTTTTCGTCAACTGACGCACCGCCGCTAAATAACCCGGAGGCGACATCAGCATGCCTGCCGCCGCCTGTACCAGGGGCTCCACGATTACAGCAGCAATCTCTTGATGATGAGCCGCTAACAGCGCCTCCATCTCTTGCAGGCACTGCTTTTTACAGGTTTTTATATCTTGGCGGCAGTGATAACAGGAAGGAGACGGCGCCTGCAGCGATTGAAACAAAAGCGGTTGGAAGGTGCGATGAAAAAGATCAACACCGCCAACGCTCACCGCGCCAATCGTATCGCCATGGTACGCCTGAGCCAAGGCTACAAATTTTTCTTTTCCCGGCATTCCTTGATGACGCCAATATTGAAAGGACATTTTTAAAGCCACTTCCACTGCCGTAGAGCCGTCGTCAGAATAAAAAACCTTCTCCAAACCTTCCGGCGCCAGCGCCACCAGCTGCTCCGCCAGTTCCGACGCCGGAATGTTGGCCAATCCCAGCGCAGTACTATGAGCTACTTTTCCTAGCTGCGCTATAATGGCTTCGTCAATTTCACGCCTTTGATGCCCATGAATATTAACCCATAAGGAAGACACGCCGTCATAATAGCTGCGTCCTTCCGTATCTGTTAGTTTTATACCTTTGGCTTCACAAATCACTGTCTGTTGATTTTCCAGCCAGCCTTGCATCTGCGTAAACGGATGCCATATATACTTCTTATCTTGTTGTTCTACAGGATTTTCTTTCATGAAACCCACCGCCCTTCCGTTAACCATATCTCAGAAATAAGTTAACCATGTGTATTAAAGAAAAGAGCGCTTGTAAACGCTCTTTTTGTATTGTAACTTATTTTATCCTTATTGTAAAATGCCATGTCTTGATTTCGTTTTATCTACCTGCGTCAATGTGCTGTAATTCCGCAACGATCCAATCATGAACTTGGGAAGATGCAGCCACCAGTGAAATCTTGCGATCCTTCCGAAAAGACCGCACCACGCCCCCGGCTTCCGTTACCAGCAATACACCTGCCGCTGCATCCCAGGGCGATAAGTTCATTTCCCAATAGCCGTCAAAAGAGCCTTCCGCTACGCACGCTAAATCGTACGCCGCCGCGCCAAAGCGCCGCACCGCTCGAGTTTTAAGAAGTAATGAATTAAAATAGTCCAGATTATTCAAAGGATGTGTAGCTACATCATAAGGAAAACCTGTCGCCAGCACACAAGACTCCAGTGAAGGTTTATCCGAGACCTGCAGAAGCGTACCGTTTTTTCTGGCTCCCCCGCCTTTTACCGCCGTAAAAAGCTGATCCAGCATTGGCGCATAAACAACCCCCAGCACACTTTCCTGCTGATACTGCAAAGCGATGGAAACTGCAAAAATAGGCAGACCCTGCGCATAATTCGTAGTACCGTCCAGCGGATCTACAACCCAGCAATATTCCGCCGCCGGTCCGCTTGCTCCTGATTCTTCCGACATAATGGCGCAAGAGGGAAATTCGCGGCGCAACACCTCTAAAATCATCGCTTCCGAACGCACATCCACCTCAGTCACCAAGTCGATCCCGCTGCTTTTGGTCTGCACCAACAAATCCCGCCGCCCCAAAGACTCTTTTTGCATCGCCCCAACTTCTCGCGCCAAGGCGCTAACAACCTGTAAGGCATGTTGTAAATCCATGATTCCAAGCCCCTTTCTACATGACAACCACTAGAAAGCGTTTCCTACCAACAACCTTCTGCTATTTAATTCTGTCCTGCTTCCTAATCCCCTGCCTGCTAAAAGAGCCCCTTGTTTTAAAAAACAACTACCGTCTTTTACAACAAATCTTAACCGTACCAAAACGAACACTTCGTAAAAATCCAATTGTCATACGAGTCCCAGTTCTTCCGCAGTGTACTAAAGAGAACATTCTTTTAATTTACAGAGCATTAATCACCGCAACGTTCTATGGGAGCGTGCAAATATGTAACTTGCTCCTCACTGCACATACCCCTGCGTAATTGTTTAGCCCAAAGGCATTTTCGCAGCAAAGCCTTGCGATTGCCTTCCGCTAAATAGCCATAAAAGCCCACCAAAAAAACGGCGCGCAGCATTTGTCTGGTTCCCGCTTGGCACGAATAGGATTCTCGTACAAAAAAATCAATATCATCCACCGCCTGCATGACCCGACTTGCCAAGTCCCTATGAGAACCGGAAAAGCACTCTACCGCCTGGCCATGGCAAGAAATCACGTCAATGCTTAGAGATTGCATACCTAGTCCATTATTTTGCATCTTCTCCGCCAATTCCAAAATGCGCTGTCCGGATCGCAATACTTCCTGCGCCCATTTCACCATCGGTTGTGTTTCGTAAGCTGCGTA
>CAZKCR010000124.1:0-5643 GCA_964551055.1 uncultured Anaeromusa sp. | reverse complement strand
AGATGGATTTCATTGTCTCCCAAATTATACGGCTCTGTGCGATCTTTCAACCAAGTGAGTTCCAGCAAATGCGGCGTTTGACCTCCATCTCCCAAATATACCAAAATAAAGCCAGGCCGTTCCTTACGACGACTTTCCGTCAGGCCCAACGCTTTCTGATAAAATTCCATGCTCCGCTCCAGATTTAACACATTGATATTATTGTGCAAAAATTTAAAGTTCATATTGCTTCCTCCTGTTGATTATTCTTCTGTCAAATCATTAGCCAGACCGTCCAATTGCTGGGCTACGGACAAAGCTTCCTGCACCGCTTCGGCAATGCCGGATACCGCCTGAGCCACTTGCGCCAAATTGCCGCTAATGCGCTGAATTTCCTCATACGTCCTGCCGCTGTCGGTCTCAACCGCTTTTAAAATTCCGTCAATCTTTTGAATGGACTCGGAGCTGCTGGTAGCCAATTTACGTATTTCTTCCGCTACCACGCCAAAGCCTCGCCCGGCCTCGCCAACTCGAGCGGCTTCAATGGCCGCGTTCAAACCCAGCAAGTTCGTTTGCCCGGCTACATTGCGGATCAACGTCAATACTTGACCTGTATCCTTGGTTCGACGCTGCGATTCCTGCGACATTTCCGCCAACCCGCGCGTCACCGCCGCCATTTCCTGTGTCTGCGCCGTCACTTCCTGACTAGTACTGGCTAAAAGGTTGATATTATCCATCAATTTTTCCGCCATGTCCTTCAAAGCGTCCTGACGAGCCACAGCAGTCTGAAACGAAATCGCGCCTACCACCTGGCCTTCTTCCTGCACTGGCAGCGCCGTAGCAATAAAGGGCGTTCCCCATAAATTTTTGTCCTGTCGCCGCACAACGCGTCGTCTCTGGCGGATGGCGTCCGCCAATACCATGCCCTCCTTCAAAGGAGCCCCTGCAGGAACCTTTAAATCTAACGTTCGTCCAGGGTTATAATAGACAATCTTCTCACAATCACTGACGCTCAATCCAACATCCGTATCGGCCATTGCCTCTCTGATTGTCGGCAATAAGGCAATCAGCTTTTCCAATGTATCTGTCATTTATTTTGCACCTTCCTGGCCAGGCCTTTATTTCCTTTTCTTCCTATTCGCAAAACTCCCTCCGATTTCCTGCCGACTTCCTCTATGAAATATCGGAAAAACCATTCTCTTTTCCAGAGATGCTGCGAATGCCTTTTCCTTTCACCATAAGGAGAAGGATTTTTGCAAACAAATGAGAATTCTTATTAAAATACTCTTTCAAAGAAAGAAGGCGACAACCATGTATGACGTTTGCATTATCGGCGCCGGTGTCGTCGGGGCCAACATCGCCAGAGAATTATCGCGCTACCAACTCAAAATATGTGTCCTGGACCGCGAAGACGATGTCAGCTGTGGCTGTTCCAAAGCCAACAGCGGCATCGTGCATGGAGGCTATTCCGACAAGCCGGGCACGCTGAAAGCCGAGCTTTGCGTGAAGGGAAACCGCATGTACGCTCAGTTAGATGCTCAGCTGCATTTTGGCTACCGGGAAATCGGCTCCTATGTGCTGGCTTTTGATCAGGAAAGCTTGGCAACGCTGCAGAGACTCTACGAACAAGGCCAGCAGAACGGCGTCGGCGGTCTGGAGCTAATCGACGGTGAAGAAATGCGCCGCCGCGAACCCCATGTCAGCGTTGAGGTGACCGGTGCGCTGTACTGCGCCCAAGCCGGCGTCACTTCTCCTTATGAATTTGTCATTGCCTTAATGGAAAACGCCGTAGCCAACGGCGTGGAACTCAAGCTCCGCCATGAAGTACTGCAACTGGAAAAGATATCGGATCATTTCCTTATCACTACTTCCCAGGGAACGCTAACCTCCCGCTTTGTAATCAATGCCGCCGGCGCACACAGTGACCGCATTGCCGCTATGGCCGGCCTGAACGACTACCAGATTACCCCTCGCCGCGGCCAATACATTCTTTTATCGAAAGCCCAAAACCACTTGGCAAATTCTGTTATCTTTCAGGTTCCTACCGCTCTTGGTAAAGGCATTCTAGTAACCCCCACTTACCACGGCAATCTTATGCTAGGGCCTAATGCCGAAGAAATCGACGACAAAGATGATGTCAGCACCGATGAAGAAACACTGCGCTTCATTGCCCAAACAGCACGCCTGTCCGTTCCCGGCTTTGATATGCGCCAAGCCTTGACATCCTTTGCCGGCAACCGTCCAGTTTCAAATCAAAAGGACTGGGTAATTGATGACTCGCGTCTTCCCGGCCTAGTTAACCTCATCGGCATTGACTCTCCCGGCCTGACATCTTCGCCTGCCATCGCTTTAAAAGTAGTGACGCTGCTTCAAGACAGCGGCCTTAAGCTAGAAGCAAAGCCCAACTTCCAAGCGCAACGAGCACCTATCATTCAGCCTAAGGATGCAGCATTTCAGGGTGACACAAGCCACACTGACCCAGCGCTTCATCTCATCTGCCGTTGCGAGAGCGTCACAGAGGCGGAAATCCTAGACTGCTTCCGTCGCGGCCTTCCGGTACTTTCTGTCGATGCAGTGAAACGCCGCACCCGGGCTGGCATGGGCTTATGCCAGGGAACGTTCTGCGGCCCCAGGGTCCGCGCTCTTCTCGCGCAAGAACTGCAGGTGAAACCGGAAGATATTCCTCAGCGCGGTCATTCTTCTACTTTAGCGGAACGAGCCCGTAAAACAGAGCTCAAGAAATTATAAGGGGTTTTTTATTCATGAATCGTCGTTCCATTGCTTGGCTGACTAGCGGCCATTTTTTTACCGACCTCAACCAAGGCGCCTTGCCAGCCTTGCTGCCGTTTCTCATGACAGAGCACCACCTCAGTTATGCTGCTGCAGCCGGCTTAATGTTCGCCAATAGCTTGACCTCTTCGATTATTCAACCGCTTTTCGGCTTTTACGCAGACCGCCTGGACAGGCCTCGGCTCATGCCGTGGGCCGTCCTCTTGGCCGGCCTAGGCTTAGCGCTCCTAGGCTGGGTAGACTCGTACACCGCCATGTTCTTCGCGGTGGCAGTAAGCGGCATCGGTGTAGCCGCCTTCCACCCGGAAGCCGCGCGTCTAGCCAATCTCGTCGCAGGCGACAAAAAAGCCACTGGCATCGGCCTTTTCGGCATCGGCGGCAATGCCGGTTTTGCTGTTGGTCCTTTGCTTGGCACCTTCCTAGTTCTGGCCGGCGGCTTAAAAAGCACCGCCTTTTTCTTACTTCCCGCTGCCTGCATCTGCTTTTTTCTGCAGCAACGCATGCGGCAATTTGGCAGCCTAAGTGTCAAAGCCGCCGCTGCCGCCGCGCAAACCCCGCCGGACAACTGGCCCGCCTTCGGCCGTTTGTCTATTGTAGTCATTTGCCGTTCTATTCTTTTCGCTGGCTTAAATACATTTATCCCGCTTTACTGGATTCATGTGCTGCTCCAAAGCCATACCGCCGGCAGCAGCGCCTTGACCGTTCTCTTCAGCATCGGAGTACTCGGCACCTTCTTTGGAGGACGCTGGGCGGACCGCTATGGCTATCTGCGAGTTATCCGCACAGGCTATCTGCTGCTCATCCCGATTCTTTGGCTCTTCGTTTCTACCGAAGAGCCAAACCTAGCCATGGCCTTACTCATCCCCATCGGCATGAGTCTTTTTGCTCCCTATAGCCCTACGGTTGTTCTCGGGCAGAAATACCTGCCGCAACGCATGGGCTTTGCTTCAGGCATTACTTTAGGCCTTGCCGTCAGCGTAGGCGGCATAGCGGCGCCAGGCCTCGGATGGCTCGCTGACCAATATGGTCTTGCGTTCTCCTTCAGCATCTTAACCGTATTGCCTGTCATCGCCGCTTTAGCCTCTTATTCACTGCCGAAACCAACGGATTAATCACGATAAAAACAGCACTCCTATTGACCATTTTTCAATGCCCTTCCAAAGTTAGCCAACTCAGTATGTTGGGAAACTTTGGAAGGGCATTGTCTTTACAAGCTTCTTTGGGTTTTTATAAATGAGAAAAAATTCTTAGCCCATTAATTTCTATAAGAAAACAGCTAAAAAAATACAAACAAATTGTCAGCATAAAATATCCTTTTATTTCATTTACATTTATTTTCAAACTTCTTTGCAAGCTATTGTTTTTCTGTAACTTTACAAGTATACTCAATATTGTTGCGTTAGTTTTTCTTTTGTATACAAACAATAGATCTTTGTTTTTCCACTTGCAGTATCTTTGCTTTTCTTCCTATTTCACATCCTATCTGTAATTCTCTCACTTTTATTTATTTCTCTATTTATTTATTTTTATTTGTTATCGTTGACACTTTCTTTTTGTATACACTATCCTGTAAGCAAAGTTAAAAAAAATACTATTTCGTTTTGTAGTGATCCCGCCCGCAACGTTGCTCGCAAGACAGAGGAGGTATCCCGGTGAAAAGCTTTCAAGCACAGGAGCAAACCCGGATCATAGCCATTGACAAGCAAAAATGCAAGGGCTGTGATTCCTGTAAACAATTCTGTCCCACACAGGCTATTGATGGAAAATATGGATCTGCTCATCGTATCGATTCCGAAAAATGCATTTTTTGCGGTCAATGCCTAGTTAATTGCCCTTTTGGAGCCCCTCAGGACACTATAGATCCCGTAGATTCTCTCATTGAAAAGCTAAAAGATAGCCACACAACGGTTGTGGCAACGATCGCTCCCGCCGTACGCGTAGCCATCGGTGAAGAATTTGGCTTTGAGCCAGGCTCCTTGCTGACAGAAAAGCTCTATGGAGCGCTCAAAAAAGCTGGCTTTAAAATTTTAGACACTAACTTTACGGCCGATCAAACCATTTTAGAAGAAGGAAGCGAATTAGTGGCTAAAATCCGCTATTATCTATTAGGCGAACCAGCCGCTCACCATCTCGGGCCCCTGCCGCAGTTCACCTCCTGCTGTCCCGCGTGGATTCGTTACATAGAGTTGAATCACCCCAAACTATTGCCTAATCTCTCCAGCGCCAAATCTCCTATGATGATGGCTGGCGCCCTAGCCAAAACCTACGGGGCCAAAGAAATTTGGAAGACAGCGCCGGAATCAGTTTACGTCGTGGGCGTCATGCCTTGCACGGCGAAGAAGTTTGAAGCTTCGCGACCGGAATTTCACAGCGCCGCTGCGTACTGGCGCAAGCAAGGCAGCAGCGCTGATTATCCGGATATTGACACCGTGCTCACAACCCGTGATTTGGCCCGTCTGCTGCGCAAGCTGAACATCGACTTTCGCCAAACCGCCGACTTTACCGATGCTGATAATCCGTTAGCGCAGTATAGCGGCGCCGGTACTATTTTCGGCAACACCGGCGGCGTCATGGAAGCCGCCCTGCGTTCCGCTTACTACCTTATCACCGGCAAAGAACTGGCGAATTTGACCTTAACGCCTGTACGAGGACTCAATGGCGTCAAGGATGCCTCTATTACCATAACTGATGCCAAGACTGGTAAAGAGCTTACCTTGCGCGTGGCGGTTGTTCATGGCTTAAAAGAAAACATTGAGCCGCTTTTAGCGCAGGTAGAAGCCGGAACATCTCCCTATCATTTTATCGAAGTAATGAACTGTCCCGGCGGCTGCATTAACGGCGGCGGCCAGCCCATCTACCCCATGGGCACATCTT
>CAZKCR010000123.1:0-5762 GCA_964551055.1 uncultured Anaeromusa sp. | reverse complement strand
TGTTTTCTCAACGGCCTTTTTGCGGACCTATTTCAGTATGGCGGCTACTACAATAGCGGCAATAGCATTCATTTCATGTTCGTGACGTTCGTTTTCCAGGCGCTGCCGTTCATGCCAAGCTTCTTCGCTTTCATGATGGTGACGGCGCATGGCTTCTTGATGACGGCGCATTTCCGCTTGCTCGCGTTCGTGGCGTTGTCTCTCCATTCGCTCGCGGTGTTCCCGTTCCATGCGTTCACGGTGCTCTCGCTCTTGACGCTCATGTTCGAATTGCTCGTCTTGTTGTCTAATTTCTTCACGATCATGATGTGCCGGAGAGGCCTCGATGGCCGAAACTCCAATACCGAACTGGATGATTCCTGCAAGAGCTAGAAATACTGCTTTTTTGGCTATGTTATTCATTGTGAATCCCCCTCGTGCTTTATTTGATTTTAGTTTAGCGTAATCTTGTTACAGCTTGGTTACAAAAAGATGACCGTCAAAATACAAAGCAGTCACAAAATAGACAAATTATTTTTGATTATCATCAATTTACCCCTTTCTTATTTTACCGAAGTAAAGTAAAATAAAGAAGCCGATAAAAAACAGATTGGAACGGAGGGTTTTCATGAAACGAATTATTTCTGTAGTATTGCTGTTGGTGATGGCAGGCGTATTGTTTGCCGGCTGTGGCAGCACGACCAAAACGGAGCCTGCCAAGAAAAAGATTGTCATTGGTTTGGATGACAATTTTCCGCCGATGGGCTTCAAAGATGAAAAGAACAATATTGTTGGCTTTGACATTGACATGGCCAAAGAAGCGGCTAAGCGTCTGGGCATCGAAGTGGAATTCAAAGGTATCGATTGGAGCAGTAAAGAAGCCGAGCTGAACAGCAAGCGTATTGATGCGCTCTGGAACGGGATGAATATCACAGAAGAACGTAAGAAAAACGTGCTTTTCAGCGATCCTTACATGGAAAGCAAGCAATTGATTTTCGTGTTGGCTAATTCTCCGATTAAAAGCGTCGCTGATCTGAATGGTAAAGTGGTTGGCGTACAGCAATCCAGTATTGGTGAAGAAGTTGTCACTAAGGACGAAAAACTGAAATCGTCTCTGAAAGATTTCAAAAAATATCCGGATTGTGTAGCCGCCTTTATGGATCTGAAAACTGGTCGTTTGGACGCGGTTGTAACGGACGAAATTCTTGGACGTTACTATATGTCTAAAGAAGCCGGGGCATATATTGCCATTGAGAAGCCTCTGGGAGAAGTCGGTGTTTATGGCGTAGGCTTCCGCAAGGATGACAAAGAACTGCGCGACAAGGTTCAGAACGTACTGAACGAAATGAAAAAAGACGGAACCTCAGCGAAGATTTCGCAAAAATGGTTCGGTGCTGATATTGTAAAATAAGCAAAACGAAAGCCTTCTGTTTGTCAGGAGGCTTTCGTTTTATGTCAAATTTGTTTTTGCTGAAAGTTGTGTTGGAAGAATTCTTCGTATATAATAAAAACAAAAGAAAAGAATAATGATACGGAGTGGTGTCAGAGACGTATAGCGCGTTTTCTGGCATTTATTTTTTTAAGGAGGGGTTGTTTATGAGAAAAGCAAGTTGGTTGGGGTTGGTAGGATTGTGTTTAGGACTATTGCTTTTGGCGGGATGCGGAGGAACGCAGCCGAAGGCGACGGCGCCTGCAGAGCTGAACGTATCTGCCGCAGTAAGCATGAAAGATGCGCTGGAAGAAATTCAGCAGCAGTATCAAAAAAAGAATCCGAATGTAAAATTGGTCTTCAACCTGGGCGCTTCGGGGTCGTTGCAAAAACAAATTGAGCAAGGAGCTCCAGCGGATGTTTTCATCTCGGCAGCTCCCAAACAAATGGATGAATTGCAGACCAAAGGGTTGCTGCAGCAACAGACCCGGAAAAATTTACTGGAGAACAAGTTGGTGCTGATTGTACCGCAAAACTCACAGCTAACCATTAAAAGCTTTGAGGAGTTGGCAGATCCCGCGATTAAGCGTTTGGCTGTGGGGGAACCGCAAGTAGTGCCGGCGGGACAGTATGCGCAGCAGGTTTTAAAGAAATTAAATCTATGGGATAAGTTAGAAGAAAGAATGGTGCTGGCTAAAGATGTGCGCACCGTTCTGACCTATGTGGAAAGCGGCAATGCAGACGCCGGTATTGTGTACAAAACCGATGCGGCGGTAAGCACTAAGATAAAAATTATTGCTACCGCCGTCGCAGGAAGCCATCAGCCTATCATTTATCCGGCGGCTATACTCGCAAATGCGAAACAGCCCAAGGAAGCGGAAGCTTTCTTGCAATATCTTTCTGGCCCAGAAGCATCAGCGATCTTTGAAAAATATGGTTTTGTTATGGGGAAATAATCCATAGGTAATAACTTATAGATTGATAAGTTTAGCAGCATCGGCGGCTTCTATGAAATGTTGATAGGTTTCCGCGTCATAGTTGCAAAAAATGATGCGTTCCATAGGAGTTTCAAGGCGAAGAAAGAAGTCAATGGCTGTTTGCAAGAGAATTTGTGCGCAGCGGTCTTTAGGGAAGCCAAAGATGCCGGAGCTGATGGCTGGCATGGACAGGCTGCGCAAGTTGTAGAGATGTCCTAAAAAGAGAGCGTTCTCAACAGCTTGCCGCAGCTTGCGTTCTTCGTCGCCTTCACCCCATTGGGGGCCAACCGTGTGAATGACGAATTTGGCAGATAGTAGTCCCCCGTCAGTGATGACAGCATGGCTGACAGGAAGATGACCGATTTTTTTGATGAGTTCCTGACTTTGTTTTTGAATGATAGGGCCTCCGGTTTGTGCGATGGCCAAGGCTGCGCCGCCGCCGTGCCGCAAATGACTATTGGCCGGATTGACAATGGCGTCGGCTATTTCAGCGGTGATGTCGCCCTGTTTAATCTGCAGCATTTTCCCGTGGGGAAGATGTATTATATGCATGTGGTTCCTCCTTTATAACTGTAAAGGCCAGATATCAGAGGTCTCAAATCCTAAACGCCAGCAGGCTAGGCCTGCTAATTGATAGGTACGGACTAACGCGGTTTTCAGGGCTAGCGAGTCTTTGCTTTCAATCCAAATATGATAATTTTTGCCATTCTCTTCATACTCTAGGTACGAAAGACCATATTCGGAACGCCATTGCGGAGCGATATTGTGTGTTTGTATTACAGTATTTACGTCATCCATAAAAAATGTTTTTCCTTTATAAGTTGCTTTGCCTTGTTCCTCGGTGTGTTCCCAACGCTTGGTATAAAAGGGGACGCCGAGGAACAATTTGTTTGCCGGTACTTCTTGCAAGGTTTTCTGAAGATTCTTTTCCACCCAGGGGAGCGAAGCAACAGGCGCGCCTGGAGTACTGGTAGCCCACTGTTCGTCATAGGTCATGACCATGACGTAATCAACAATAGAGGCTAACTCTTTGCGGTCATAGCAGTGAGACCAGGACGGTGTTGCATTCGGGACTGTCACGTCAATGGAGATGATAAGGTTTTGCTTTTTCAGCGCTGTAGTGAGGTTGCGGATGAACAGGGTGAAACGATCACGGTCTTCATCGGCTACATTTTCAAAATCGATATTAATGCCGTCCAATTGGTATTGGGCGGCATAGCTGCTTAGTTGCTGGATCGCTTTGGTTTGCGCAGGAGCCGAAGCAAGAAATTGACGGGTGCGATTTGCGTCAAAACCGTTATCGAGTAGAGCCCAAACCTGGCAGCCTTTTTGGTGGGCTGAAGCAACATAACCAGCGCTGCCTTTAGAGTAAATGGATCCGGTAGCGTCGGCAAGAGAAAACCAGGTAGGCGATAAAACCTGCAAGCCTTCACGTACTGGCGCCGTTTCCGATGTTTCGGCGGCGCTTTTAACATGGTCCCAGGCAAGCACTAACGGTGACTGCGGCGAAGCGGGAGCAGGCGCTGCCGAGACCGGAGCCCCTCCCAAGGAGAGCAGTAAGGCTAATAAAATGAAAATAGCAGAAAACCAAAGTTGCATTGGTAAAACTCCCTTCTTGAAATAACTTTGCTTATACTTAATTATACTTGGTTATATAAGGAAAAAGAACAAGTTTCCGAATTGCAACCAAGGTCCTAAAGGTATTTTTCATGAACGGGTTACGCTGACCAGTAATTATTTGGTATAATATACAAAATAATCAAAATCCATGTTGGGTGGACGTTTGGGCGGAAAACCGTAGGAAGAGGGTGAGCTTATCAATTCCGTGTTTGCCGTACAGATGAATATCTATTTAACGTTGCTGTTGGTAAGCATTGCTATTCACGCATGCTTGAAGCTGGAGCGGCGCGAGCAAGGAAACCCTCTCTTCCTGGTTTTATTGTTGCTGACTCTGCTGATTTTAGTTTTAGAGACGTTTAGCGTCTTTTTTTCTGCGCCTGAATATCAAAGAGTGGGCGGTCTGCAGCAAATCATAGAAGTACTTGGATTTGCCTTGGCTCCATTACTTCCTTTTTGTATTTCTCTGTATTCGCAGCAGCGTGTTTTTCGTTATGATTCATCCCAAAACAGAAAATGGTCAAGACTGAGTTTGCCGTTGCTTCTGAATGTGCTGGTTGCAGTGGTTAGTTATTTGTTGTCTTCTGCGACGAACCCAATAGGTCATGGCGAAGCTAAAAGTCTCTTAGCTTCTTTTTCTTATTTAACGACTGGGTTTTACTATTTGGTAAACTTTCTTGTAATTTATATGGGGCGCTGGAAAGTAACGCGAGAAGAGGTCATGATACTGAGCCTGCTTTCAGCCATTCCATTACTTTTTTCCTTATTCCAATTGTCGCATTTTATCTGGTCTGGCGTGACGATTGCACTAGTAATCAACTATGTGTATATTGTTCATAATCAAGCCAAAAGGGATCCGTTAACCGGTTTGGCCAATCGTATGGCTTATGAAGAATATTTGGCTGCTTTTCAGCGACGGACCGGCAGAAACTTGGCGGCGATCAATATTGACTTAGACGATTTCAAACGCATTAATGATTCCTTTGGACACCACGAAGGCGATCACGCATTGCAACTGTTCGCCCAAGAATTGTCGGCTACGTTTGCGGGGAAAGGATTGACCGTGCGTTTGGGCGGCGATGAATTCCTGGTTTTGCTTCAAGAGGAACGGCAGGAAGTGTTGCAGAAATATGTAGCAAATCTGAAGGAACGCCTTGAGGCGCGCATTAAAGAGTTTCAGCTTCCATACGCCATCCGTTTTAGTTATGGTCTTACCACGCTTGATGAAGGGTATCGTAGTGTACGGGAGATGGTAGAGCATAGCGATGCGCTTATGTATGAAAAAAAACAAAGCAAAGCTGGCAAGGCGGGAAAAAGACCGCTGTAAAGAGCAAGAGAGAACGGTAAATGCATTGTGTTTGCGGAACATGCGTGCTATAATTATTTGTAAAGTCATAATAACTTCGTTGTAACCAGGGGGCGTACTGGTTTCGACAGGGGTGGTTGTGGTATGGGTAGCGAGCCGGGGTTCCATCTGCCCGTAAGACGGTGGGACAATTTTAATTGCCAACGAAGAATACGCTTTAGCAGCTTAATGCTAACGGGCCAGTTTCTCCCTCCCGCGGGGAAGCTGTCTCGTCACAATGCGGGATACCTGAAGTCCAATTCTCGGAGGACCCACAGGGAAACTTTATCGAGATAGCGCTGGCGCAGCCTGTCGTTGGGCGGCAAAAGGGCGAAACTTAAATTAACGACTGCGCTCGGAGACACCTATATGGCGATGCTTCTGGACAGGGGTTCGACTCCCCTCGCCTCCACCA
>CAZKCR010000122.1:0-5777 GCA_964551055.1 uncultured Anaeromusa sp. | reverse complement strand
TGCCCAACGCCATGCATTCTTCCGCGCAATCTCAGGAAAGCACGGCCGAAAGACGGAACAAGGATGGCTCAATCGTTTTTTGACAAGTTACTGCGTCTTTCAACGATACGGAGCAGATGGTTCCGGTACGATAGCCAAACATAATATTAGACAGTCCTTGCAAAAGCGCCAGTGTAGCCTTCTCCGCCAAGGCGCTGGCCAAGAGCCGGTCCATGGCAGTCGGCGAACCGCCGCGTTGAATATGTCCCAACACAGACACCCTTGTTTCAAATTTCGTCTGCTCAGCAATCACCTTGCCGATCTCCATGGCATTGCCAGCGCCTTCTGCTACAACAATGATGCTGTACTTTTTACCGCAATCCCGCGAGGTTACCAGCTGGTTGCATATGTCTTGAAGGTCATACTCCATTTCTGGAATTAAAATATGTTCGGCGCCGCCGGCCAAGCCGGACGTCATGGCAATCCAGCCGGATTTACGCCCCATTACCTCCACAACAATGACGCGGCGATGCGCTGAAGCCGTATCTCGCAGTTTGTTAATCGCATCCACCACCGTATTAATAGCGGTATCAAAGCCGATAGAATAATCAGTACCCCAAATGTCGTTATCAATACTGCCTGGCAATCCCACTACAGGCAGCCCCATTTCCGCCAGCTTCATCGCGCCAGTTAAAGAGCCGTTGCCGCCGATAACCACCAAGCCTTCAATCCCTTTTTGACGTACATTTTCTATCGCTTTCCGCTGCCCCGCTTCAGTCTGAAACTCCTCACAGCGAGCCGTACCCAAAAACGTACCGCCGCGTTGAATAATATCACCCACTGAACGAGATGTCAGCAGTTCCATTTCGCCCGCCAACATTCCGGCATAGCCATTATAAATCCCCCAGACTTCCGCTCCTTCATGAAGTGCTACACGCACTACAGAGCGAATGGCTGCGTTCATGCCTGGAGAATCGCCGCCACTGGTCATCACTGCAATCTTTTTGAGCATGTTCTTGCCCCCTTGTCTTTTCAAATTAATTTATTTTCATTATACCGTTTCCTCAGAACTGTGTCACACTATTTTCACGCTTCTCCTCCCGATATATAAGTGTCCATAAAAAAAGAGTCAGCTTTCGCTAACTCTTTTTTTCTTTATAAGGGATACTTATTTGCTATATCCTTGCACATAATCTGCGCCAAGAACTTCATACTTTTGCAAATGCAAAAGCAACTGTTCATTCGAGCCGTTGCTTTCTTCCATGATTCTTTGAATCTGAAAACGCCGATATCCCAAAAACGCCAACTTCTGTTGCATTTGTTGAATGCGATGCTCCATTTTTTCTCCTCCTTTATGCGTGCTTGTGGTAACATGGTCGGGCCAAACCATTCCTTTACCGAGACCATCTCACATTGCCACCAGTCACGACGAGAAGAGTTCCAGCATCTGCTTCACGTTTTTTGGAAATTCCTGCTAATGATCTTAGTAAGAATATCATAGAAGATGAAAAATTGCAAGAAAATAATTATCCATTTCACCATGAAACATCCAAAAAAAGCTGCAACTTAAGCGTAGTACTTATACTGCTTTTTGTCTATAGTTTTACTTTGTTTTTCACCAGTTGACTTTTGTCTTTTTGTATAGTATCCTCTAGTCAAGGAGAGGACCATTTGGTCATAGTAACTGGGATGGCAGATCAAATCGTCCACTCCCAGCACTCTCGTCCGCCAGCTCTGTATCCTGAACGGCAGGTAAGGCCGTCATACCAACAGAGAGGACGAGTCATAAAATGGTATGAGCCGTAAAGCAAGAATCGCATAAATTCTTGCAGGGAAAAGATCCAAAAAGCGAATGCTCGCGGTGCTTCCCAAACGGCTGGAATCAGGATAAGAAAAGTGAGCCGTCAGCAACTACACTGACGGCTCACTTTTTACTTTGCGTTTTCTTTTTTATCCTCTTTTTTATCTTTTTTCCCGTTTAATTGTTTCTGCAGCATCTCTGCGGCAGCCACTACCGTTTTCTTTGTTCTGCCGCCAATAATAACATGGAATTGCGGCTTCCACCAAGATCCGCCAATCCTGCCAAAAAGAATATTGGCTTTGGGGTTCGCCTCGGATACTGTTTTTATGGATTTAGACAAATGAAATTTGAGAAAGAAATAGACAGACAACGAAAATTCGGTACGAAACGGATTTTGGACCCGATAGATTCTGTTATCCCCTTTTAGTAATGATTTGGCAGTGAGCTGCATTTGCTTTTCTTGTTGCTTTGGAAACTGCATACTGACTCTCCTTTTTAAAAATCTTTCATTGTTCCCTTGTTTACAACTACACAATTTCGACCGTTTTTCTTTCCTCTATATAAAGCAATATCCGCGTAGTTCATGATCGTATCAACCGTTTCTCCTGCATGTATCGCTGCAACCCCAAAAGTCATCGTGACCTGTATGTTGCGCTCTTCATCCCATAACTTGGTTTGAGCAATTTGATTACGCACCCCCTCCAGCAGCTGCTCTGCCTGTATTTCCGTAGTATCAGGCAACAATAATAAGAATTCTTCCCCTCCCCATCTAGCAACAACATCATACTTTCTAAGGGAGTTTTTCAACATACCAGCAACCATTAGAAGAACCTTATCCCCTATATCATGGCCATATTCGTCATTGACCTTTTTAAAGAAATCAATATCCGCAATGACCAAGGAAAAAGCACTGCCATCTTTAGAAAAACGCTCGAATGCTTCTTCGATCCGTTCCAAGATATGGCGGCGATTATAAATTCCGGTGAGTTGATCCGTTTTTGCGGCAAAATCCAGTTCATAGTTAACCTGAACAAGATTTTCATTAGCCGCTTCTTGCACCTTTTTAAGGTGTGTCAGTTCAGCTACCGTCTCTTGCAGTGCGACGGTTCGCTCGTAAATTTTTTTCTCTAACATTGCATTCATCTGTTTGATTTTCTCTTCCGCTGCTTTTCGCCGTGAACGATTAAGCAACAGACCTAAAATAAGAACGGTTTCAAAAAAAACGGCGCCACCAGCGAGAAGAATCCACCATTTATATTGTTCCCAGAACGAGTACTCCTTATATTGTATCACACTATCTGTCGGTAAATGCGATTCATCAATATGCCATCTCTGCAGCTCACGCCAATCAAAGGCATAGGTATTCAACAAAGGTTCTTCTTCAGAGTATTCTTCTCCTTTGAGAATAGCATTCCCTACGCTGGCTGCTTTTTCACCCACAGCATTCCAGTTTCGCAGATATCCTCCAACGATTCCCTGGCCAAGAAGAGATGCATTAGCCGTATAGATAGGCCCCTTAGCCACTTGATATAGCTCCTTTAAAACCTGGGCCGAAGTATATCGTTCCCCGGCGACATCCATAAGGCAGCTCAAAAACAAAACTGCTGTATCTTCACCGCTTTCTTCTACTTCAGCCAACATCGCTTCATGGGCTAGCTTGTTGGTAAATACCAGTTCCACCTGATCTTCATACTGACTCGCAACAGGCAAAAATGTTTCAACAATTTCACGTTCCAAGAAAGAATCACCAATAATAATTAAGATTCTTTTCGCAGCAGGCTTTGTTCTCAAAATAAGTTCGAGATTTTTTTCCAGATCGTCTCCAAAACCGGTAACCCAGTTTATATTAGCTGACGTATCCTTGTTTTCTCTAAGTTGCAAGGCGATAATAGGTACTTCGGGAAATACCTGTTGTGAATACTCCGCTAGGAATTGTGTTAGTGTATCTTCCGTAATAATAAGGTCAGGCCTTTGTTTAGCATATTTTACCTGAAAATGCCTGGCGCATTCTTCAAAATATCCATCTCTATCTTGATTAAAGCGCGCTATATCAAGATATTCATAAGAAAAAGAAGCATTATACTCCGGATGCCGTTGAAACTCTCTTTTTAAGCCGCTATTAAACGCCTCTACTGCCGCAAAATCAGGGGAAAATCCATTTAAAATCAGAATATGCTTTTCCACAGGACTGGCGGAAACATGACTCCAAAACAGCAAGCTGACCCAAACCAAGACTATCGAAATTCTCTTACACAACATCCCTACCCAATATCTCATATAACCCTCTTTGTATGCAACTATATGTTTAGGCTCTTGAATACTTTTTCACTATATAGACAGTGGATATTATAACATTTTATAGTTGCTAGATGTTAACTCATTTTCATTTTACTCATAAATAAATTATCTTTTCTTCGTCTCTTCCCTTTTCGCCGCACAAAAATCAACTCAGCTTCCTTAATGGTAATAATTAATTAGCACTCACGTCTCCATGTATAAAGGTTTTTTTCGCATCCTGTCGTATTTTTCTACTAATTAACAAGATTGGCATTTAGTTCCTTTTTTATGAAAGGGTGATTGCAAATGAAGTTTTCCCCCCTCGATTATCAACAATACAAACTGATTGTCGAATCTTCACCAAATATGATTTGGCGTGCCGGAAAAGACAAACTTTGTAATTACTTTAATGAAACATGGTTACAGTTTACTGGCCGTACAATGGAGCAAGAACTTGGAAATGGCTGGCTTAGCAATGTACATCCTGATGATATAGAGTTATGTGCAAATATCTATTATTCTGCATTTGATCTACAACAACATTTTGAAATGGATTACCGCTTACGGCGCTATGACGGCGAATACCGTTGGATTAATGACCGTGGCGTTCCGTATTATTCAAATAGCAATTTTGAAGGCTATATCGGCAGTTGTATGGATGTTACTGAAAAATTCGAAGGACAAAAATTAAAAGAACAAGCGCAGCAAGATGGTCTCTGCAAGATTTGCAATCGGCAGTATTCTGACCTTTTAATACAAGAGCAATTTGAGCGAGCCAAGCGTACAAATTCCCCCTTCTCGCTATTAATGATTGATTTGGACAATTTCAAAGCCGTCAACGACCATCTTGGCCACCAGGCCGGAGATATGGTCCTCCAGCAAGTCGCTATCATATTAACCAACTCTACTCGATCTCAAGATATTGTTGGACGTTATGGAGGCGAGGAATTTATCATTGCTTTTTCAGAGGTGTCACCAACCATAGCCTGGGATATTTCAGAACGAATCCGTACCTCAATAGCTAATAATTCATTCCACGTCAAACAAGATAATGCTGATGCTCATCTCAGTATTACCGCAAGCCTAGGCCTTAGTCATATGAAAACTGGAGATACTATCACAACTTTAGTTCTTCGAGCTGATCAAAGTTTATATTTGGCCAAAGCAAGCGGGAAAAACTGCACTAAATCTCTTACTTGATGCTCCATTCTTACTTTTCATTTTGCGGTATTCCAGTTGCTTACAGCCCTTCCATTTCTTCGCCGCCGCGCAATTGCACCGCTTCGGCGATGTGCTTCATTTCAATACCGTCACTGGAGTCCAGATCGGCAATGGTTCTAGCCACTTTCAGCAGACGATCATGAGAACGAGCGCTCATACCCAATTTCTGAAACGCTTGGGCCAACAGTTTTTCCGCATCAACGCTTAAACGGCAATACTTTAAAATTTGGCTATGCGTCATGGCAGCGTTCACCAAAGTTCCATCACTCTCAAAACGTTGTTTCTGGCGCTCTCTAGCCATTTCTACCCGGCTTCGTATACACTCCGAACTTTCCGTTGGCGCTTTGCTTTTCATTTCTCCGTAAGAAAGCGCCGCCACCTCTACGCGCAGGTCAATACGATCTAGCAATGGCCCGGAAAGGCGCTTCTGGTAGCGCCGGATTTCCCCGTCGCTGCAGTTGCAGATATGAGGTCCTGAGGATCCAAACCAGCCACAAGG
>CAZKCR010000121.1:0-5838 GCA_964551055.1 uncultured Anaeromusa sp. | reverse complement strand
GGCTTGCCAGCAGTAAGTGTTCCGGTTTTATCAAAGGCAATCGCCTCAATACGGCCCATCAGCTCTAAATGCGCACCGCCTTTAATCAGTACGCCGTGCCGTGAAGCATTGCCGATGGCTGACACAATAGACACCGGAGTTGAGATCACCAAAGCGCAAGGGCAAGAAATAACCAGCAACACTAAGGCTTTATAAAACCAAACATCAAAAGGCTGTCCGAAAAATAGCGTAGGAATTGTCATTAAACATAAGGCTGCCAAAATGACTGTCGGCGTATAGTATTTGGCAAATACATCCACAAATTGCTGCATAGGCGCTTTTTGTGCTTGGGCTTCCTCGACCATATGCATGATTTTCGATAAGGTGGAGTCTGACGCTAGCTTTGTTACGGTAATTTCTAAAGCTCCGTTTTCGTTAATTGTACCGGCATAGACGATGTCTCCAGCTTGTTTTTCTACGGGTATGGACTCCCCTGTGATAGAAGCTTGATTTACTGAAGAAACGCCATTTATTACCGTGCCGTCCATGGCAATACGTTCGCCTGGTTTTACAAGAACTACGTCATTTATGACAATTTCGTCTACTGCTAATAGGATTTCTTGGCCGTCTCTACGTACCAATGCTTCGCGTGGGGCTAATTCCATTAAAGAGCGGATGGATTTCCTTGTTTTATCCAGTGTATATGCTTGTAAGGCGTTGCCAAGGGAAAACAAGAACACAACCATGGCGCCCTCTCCCCATTCCCGGATCGCTACCGCTCCGACCGCTGCAATAGTCATAAGGAAGTTGGTGTCCATAGTAAAGCTTTTCAGACCGTACAGACCGCTTTTGGCCACATGGTAGCCTCCGAAAAGCATAGCTGCCACATAAAGAGGCATGAGAATTTCTTCGCCTGCTCCGCTCCATTCCAATAGAATGGCAGGTAGGAGGAAAATGCCGGAAAGAATGGTTGTCAATGTCTTTGGTTTGCGCCACCATGGAGAGGCGGGTGTAGTGGTTGTATTTCGATTTAATCCATGCGGGAAGGCCTGGTAACCTGCCTGTTCTACGGCGCGGGTAATATCAGTAATCGATAATTCGTGTACCACCGTTAGCTTTCCAGCGCCAAAGTTTACGGCGGCAGATTGCACTCCTGCTAAAGCAGCAATCTTTTTCTCCAATTTGGCGGCGCAGTCCGCGCAGTCCATTCCTTCAATGCGAAAGGTATCCTCCGTTGGCTTTGGTAGAGACATTGTAGGTTCGTCAATCTTCGTTGACTCAGCAAATTTAACCTCGTCTCCATGACAGCAGGAACAACTGCATTTTTTGAGCTTTGTCTCCAATGTGCTCACCTCCGTCGTGCCTTTCAGACTCATCTTACGTATGGCTGACATGTTCTAGGCCTCGCTTCATAAGATCGACTACATGCTCATCATCCAAAGAGTACCAGGCTGACTTACCTTCACGGCGGTATTTTACCAATCTGGCACTGCGCAATACTCGCAGTTGGTGCGAAATCGCGGATTGTCCCATTGAGAGTGCGGCCGCTATATCACAGACGCACATTTCTTGTTGGGCTAATACGCAGAGGATTTTAATTCGTGTGGCGTCTCCTAAAATTTTGAAAGTTTCCACTAGGTGCGATATCGTTGCGTCTGGCAGCATGCCTGCCTTGGCGCAGCCAATCCGTTCGGGATGTTCACAACGTTCTTCGCATATGTCACAGATTGTTTCATTCATAAGTATCACCTCATTAGTAGTAATATTAAACGTATGAATATGTGTTCACATATAGAATAATCTGTGCTGATCCGTTTGTCAACTTCAATGGCAGGTATTACAATAAAAACAACAGCTCATGGCGGATGTTTGTAACAAGATGGTCACATTTCAATACCTTTTTCTATGGTATAATCAAGAGAGTTTTACTAATATTGCGCGATATCGCAGGAGGTGTATTCGAATATGTCGTCTTCATTGCCTGCGTCTGTATTGCTGCGTCCCTGGCGGCGAGGCAAGTATTCCGAACAGGCTATTCGCTATATGACCTCATCTAAGTCAGCCAATACGATCCGTGCTTATCAAAGCGATTGGGATGATTTTGCCTACTGGTGCCGTCATCATGGCTATGCAGAGATTCCGGCTGCGCCAGAAACGCTTGTAGAGTACTTCAGCTATCTGGCTGATTTCGTCAAAGCAAATACGATTTCTCGTAAGGCTACCGCTATCTCTGAAGCTCATAAAGCGGCCGGCTGTTCTTCGCCAACGCTATCCGCTGATGTGCGGATGACTCTCCAGGGTATACGTAAAGCAAAAGGGACGTTTCAGCAAGGAAAGCTGCCTGTGATGTGGACAGACTTGGCGCAAGTCGCCGAGGTGTTTCCTCCTACACCGCTTGGCATACGTAACCGCGCTTTAATTTTATTTGGCTTTGCCGGCGCTTTCAGGCGTTCTGAGTTGGTAGCGCTGGATGTAGAAGATTTGACGTTTTTTCCAGAAGGCATCAAAGTGTTTTTGGGTAAGGCAAAAAATGATCCAGATGGTAAGGGCCAATACAAAGGGATTTCTTATCGTCGTCAGCGGCCGGAAGTTTGTCCTGTACGAGCTATTAAGGCATGGCTGGATATTTCAGGGCTTACCAGCGGGCCTCTTTTTCGCTCGTTGACTAAAAACGGCGGTGTGCGCCAGCAGCGCCTATCGGATAAAGCGGTGGCTCGAACGGTCAAAGAATTTGCTGAACGTACAGGCGCTGATCCGCAGCGTTATGCTGGACACAGTTTGAGGCGCGGTTTTGCTACCTCAGCTGCTTTAGCGGGCGCTAGAGAACGGCATATTATGAAGCAAACTGGACATCACAGTGATAAAATGGTTCGTCGCTATATTGAAGAAAGCGAAATCTTTTCTTTTGATAATATGGCGCTAATGGAAAAAGCAGATGGAAATGCAAAAGGGAGCGATGATGTATGAATGAATTATTGGATTTAATAAAAAGTCGCCGCAGTACGCGTAAATTTACGGCAGAAAAAGTGTCTCGTGCTGATTTGGAAACGATCTTGGAGGCAGGCCGTTGGGCGCCCAGCGGTCATAATCAGCAGTCTTGGTTTTTCACGGTCATCAGCGATACGGCGATGTTTGCTGAGTTAAATCAACGGTTTCGGGAGGCTGCTCAACACTCTTCGGAAGCCTTTGTTCATAAAATATTGGCTAAGGAAGATTTTGATATTTTCTATCATGCGCCTGTTGCTGTTTTAGTTTCCGCTCGGGAAGACGCTATCTTGACGGAAGCTAACTGTGCAGCGGCCACGCAAAATATGCTTTTAGTTGCGGAAAGCTTAGGCTTAGGGAGTTGCTGGGTTGGTTTTGCCGGTTTTCCTTTTATCAACGGTCAAGGACAAGACTTGTGTGAAAAATTAGCGGTTCCCGAAGGTTTTCGCCCCCTCTATGCCGTCGTTCTAGGACACAAGCAACTGCAAAACAAAGAAGTACGCGGACCGAAACGCAAAGAAAATTGGGTTCACTATCACTCTTTTTCGGGTGAATGATGATGCGATGGCAGGCAAATGCCTCGCTGCTTGTGACAGCCGGTATTTGGGGCTTGGCTTTTGTGGCGCAGCGAATAGGCATGGAATATTTAGAGCCGTTTACTTTTAATGGCATTCGGTTTTTGTTAGGAGCGTTGTCGTTACTGCCTCTTTTATGGTGGCAACAGCATCGAAAACCTGCGAAAAAAGAACTTTTACCTCGTTTTCGCGTCTTTGGAATTGGCGTAGTAGCTGGCTTGATTTTATTTTTAGCAGCTTCATTGCAGCAAATCGGTATTGTAGATACAACCGCCGGCAAGGCAGCTTTTGTAACTAGCTTGTATATTGTACTAGTTCCTTTGAGCGGCATACTTTTAGGGCGGCGCGTGGGATTCTCTTTATGGCTAGGATGCTTGCTATCTCTTCTCGGTTTGTACTTTCTTTGTATTCGTGAGGATTTCACCTTAGCTTTTGGCGACTTGCTGGTCTTGATTGGTGCTGCTTTTTGGACAATGCACATTTTATGGATTGATCGCTTTGCCGCTCAAGTACAAGTGCTTTCTTTGGCCGTGTGGCAATTTATGACCTGTGCTCTCCTTTCGTTGCTTGTTGCTGCTTTTACGGAAACGATAACCTTAGCTGGTATAAAAGGAGCGCTCTCCCCCATCTTGTATGGAGGCATCGGCTCTGTGGGTATTGCTTATACGCTACAGATTGTCGGCCAAAAAAGAGCGGAACCTACGCAGGCCTCGTTGATTTTAAGCCTGGAGACGGTATTTGCCGCTTTGGGAGGCTATTTTTTACTCCAAGAATTTCTTAGTTCCTGGGAACTTCTAGGCTGCGTGTTGATGATGTTTGGTATAGTAGTAGCGCAAATTCCCTGGCTTAACTGGCGAAGTGGAATAAAAGGCGTTTTGCGCTTGGAAAAGGTAGAGATAAAATAAATTGTTCGATTTTGTAATAAATTGTTACTCTTTGTAGGAAATGTGATACTATAAAAGTAGAGAATTTTCGGGAGAAGCCGGGTGTTACTTTTGAAAAGAGGTGCTTTATGCAGTCCGACTGGAAAGAAGAATTTGTGGCCTTGTTGCAAACGGAATGGCAAAAAATGAAGAAAGACAGTGAAAGTGACAAAAACAATGAGTTTTTGCAAATCCAGGAAATGTTACAACGGCTGGAAGGAAAAGTAGATCGGTTAAATGCTCGCCTTACTTCTCTGGAACGAGAAGCGCGCCGCCGGTAACTGCGCTTTTTCGCTTCAATTTACTGCTAGTATATGCCGCTTATATCTTACTCTTGCACAGAATACCTTTTGAAGCTTTTAGGAACTGCTGATTCAGTGGTTCCTTTGCTTTTATACCGGGGTTTGGAAATGTCATCCCGGAAAATTTAATGGAGGTGTATTTATGAAAAGGGTTTTTTGTTGTTTGGTGTTGGCTATGTGCATGTTCTTAGTCGGTATGGGAGGCGGTGCTGCAACATCTGAAGCGGCGGCTTCACAAAATTTGAAGATTCAGCAATGGCAAGGACAATCGTTTACGTTTATGTCTTTGCCGGATGACAAACAAGCTGCTGGTTACAGTATTTTCAAAGTGGAAAATGCCAGCCGAGGATTTCAGGGGGATGTTTCCGTACGTATTCCCTATGCTGCACATGTAGGAAAGCAAGTTGTTGTTACTGAAGTGGTGCCTTTTGACGCCGGTTATGGCTTAAAAGAGTATATGGTCTACATGACTGTGACGGATACCGGTGAAAAATTAGTGGGCCGCAGTATGCGTTCTCAAGTAAATGGACTTGTTTTAACAGCCGATTTGAAAAACGCTCGCAAGCAATTTCTGGGGAAAACAGTATATTCTAAATTGAGAGAGCTGCCTGGATTAGCAACCGCTGGAAATTCAGCGCCGCAATCAGTTGCGGTTGGTATTGGCGCACCAGTTGTGGTGGTAGATGTATACCCAGGCATTCAAATACAGGATCCGATTTGGCTGGTTGTCACGGCTAATGGACAAAAAGCGGTTCTGCCGATGAACTACAGCTGGACTAATATGCCCCAGGTATTTTGGAATGACCGTCCAGCTTGGCAGGACGATCTTTTCTTGGAAGATCCTCATAAAACCTTCAATTGGTCCGCTGATATGTGGAAACAAATTGAAACCGCTAACGTTACCGTAGGCATGTTTAAAGAACAGGTACGGCTCAGTTGGGGCGAAGCTACCGATATGGAAAAAGACGGCTTCGTTTGGATTTACGGCAATAAAAAGCTTACTTTTAATGAAGATATGCTGATTTCTATTGAGACACGTGAATAAATAATACGACAGCACAGGAAGTTTCCGGG
>CAZKCR010000120.1:1308-5846 GCA_964551055.1 uncultured Anaeromusa sp. | reverse complement strand
TATTTCGGCAGTTTTTATCTGTTGTTGCCTACCTTATCTCCTTATGCGGCCGCCTTGGGGGCTTCGACGTTTCAAGTGGGGTTGGTAATGGGCTTTTTCACCTTTGCGTCCGTTACGATTCGGCCGCAATGCGGCGTGTTGGCCGGGACCTATGGGCGGAGGCCGGTAATGCTGGCGGGTGCGGGCTTTTTTTCTTTAGTGTTTTTTCTTTATGCTTTAGTGGATAACGTCTATGTTTTGTATGCGGTGCGAGCTTTGCACGGTTTGGGGCATGCCGCTTTTTTAGCGGCCGCTGCCGCTTATATCGCCGATTTGGCGCCGGTAGAAAGGCGGGGCGAAGTCATTGGCTATTACAGTCTGTCCAATATTATCTCTATGGCCGTATTTCCGGCAGTAGGCGTTGCCTGGATGAAATACAGCCAGAATGACTTTGCCGGCCTGGTTTGGGGCGGCGGCGTTATAGCTCTGGTGGCCTGGGCGTTTGTTGCGGGACTGAGAGAATGTTCTACTCAAGAGTCGCGCCGGCCTGGGGCGTCGTTGCGTCAGATAGCTGTTCGTACAGAGGTCTGGGCGTCCTCATTGGCCTTGTGGAGCGGCGCCTTGTGTTACGGCGTAGTGATTACCTTTTTGCCGCTTTTTGCGCCGTCCCGAGGCATTGAAGACTTTGGTATTTTTTTCAGCGTCTATGCAGTCAGTACTGTGGTCAGCCGGGCCGTGGCAGGCAAATTGTCCGATCGGATCGGGCGGAAGAAAGTCATTGTGCCGTTCATGTTGGTTATGGCGGCAGCGATGGTCTTTTTAGCGCAAGTGACCAGTGTATGGGAATTGGCCGTGGCTGGGGCGCTGTTTGGCTTTGGTTTAGGAGCGTATTTCCCTGTGCTGAATGCGTTGGTGGTGGATCATACGCCGCTGCGAGATCGGGGGACGGCGTTGGGATTTTTTACGTCTTTTATGGATGTGGGCATCGCTAGCGGTGCAGTGGTGCTGGGCTTCGCCGGAGAATATCTGGGGTATGACGCCATGTTTTCCTGGGGGGCGGGTACGCTGTTTCTAACTGTTTTTGTTTTTGCCAATGCGGTAAAAAGTGAGAGGAAGTGAAATCATGAAGGAATACAAACGTTCTGTTTGTCCCTATGACTGCCCGGATGCCTGTTCTCTTTTGGTAGAGGTGGAGAATGGGCAGGCGCTGTGCGTGACAGGAGAACCGCAGCATCCGATTACACAAGGCAAACTTTGCCCGAAAATGCGGGACTATCCGGCGACTGTATATTCACCGGAACGGATTTTGACGCCCTTATTGCGCACGGGAGCTAAAGGGAGCGGACAATTTACACCGATTTCTTGGGGAGCAGCGATAGAGCGCATTGCCGAGAATTGGCGCAGTCTGCTGGAACAATACGGCGGCGAAGCCATCTTGCCTTTTTCTTACGCCGGGACGATGGGCGTGGTGCAGCGTAACGCCGGGCATGCTTTCTTTCATCGCTTAGGCGCGTCTCAATTAGAGCGTACTCTTTGCTCGCCGGCCAAGGATTACGGCTGGCGTGCCATTATGGGCGGCACCAAAGGGATGCGTGTGCAGGAGACTGCGCATAGTGATTTAATTGTCATTTGGGGTGCTAATGCGGCAGCCACGTCGGTGCATTTTCTTCATTTTGTCCAAAAGGCTAAGCGAAATGGCGCCAAGGTTTGGCTGATCGATACGTATGAAACGCCGACGGCGGCGGTGGCGGATCGGGTCATTCGGTTGCAGCCTGGCAGTGATGCGGCGTTGGCCTTGGGGTTGGTGCGGCTGCTTGACGAGGAAGGCTTGACCGATGAACTCTTTTTGGAACACCATGTCCAAGGCTATGAGAAGCTGCGTCAAGAAGTGCTGCCAGATTATACGCCGGACAAGGTGGCTGCTTTAACTGGCGTGACGCCTCAAGAACAGTTGGAACTGGCGCAGGCTTTAGGACAGGCGAAAGCGCCTTTAATCCGCATGGGCAGCGGCATGACGCGCTATGGCAATGGCGCTATGACCATAAGGGCTATTCTTTGCGTACCTGCCTGGTTGGGCGCCTGGCAGCATTTGGGCGGCGGCGCTTATGGCGACCTCAGTACAGGAGCTGCTGTTGATAAGGACGTGGTTTTGAGACCGGATCTTTTAAATCCGGCGACGCGAAGCATCAACATTAATCAATTGGGAGACGCTCTGACCCAAGTCGAGCCGCCGATCCGTTCCTTGTACGTCTATCACTGCAATCCCGCGGCGGTGGTGGCGGATCAAAACAAGGTGCTGGCTGGCTTGCGGCGAGACGATTTGTTTACGGTCGTACATGAGCGCTTTTTGACGGATACCGCTCTTTTTGCAGACATTGTGCTGCCAGCGACAACTTCGCTGGAGCAGGATGATTTGTTTACCTGTTACGGGCATTACTTTGTGCAGCGTTCGCCAGCAGCCATTGCCCCTGTAGGCGAAGCGAGATCCAACTGGGATGTTTTTCGGCTCCTTGCGGAAGCCATGGGTTTTGCCGGCTTGTATGAGAAAACAGCGGCGGAGATGGTGGAGGCCGTTTTGGATCGTCCTACCTCTTGGCTGGAAGCGGCAGGGGTAGAAAAAATTCGTCAGGGGGAGTTCGTGGAGCTGCCAGTGGCGGTAGATTACAAACTGCAATATCTTACTCCTTCTAAGAAAATTGAAGTGTGGAATCCTTTGGAAAAGGAACCCTTGCCCCGGTGGTTGCCGCCTCATGGCGGCGAGGGAGATTTGTGGCTGATGACGGCGCCCAGTTTGTATGGGCTCAATTCTTCTTTTCGGGAGCAGCCGCGTCTGATGCAGTTGCGAGGAGCGATGAGTCTTTTGATGCATCCTGCGGATGCTGCGAAAAGAAAGCTGCAAGATGGGACTTTGGTGGAAGCTTGGAATGAGCGGGGGCAGGTTTTATTTGCGCTGGTGGTGACTGAAAAAGCCCAGCCTGGCGTGGTGGTGGCCGAAGGCGTATGGAAGCTGGCGGATGCGGCTGGCGCTAATACGGTAAACGCGTTGACTTCGCAGCGGCTGACGGATCGGGCGGCGGGAAGCACGTTCTATGATACGAGAGTATTTGTGCGCCAAGGCATGTGAAATGGTTCTTTTAAACATAAAAACTTATTTTTTCTAGGCATAGCAGACGCTTTCAGTATACTGAAAAGCATGGACAAAGGTTTTTGCAAGCAGAAAACGGAAGGAGCAGAACCTCTATGCAGAAAAATGAGGAGTTGAATTCCCCGAAAACGTTGGATTTTGAAGAGATCGATGCGGGTTTGGGAACCCGCGAAGCTATTGCGGAAGCGCGGCGTTGTCTAAACTGTCCCAAGCCGCTGTGCCGTACAGGATGCCCGATTGAAAATGACATTCCCGGTTTTATTCAGGCGTTGTCCAAAGGCAATATTGGCGACGCCAGAGAGATTTTAGCGTTTAGGAGCAACTTGCCGGCTGTTTGCGGCCGCGTTTGTCCGCATGAAAAGCAGTGTGAAGCCCATTGCGTACTGATGAAAAAGGGAAAGGGCATTGCTATTGGCAAATTGGAACGCTTTGTGGCTGATTTTGACGCGGAAATGAATTTGGAACGTCGCCAAATACCGCTAAAAACAGAAGGGAAAGTGGCGGTTATCGGCTCCGGCCCTGCGGGACTGACAGTGGCCGGCGACTTGGCCAAGGAAGGCTTTCATGTGGTGGTGTACGAGGCTGAAGGAGAACCAGGCGGTGTGCTCCTTTACGGCATTCCTCAGTTTCGCCTGCCCAAGCAGGTGGTGCGCCGCGAGGTGGAGCGCATTGCCTCGCTGGGCGTTACGTTCATTACGCGCTGTTTAGTGGGCGTTGATGTGACGGTGGACCAGCTTTTTGAGCAAGGGTTTGACGCTATCTTTATCGGCACCGGAACAGCTTTGTCGAAAGAGCTGGATTTGCCTGGCAAAGACCTGCAGGGCATTGTGCAGTCCAGCTATTTTTTGCGCACCGCCACCTTGTGTCATGAAGGAGAGCTGGCGGAGCGGGAAGTTCCCGTGGAAAAGGGCGAAAAAGTCTTGGTTATTGGCGCTGGTAACGTGGCGATGGACGCCGCGCGGACAGCTGTGCGCCTGGGGGCGTCCCGCGTAGGAGTGGTCTATCGGCGCACCGTGGCGGAAATGACGGCCCTTCAGGCGGAGTACGAGGCTGCGTTGGCGGAAGGCGTTGAGTTTCATTGGCAAACCAGTCCTAAAGCCTATGTGGGGGAGGCAGGACGGTTGACAGGCCTTGAAGTGGAACAGGCCGACGGCGTGAAAGTGCTGCCTGCGGATAAGGTGCTCCTAGCTATCGGCTCCCGACCGGCGGCGCGGATTGTGTCTTCGACAACCGGTATTGAGGTGCAGCCTTCCGGCTATGTTATTACCAAGGAAAAGCCCTATGGCATGACCACGCGCCAAGGCGTTTTTGCCGGCGGCGATGTGGTGCATCAGCCGGCGACGGTAGTGTTGGCGATGAAAGAAGCCAAAAAGGTGGCTCAAGGCATTGCCGCCTATGTGCGGGCGGTGAAACT
>CAZKCR010000120.1:0-1208 GCA_964551055.1 uncultured Anaeromusa sp. | reverse complement strand
ACGCTGACAATAGCGCCTACCAATAGCAGCAGCCATTTTGTGGTCGGGTGGTTGGCGTAGTCGCCCATAACCGTCTTGGAGGACGTTAGATAAATTTGCAGGAAAATCGTCCAGGGAAGCTGGATGCTCAGCAGCATCTGAGAGTAAATGAGGCCCTGAAAAGGGTCGGAAACAAAGAAAATGACAATTAAAGCTGCAATAAGAGTAAGCAAAATGCCGGAGCGGGTCTGATTGCTGGCCGTGTCGTAGGCTTCGCCAAAAATACCGGCGAAGATGGAGCCACCCGCCATGCCGGCGGTAATGCTGGAGGAAAAGCCGGCGAAAAGAAGCGCGACAGCGAATACCAAGGCCGCATGGTCGCCCAGAAGAGGCTGGAGCATAGCCTGTGCTTGCTCTAGAGCATCGACGTCTATACCTGCTTGGAAAAAGGTGGTTGCGGCCACTAGGATCATGGCGCTGTTAATGGCCCAGCCCAAGATCATGGAGAACAGCGTGTCCAAGAATTCAAAACGTAGCTGTTTGCGAATCACAGTCGGATTCTCCAAATTCCATTGACGGCTTTGAATGATCTCGGAATGTAAAAAAAGGTTGTGCGGCATGACGACTGCGCCGAGAACGCTCATGACTACCGGCAAAGAGCCTTCAGGAATAACCGGAGTGACCCAGCCGGAAGCGGCGCTGGACCAGGCGATGTCTACCAGGCTGAGCTCAAAAAGAAAAGACAAGCCGATAATGGAGACAAAGCCAATAATCCATTTTTCCAGACGCCGATAGGAGTTGGTGCCCAGCATGAATAAAACTCCCAAGGTGGAGATAATGGCGCCGTCGCGAATGCTGAGACCAAAGAGCATATTAAGAGCGATGGCTGCGCCCAATATTTCCGCCATAGCGGTGGAAATGGACGCCAGCACGGCGGAAGAAAGAAGCGGCCGCGAAAGCCAGGGGGGCAGATGCTTAGTAGCTGCTTCGGAGAGGCATAGGCCTGTGGCAATGCCTAAATGAGCGACATTATGCTGCAGCAAAATGAGCATGATGGTGGATAATGTGACCATCCAAAGCAGTAAATAGCCGTATTCGGCGCCGGCGGCGACATTAGAAGCCCAGTTGCCGGGATCGATAAAACCAACGGTGACTAGAATTCCTGGGCCTAGGTAGCGCAGCAGCTCGCGGGCGTGCTGCAGAGATGTGCGTGAAAATGATTTGTTCAT
>CAZKCR010000119.1:1309-5846 GCA_964551055.1 uncultured Anaeromusa sp. | reverse complement strand
ACGATCTGCATATGGCGGAATTGCTTTTAGGAGGACAGCACCGCGAGCTGCTGCCCGACATCCGCAAGCAGCTTGTCGCTGACAGCGTTCTGCCCCATGTTCACGCGGCTTCTCTGCTGCCTGGCTCCAGCGACGTCGGCGACGTCAGTTGGCTGGTGCCCACCGCGCAGTGCAGCACCGCCTGCTACGTATTCGGCACGCCCGGCCACTCCTGGCAAATGGTAGCCCAAGGCACTTCTTCTTTGGCTCATCAGGGCATGTTGACCGCCGCCAAAGTCTTAGGCCGCACCGCTTTGGAGCTACTCAGCCAGCCGGAATTGCTCCAAATCGCTAAAACCGAGCTGCTTCAAACTTTGGATGGCCGCACTTACCAGTGCCCCATTCCGCAGGATGTGCAGCCGCCGCTTTAAAGTATGGCGAGAAATACTATTTTTGAACAGGAAGAACCAAAAACAGCAACCTGGGAACATAAAAAATTGCAATATATAGGTACAAAAGGGAACCGGCAAGCGTTTTTAAGCAAATGCTTGCCGGTTCCTTCTATTGCTTCTTGTTCTTTGCTTTTACCCCACTGCTTCCTGACAATCCTCTTCCTGCTCGTTCAGGCTGTTGGCCAGCCAATTCTTTCCTTCCACCAAGCGCGCCACCAGCATAGAGCAAGCCACATTCCCGGTGGAGTTAAGAAGGGTTGCCGGCGCGTCTATAATGGTGCTGATAACCGCAATAATCGGCAGCACTTCCGGTGAAAAACCGTACACGCTGATAATCAACATCTCGCCGATCATGCCTCCTCCCGGAATGGCCCCCATTACAGCGCCGACCAGGAAAGAAACGCCGATAATCCCCAGCCATGTGCTCCAGCTTGTCATATCCATACCGAACAAGCCGAAGAGAAAGGTAATTTTCAGCACCCCGCCGAACACGGAACCGTCCTTATGCAAATTAGCGCCCAACGGAATGACCGTCTCCACCATATCCGCCGGCACACCCATTTTTTTTGCGGCCATAAGATTAACGGGAATGGATGCAGCGCTGGAGCAGGTGGCAATGGCCGTTAAAGACGGCGGCAATGCATTACGCCAGAAAACGCCTACGCCTTGCTTCCCTGCCGCCAGATACGCATAGAGTGTAAAGAAGCCGAAATAGTAAATAACCGTCAACACCAGATATACAATAAACGTATTCAAGTAGCCTTGCAAGATTTGCGTACCTAATTCCCCTACTACATTGGCAAAATAAGCGCCCAAACCAATCGGCGCATAGTACATCACCAATTGTACTATTTTCATCATAACCTGCGTAGCCGCCGCCAAAAAGGACGCAACCGGCTTCGCCGCCTCGCCCACTAGGGCCGTTGCCAAACCGGTCAAGGCCGCCAGCACAATCAGCGGTAAAATATGCGACTTAGAAAGAACCTGCGAAAAATCGCTCACCGTAAAGGTTTTGACCAATTGCTCCGCCGTATTCAGTTGCTTCGCCTTTTCCGGCGTCCCGCCTTCCGCAGCCACTACGCTTTGCAACGTAGCGAAGTTAATGCCTTCGGTCGGGTTCATAGCAACAGTCACGCCTAATCCCAGTACAGCGGACAATAAGGCGGTAACTACAAATACGACCACTACGCTGCTCATAATCTTGCCTAAACGACGCATTTCTCCGCCCATCGAAGCGATAGCCGAAGCAATGCTAAAAAACACCATGGGTACGATAATCATAAAGAGCAGATTTAAGAATAAATCTCCCAGCGGCTTCAACACCACCGCCTCCGGCCCCATGACAACTCCCAGAACTCCGCCCGCCAACACGGCGAACAACAAGATAATGGAAAACATATACTCCTTGGCAATCTCTTTCATTTTCTACACTTCCTAACTTTTTTCGATCAGCAGCGTTAGCTTGCGCCTTGGAGTTGCAAAAACGCACTCAGCCAGCACAGATTCTCCCATGCTGTCCAAGTGCGCCATCGCAACCTCAAGCGACCACGGCCTCACTTGGCGTGTCAGTCCAGTCAGCCTGCGTATCTTTATAATTTTAATCTAGTTCGCCACTGCTTTTGAAAGTCCTGTCAGTTTTCTTTAGACTTCAATAACATTTTGTAAGATTCTCAAAAATTATTTTTAAGGAGGATTGATGCTATAATCAAACGAATTGATGTATAGCTTCCTCTTAGATAGTATTGGCAAGAAAGAAGGCTTTTTTATGACCATTGCAATTCGCAACGCCCGCGCCCAAGACGCTGAGGCCGTCGCCGCAATTGAAGCGTTATGTTTTCCCGCCGCCGAAGCGGCTTCCGCCCAAACAATTGCCGCACGGATTGCCGCTTTTCCATCCTATTTTTTTGTAGCGGAACAAAATGGCGCCCTCATCGGCTTCGTCAATGGCTGCGTTACCAACAGCCCGATCATTGAAGATGAGCTTTTCCAAGACCCAAGCCGCCATATTCCAGGAGGAACTCATGCGGCCATTTTCGGCCTGGATGTTGTTCCTAACCGTCGTCGCCAAGGCATAGCCGCTCAATTAATGCGTCACTTCATCAGCGAAGCGCAGCGCCAAGGGCAACGCCATGTCATCCTTACCTGCAAAAAACATCTGATTGGCTATTACGAAACCTTCGGCTATGTAAATAACGGTCTTTCGCAATCCACCCACGGAGGCGCCGAATGGTACGATATGACTTTGGATTTAGAACGCTAATCTAAATAATCCAGCAAGGAAGTGTCTTCCGTTGTTTCCAGCCGGTCCAGGATCGCGTCGAAATCTGTATAGCTAAAAACAGGAATACGCCTCAGCAAATAAGGATTGTCTTTGTCTGGTCGGTTGACGCCCGGCAGCACGGTAAAGGCTCCGGCATAACCGCTTTGCGCCGTTTTCTCCAGCACCTCCAGATTGTAAAAACCGCCAGGATAGGCAAAATAATCAATGGACTGCCCCGCCAACCGCTCTACGCCGCGACGGCTTTGCCCCACTTCCTTCTCCAGCTCGGACGCTGCTAATTTTGTCAGATTGGGATGGCTGCGCGTATGAGAGCCAATTTCGATGCCCGCCTGCTCCATCTCTTGAATCTGTTGCACCGAAAGGCGATTCTTGCGGTCAAAATTGCGTTGCACCATAAAAATAGCCGCTCGAAACCCTTCCTGTTTGAGCACAGGGAACGCCTGCGTATAGTTGTCCTCATAGCCATCGTCAAAGGTGATTAAGACCGGCTTAGCCGGCAGCTTGACCGAATCTCCCTTCATGTAAGAGGTCAGATCAGCCAAGGAAACGCTCTGATACCCCTTCGCCCGCAGCTCCTTCATTTGCCGGGAAAACTCCGACGTCTCCACATTCAAATACGGATAATCCGGAGCTTCTTCTCCCACATAATGATACAGCAGCACGGGAATCCCCTTAAAGGCAGCCTGCGCTTGCACGCTAACCGGCAAAAGCAGCAGCAGGCTGGCCGTAACCGCCATTACGCTTGTTTTCAAGTAAGCAAAAACTTTTTTTCTCATCTACTGCATCTCCTAAACTAACAATACTATTTTCCGGGAGGAATATTCATGTATTTTGATAATGCCGAAGGTCCTGTTTTCCGTCCCCCCAGCGAAGCCGACAGTTTGATCCTCCGCGTCACTATCGGCTGCTCCCACAATGCCTGCACCTATTGCAATATGTATCGCAGCGTTGCTTTTCGCATGCGCCCCCAAGAAGAAATTGACGCGCAGTTGCAGCAGGCACAGCGCTATGCCGCCCATATTCACCGGGTCTTTCTGGGCGACGGCAATGCCCTTGTACTGCCAACAGAACGTCTCTTGGCTATTTTAGCACAAATTCAAGCCGTATTGCCAAAAGTGCGCCGCGTCTCCTGCTATGCCGGCCCCAAGGACATGCTGCGCAAAACGCCAGCCGAATTAATCGCTCTGCGCCAAGCCGGGCTCAAGCTAGTTTACTACGGTATGGAGTCTGGCGACGACGCAGTGCTGGCTCATGTCAATAAAGGAGTCACCGCTGCGGAATCCATCGAAGCCGGCCAGCGCATCACAGCCGCAGGCATCAAGCTTTCAATGATGATTATTCTGGGCCTAGGCGGCAAAGAAGCGTCAGAGCGTCACGCCTGCAACACCGCCTTGGCAGTCAGCGCTATCCGTCCGCATATGCTCAGCGCCCTGACGCTGATGATGTACCGCGGCAGCGAACTGCTGGAAGAGTTTGAAAGCGGCCGCTTCCCCATTCTTTCTCCTGCCGGCATCATGGGAGAACTGCATTTGCTGCTGCAGGGCATTGAATTGCCGCCGGAGCATCACTGCCTTTTTCGCAGCAACCATATTTCCAACTACATCAATTTCGCCGGCACGCTGCCCAAAGACAAAGAGCGCCTTTTGTCCGAAAGCCTGGCGGCTCAAGACAAGTTGGCGCTCCTCAAAAGCTGGGATCCGTACAACAATGTAGAAAGGTAAAGGCGACCGAGAGCTGCTTACCGCAATTGCCGTTCCGCCAGCTCCCCAAAAAACGGTAAGCTATACCGCTCCCCTTGAAAACCCTTGTACATCATTAGCAGCCA
>CAZKCR010000119.1:0-1209 GCA_964551055.1 uncultured Anaeromusa sp. | reverse complement strand
GCCAAGGGCGGCGCTAACGCTAGGCGAGTCGCCCAAAAACCGGCTTCCTCATCCAATTCGTCGGCTTCCGCCAGATGGTTTAGCAAGCCCCATTCATAAAGGGTTTCCGCCGAAACCGCATCACCGATAAACATCAATTCCTTCGCCCGATGCATACCTAAAAGGCGAGGCAGCAGATATAGGCCGCCGCAATCCGGCACCAACCCCACTTTAGCAAAGCTCTGCGCAAATTTTGCTGACCGGGATGCAATAACCAAATCACAGGCCAAGGCCAAATTAAAGCCCGCTCCGGCTGCTACGCCATGCACCTTGGCTAAAACCGGCTTTGGCATCTCCCGAATAATTTTTACCAAATTGCCAACTTCTTCGATAAACGCCTTAGCCTGGGACGTACCGGCAATAGACTCTAGATAATTCAAGTCACCGCCTGCGCAAAACGCACGGCCGCTGCCGGTCAGCACTACAACCCGTACCGAAGTGTCTGCTGCCGCCTCTTCCAACACCAGCCGCAGTTCTTCCGTCATTTCATCATTGAGCGCATTGAGCGCTTCCGGGCGATGGAGCATTACGGTCAATACTTCGCCCTGCTTTGTTACCATTACTGTTTTTTCACTCATCTGTCCCGCCTCCTTCTTATTCCTGTCGTTATTTACCACAGCCGAGCACAGAAAAAGCCGGCCCAAGTGGATGCTAAACAAAGAAATACATTGCTGCCTGCATTAGCGAAGGCTTGACTCATAGCGCCTTCTTGTACCAGCCGCAGTGTTTCATAGCTAAATGAAGAAAAAGTCGTCAAACCGCCAAGAAAACCGACAGCTATAAACAGCCTCCATTGCGGATCCAGTTCTATCCGTTCCAAAAACAAGGTCATAAACAAACCGATAATAAAGGAACCGGCCACATTCACCAACAACGTTCCATAAGGAAAAGCGCTGCCAAAACGCTCCGCCGCCCAAATGGTCACCAAGTACCGTGACACAGAACCAATACCGCCGCCCAATGCGATAATCGCCAAATCCAAGGCCATACTCATCGTATTTTCTCCTTGCCGTCGTTGTGGCGGTAATGAACCACTTCTATTTTCTCCAGCGTTACCATGCCCTGCCCTACGGCTTCATCCAAAAACGGCAGCAGCTTGGCGATGTATTCTTCGCTATCTACTAGTTCCACTACAATCGGCAAATCACTAGATAGCTCTACCAAACGCGA
>CAZKCR010000118.1:0-5854 GCA_964551055.1 uncultured Anaeromusa sp. | reverse complement strand
CCTTTTTTTTGCGCACAGAGGATTGACAAATCAACTAATTAGTGGTAGCATAATAAAACGCGATATCTTTTACCAAGCAATAAAGAATAGCAGTATCTGGGATTGGCGTCGCCAAGCTAAATGGAATGGAGATTAACAAAGCAGAACGACATACGGAAGGAGCAACTCCTGACGTTTGAAAAAGCAAGGTATGTAGAAAAGAACGATACCTTGTCTTTTTTCGTTTTCCATTACCAAATGCCTTTGGCGGCTTTGTTATGCTATGCTGGTCTTAGGACTGCAGCGACGCCTGGTGCCTTGGAATTTATTCATTTCGTGTAAGGGGTGAAGGGGTTCATGTTCAAACCTGTTCCTGTAGGAAAGAGAGTCAGGTACAGCTATGCAAAGATTGATGAAGTACTTGACATGCCCAACCTGATCGAGATTCAGAAGAGGTCATATGACTGGTTTTTGGAAGAAGGATTGCAGGAAATCTTCCAGGATATCTCGCCCATTCAGGATTTTACGGGCAATTTGCAGCTTTCCTTTGAAGGCTTCTCCCTGGGAGAACCAAAGTATTCCGTTGAGGAATGCAAAGAGCGGGACGTTACCTTTGCGGCGCCGCTCAAAGTAAATGTGCGCCTAATCAACCGAGAGACTGGTGAGATTAAGGAGCAAGAAGTGTTTATGGGCGAGTTTCCGTTAATGACGGAAACAGGCACGTTCATTATTAATGGTGCAGAACGTGTTATCGTCAGCCAACTGGTTCGTTCTCCAGGTGCTTACTATGGAGAAACAATTGATACCAGCGGTAAAAAATTATATCATGCTACAGTTATTCCGAATCGTGGCGCGTGGTTGGAACTGGAAACAGATGCCAATGACGTGATTTCTGTGCGTGTTGACCGGACTAGAAAATTGCCGGCGACTATTTTGGTGCGCGCTTTAGGTTATGCATCCAATAGTGTAATTGCAGAACTTTTTGCCGAAGATACACGCATTCAGGCGACTTTGGAACGCGACAGCACCAGCTCGAAAGAAGAAGCGCTGGTGGAAATCTATAAACGTCTGCGTCCTGGTGAGCCGCCGACAGTCGAAAATGCGCAGCAGTTGTTGGAATCGCTGTTTTTCGATCCTAAACGTTATGATTTGGCCACGGTTGGTCGTTACAAGTTAGGCAAAAAGCTGGGCTGGCGTCGGCGCTTGATGGGTAAGACCTTGGCGCAGCCGCTGGTCGATGAATCTACTGGAGAAATTGTCGCCGAAGAGGGGACTGTTCTTGACGAGCAGGCTCTTAATGCGGTAGAAGCATCCGGTTTGTTTGAAGGCGACCGCCTGAATGTAGCTTATATTCGCAATAAGGAAGGCCAGGCTATTAAAGTCATCGCCAATCCGAATTTGCCATATCAGCACAGGACGATTACTCGTCAAGATATCATTGCTTCCATTAACTATTTGTTGAACCTGATGGATGGATTCGGCAATACCGATGATATCGACCATTTAGGAAATCGTCGTTTGCGTTCTGTTGGCGAACTCTTGCAGAACCAGTTCCGTATTGGTCTTTCACGTATGGAACGGGTTGTAAAAGAACGCATGACCATTCAAGAGGTCGAAGGCATTTATCCGCAAGCTTTGATTAATATTCGTCCCGTTGTGGCGGCGATTAAAGAGTTTTTTGGTTCCAGTCAGTTGTCCCAGTTTATGGACCAAACCAATCCGTTGGCGGAATTGACGCATAAACGTCGTCTCAGTGCCTTGGGACCAGGCGGTTTGAGCCGTGAACGCGCCGGCTTTGAAGTCCGCGATGTTCACCATTCTCACTATGGCCGTATGTGTCCGATTGAGACGCCGGAAGGTCCGAACATTGGTCTGATCGGCTCGTTGTCTACTTTTGGACGCATTAATGCCTTTGGCTTTATTGAAACTCCGTACCGGAAAATCGACAAGGTCAATCGCATCGTTACTGAAGAAGTGGTTTATTTGACTGCTGATGAAGAGGACGAAGGCATTTGTGCTCAGGCGAACGAAGAAATTACGCCGGAAGGCTGGTTTGCCCATCCGCGCGTGACGGTGCGTTATCGTCATGATACGTTGGTTGTACCGGCCGAGCAGGTCGACTATGTAGATGTGTCGCCGAAACAGGTTGTATCCATTGCGACCGCGATGATTCCTTTCTTGGAAAATGATGATGCCAACCGTGCTCTCATGGGCGCGAACATGCAGCGTCAGGCGGTACCGCTTCTGCGGACGCAGGCGCCGCTGGTCGGAACCGGTATGGAATATCGGGCTGCCTGTGATTCCGGCGTTGTAATTCTAGCGAAAAGCGACGGCGTGATTGAACGGGTTAGCGCCCTGGAAATTGGCTTGCGTTGTGATGACGGACGCCTGGAATCCTATCGGATGACTAAGTTTATGCGTTCCAACCAAGGAACCTGCATTAATCAAAAACCCATTGTTCGCAAAGACGAGCGCGTGGTGCGCGGCCAAGTTTTGGCCGACGGACCGGCTACCGACCGGGGCGAACTGGCCTTGGGCTTTAACGTTCTGGTGGCATATATGCCTTGGGAAGGCTACAACTACGAGGATGCCATCCTTTTGAGCGAAAAGCTGGTCAAAGAGGATGTCTATACTTCCATTCATATTGAAGAATATGAGTGCGAGGCGCGGGATACCAAACTGGGGCCTGAGGAAATTACGCGCGATATCCCCAACGTGGCGGAAGACGCTTTGAAGGATATTGACGAGCGCGGTATTATCCGTATTGGCGCTGAAGTGCGCCCTGGTGATATTCTGGTCGGCAAAGTTACTCCCAAGGGAGAGACGGAACTGACGGCGGAAGAGCGTTTGCTGCGGGCCATCTTTGGGGAAAAAGCTCGCGAAGTTCGGGACACCTCTTTGAAAGTGCCTCACGGCGAAGCTGGTAAAATTGTTGACGTGAAGGTATTTACCCGCGAAAACGGCGACGAATTGCCGCCTGGCGTAAACCAACTGGTACGCGTTTATATCGCTCAAAAGCGGAAGATTTCCGTAGGCGATAAAATGGCTGGTCGTCACGGTAACAAAGGTGTGGTTTCGCGCATTATGCGCGAAGAAGACATGCCTTTCCTGCCTGACGGTACGCCGGTGCAAATCGTGCTTAACCCCTTGGGCGTACCATCACGTATGAACATCGGCCAGATTTTGGAGACGCACTTAGGCATGGCGGCGCATGCATTAGGCATGCAGATCAAGCAAGGTGCGCCGGATATTGCCGAACGCCTCGAAGGCTTAGGCTATGATGTTAAAGCAAAAGGCATGCCGCAGCCGGATGTTGCTGGTTTGCATTTAGCAACGCCGGTCTTTGACGGCGCTGGCGAAAGCGAAATCTTCCAAACGCTGCGTGCTGCTGGTTTGCCGGATAACGGCAAAACCGTATTGTATGACGGACGTACTGGCGAACCCTTTGATAATCCGGTTACAGTCGGCTTTGTGTATATGCTGAAATTGGCTCACTTGGTTGACGACAAAATTCATGCTCGTTCCACCGGTCCTTACTCGCTGGTAACGCAGCAGCCTCTGGGTGGTAAAGCTCAGTTCGGCGGTCAGCGTTTTGGTGAGATGGAAGTGTGGGCGCTCGAAGCATACGGCGCAGCTTATACGTTGCAAGAATTGCTTACCGTTAAATCCGATGACGTGGTTGGCCGCGTTAAGACGTACGAAGCCATTGTCAAAGGAGAAAACGTACCGGAGCCAGGCGTGCCGGAGTCATTTAAGGTATTGATTAAGGAATTGCAAAGTATTGGTCTGGATGTCAAGGTGCTGACCGAAGACGCTCAGGAGATATTGATTCGCGATACCGACGAAGATATTCAGGAAACGGCCAAAGAGTTGGAGCTTAACCTGGCAGGCGAAGCGCCGCAGGCTCCGGCCCACCCGGATAGTCATTACGCCGCCTCACCCAGCGAGGAAGAGGAAGAAGCGAGTGATGAGCCGGACGTGTTGGAGGGCTTTGATATCATTGCCGAATTGGGAGATCTTTCATCTGCCGAACCTGAAAACGGCGAGTTGGACGAAGATGGCCGAAAGGGTGCCTCCAAACAACTGAAATTAAAAGAAAAAAAGCTCAGCCAAAAAGATTTTCTGGCTGACTTGGAAAATTACGACGAGTAATTTGGGAAGGGAGTGACCACCCTTTGTTGGACGTGAATAACTTTGACTCCATGCGCATTGGATTAGCTTCGCCGGAGCAAATCCGCAAATGGTCCTATGGGGAAGTAAAGAAACCGGAGACAATCAATTACCGGACGTTAAAGCCGGAACGGGACGGTCTCTTTTGTGAAAAGATCTTTGGGCCTACGCGCGACTGGGAATGCCACTGTGGAAAATACAAGCGCATTCGCTACAAAGGAATTGTTTGCGACCGCTGCGGCGTCGAAGTAACCCGCTCCAAAGTGCGCCGCGAACGGATGGGCCATATTGAACTGGCAGCGCCGGTTTCTCATATTTGGTATTTCAAAGGCATCCCTAGTCGAATGGGCTTGATTTTGGACGTTTCTCCCCGTTCTTTGGAAAAAGTATTGTACTTTGCTTCTTACCTGGTGTTAGATGCGGGAGAAACTTCGCTGATGAAGAAGCAACTTCTCAGCGAAAACGAGTACCGTGAGGCTAGGGACAAATACGGAGCTGCCTTTAAAGTCGGCATGGGCGCGGAAGCGGTCAAACAATTGCTGGACGATTTGGATCTAGAATCCTTGAGCACGGAACTGCGCCGAGAGCTGAAAGAAGTCAGCGGGCAGCGGAGAGTGCGCGCCATTCGCCGTTTGGAAGTGGTAGAAGCATTCCGCAAATCAGGCAATCGTCCTTCCTGGATGATTATGGACGTCGTCCCGGTGATTCCGCCGGAACTGCGCCCTATGGTGCAGCTTGACGGCGGCCGGTTCGCCACCTCGGACTTGAATGATTTGTATCGCCGCGTTATTAACCGCAACAATCGTCTGAAGCGCCTGCTGGACTTGGGTGCCCCAGATATTATTGTACGCAACGAGAAGCGTATGCTCCAGGAAGCCGTAGACGCCTTGATTGACAATGGGCGTCGCGGTCGTCCTGTTACTGGCCCGGGAAACCGGCCTCTCAAGTCTTTGAGCGATATGCTTAAGGGCAAACAGGGCCGCTTCCGTCAGAACTTGCTGGGCAAACGTGTTGACTATTCAGGCCGTTCGGTTATTGTCGTCGGTCCGGAGTTGAAATTGCACCAGTGTGGCTTGCCTAAAGAAATGGCGTTGGAGCTGTTTAAGCCGTTTGTGATGAAAAAACTGGTTAATGCGGGCCATGCTCACAACATCAAAAGCGCTAAGCGCATGGTGGAACGAGTTAAACCAGAAGTATGGGATGTGTTGGAAGAGGTCATTAAGGAACACCCTGTTCTCTTGAACCGCGCCCCGACTTTGCATAGGCTTGGTATTCAGGCGTTTGAACCAGTATTGACCGAAGGTCGTGCTATCAAACTGCATCCGCTCGTTTGTACGGCTTATAACGCCGACTTTGACGGTGACCAGATGGCTGTGCACGTGCCGCTGTCCGCAGAAGCGCAAGCGGAAGCCCGTCTTTTGATGCTGTCGGCTCATAATATTCTTTCGACGAAAGATGGCAAGCCGGTAGCGGTTCCGACGCAGGATATGGTTTTGGGCGCTTACTATCTGACCATTGTTAAGGAAAACCAAAAAGGCGAAGGCAAAGTGCTGGCCGATATTAACGAAGCGCTTTTGGCTTATCAGCATGAGGAGCTTTCTTTGCAGGCGGAAGTTAAAGTGCGCATGCAGGTACCAGCTTTTGTTCAGGAAAAACTGGGCATGGAAGTGATCGAGAAAGAACTGCTGGTTGTTACGACACTTGG
>CAZKCR010000117.1:0-5897 GCA_964551055.1 uncultured Anaeromusa sp. | reverse complement strand
TTTCAAGAAAACAAAAAGAGCTGTGCCGAAACTAAGTTTCAACACAGCCCCTTTTGATTTTGGGAATCCTAGAAAACAATTACTGAGTGGGCGGTTTAAGCTAGCTTGCTTTGGGTAAGCACATATTCAATGACAGCCTGCTTGGGGATTTTCCAGACCCGATTGTGACGGAAGGCCTTTACCTTTCCAGAGGCTAGTAATTGGTAAGCACCGTTTTTCCCGATGGAGAGCATTTCACAAAACTCATCCACCGTTAAAAGATCACCATAGTCCTCAAACATGAATTTTGGCTCCTTTCTATTGTTGTTTACCATTATGTTGCAATGTTAGTGAAATGAAAAATAGCTGTAATATAAGTGGTAACTAAAGCACGGGAAATGAGCCCAAAGCCTAGAAGTCGCTACTTGCTCAGCCGTAATTTAATATAATCTTCCACAGCTTCTGATGGGATTTTCCATGCTTTCCCGGCTTTGTAGGCGGGGAGTTCTTTGTTTTGGATCATTTCATAGATTTTATGGGAGCTTACGCCAATAAGGCTGGCGGCATCGGATACGTGGAGAACTAGTTTTTCGATTCGCATGATGTATCACCTCCTGGAATTATTTACTATTATGTTGCTTTGTTTGTGAGGGAAATAGAGGATATTTTGTTTGTTAGCGTGAATTTAGAATTTTAAAGGTGAATTTATATATAGTATTGATGTTATTTCGCAACAAAGTATATCTTGTGATTGGGGATCTATAGCGGTGCCTTGGCTCAATCATGAAATTTCATAAGAGGTGTTGAACGATGGATGTATGCTACAACAAGCTGTTTAAGCTCTTGATCGACAAGAGAATGAAGAAAACGGAACTGCGCCAGGCAATTGGCGTTAGTCCTAATACGATGAGCAAGCTTTCCAATAATGAATTTGTCTCTATGGACGTCTTGGTCAAGATTTGCCGCGCTCTTAACTGTGATATTGGCGACATTGTGGAAGTGGTTCCCATCACCAATGAGGCGCTGTGAGAAGTAGGTAAGCAGGATATAGGAGAAAGACAAAGATGAAACAGAAAGAATATAGTGCAGGGATGGTTAAGCTTTCCTTTTGGTTTGCTGAGTTTCGGAAAGTGGTTGGCTTGTTGAACCAGGGAAAGACGCTGCCGGAAATTAAGCAGCTGAACCTTCAGGATAATCTATTTGCCGCCCCCACCCAGACAAGGGCTGTGCAAATTTTTAATACGGTTTCTACGCGTGTAAAGGAGCTGGACGCTTCGTTTTTGGCTTTGTTTGAAGACTGCGACATAGCCAACCAGAAGTTCATTGTCTTGCTGGCGATTATGCGAAGTGATCGCTTGTTTTTTGAGTTTGTCTATGAGGTGTATCGCGAAAAGTTGTTGCTGGGCATGGATACCTTGGCTGATAGTGATATAGCCATCTTTTTTAAGAACAAGCAGCTCCAAAGCGAGAAAGTGGCAGCATGGCAGGATTATACGCTAAAGCGATTGGGTACTTGCTACAAAACCATGCTTATGGAAGCCGGTTTGCTGGAGCATGGAGTTGGGGCGCGGAAAATTTTAAAACCCATCTTGGATAAATCTGTAGAAGAATACTTAACAGCTAACAGCATGGACGTACTGCTTCATGCACTGACAGGAGTGAGATGATGACCACCTTAGAAGAACGGTTGGATGCGGTGGAGCAGCTGATTAAGCGTCCCGAATTTCGTGAAAACAAGGGGTTGGGCAATGAAGTCGGCTACTATGTGTTTGACTATCCGGCTCAGCAAGAACTTCTTGTACGTGAACGCGTGCACTATATGAAGTCCAAGAACAGCAAGGGGAGTGACGGCTTTGAGCTGTTGGTGTTTGACCTCTATGATATTCTGATTGACTTGTTGGAAGCAGAAGGCTTTTTGGAGCAATGCGTGCAGTTTGAAAAGAAAAAAGGGATGGATCGCATTGTAAAAGCCGTGGGGAACCTGCTGCAAATTAACGATGACGATAGTTTGATTGTGAAGTACATTCAGGAGCGCACGCCCCAGGAGGCGGTAGTTTTCTTGACAGGTATTGGCAAATGTTATCCTTTGCTGCGCTCTCATAAGGTGCTTAACAATCTGCACCAGGCAATGGATCGCGTGCCGGTAGTCATGTTTTATCCGGGAAAATACGATGGACAAGAGTTGGTTTTGTTTGGCTCCATTAAAGACGACAACTATTATCGAGCCTTTCGGCTCGTAGATTGAAGGAGTGGAAGCGAATGATACTAAAAGAACTGTTTGCCAAAGAGATTGACCGTGATATTAAAGGCGTTATTAAGGTAGGTCAGGGAGACGATGAAAATATTCGTCAAGAGCTGGAGGAGTACGTGGTTACGCGGGAACTTCGCAAGCATTTTGCTGAGTTCTTCAGCAGCTATAAACGAGGCATTAACGGGCATACCGATAAGATGGGCGTTTGGATCTCCGGCTTCTTTGGCAGTGGTAAATCCCACTTCCTGAAAATTTTGTCGTACCTGCTCGAAAATAAAGAGGTAAACGGCAAAAAAGCCTTAGATTATTTTACTGAAGACCATAAGATTGACGATGCCATGGTGCTGGCGGATATGCGCCTGGCCGCCAGTATTGCGCCTCAGACTGATGTTGTTCTCTTTAATATTGACTCTAAAAGCGAAATGACCGGCAAGCAGTCTAAAGACGCCATTGTGTCGGTGTTTTTAAAAGTATTTAACGAAATGCAGGGCTTCTGCGGTTCGATTCCGTTTTTGGCAGACTTGGAGCGTACCCTGACGGAAGCTGGACGCTATGAGGAATTCAAAGAAAAATTTGCCGACGATTTCGGCAAGCCTTGGGAGCAGTCCCGGCATAAGTTTGATTTTATTCAAGACGCCATTGTGGATGTTCTTGCAGCTATGGAGTTCATGAGCGAGGCGGCGGCCCGCAACTGGTGCGAAAAAGCGACAGAGACCTATACCATCAGTATTGAAGACTTTGCCAAGCTGGTAAAGGAGTATATTGACCGTAAAGGCAACAATCATCATGTGGTGTTCCTGGTGGATGAAATCGGCCAGTACATAGGGGACGATACCAAACTCATGCTGAACCTGCAAACAGTGACCGAAGACCTTGGCACCGCCTGCCAAGGCAAGGCTTGGGTTGTTGTTACCAGTCAGCAGGATATTGACGCCATCGCCAAAGATATGGGGCTGCGGAGCAATGACTTCTCCAAAATTCAGGGGCGTTTTGACACCCGTTTGTCGCTGTCTTCGGCCAATGTCGATGAAGTCATTAAAAAAAGGATTTTGGCTAAAAAACCGACTCCTGAGCAAACCCTTCGCCTGTTATACGAACAAAAAGCCACCATCATCAAAAATCTGATTGTCTTTAACGATGGCATTGATAAAAAGCTCTATGGGGATGAACAAGATTTTGCGGCAGTATATCCTTTTGTGCCTTATCAGTTCAACCTGCTGGCAAGCGTTTTGACGTCCATTCGTACGCATGGTGCGTCCGGCAAGCATTTGTCCGAAGGCGAACGCTCCATGATTGCTCTGTTTAAAGAATCAGCCATGAAACTGATGCATAAGGAAACCGGCGCGGTGATTCCGTTCAATGTCTTTTACGACGCTTTGCATCAATTCTTGGATCATAGCCACAAAGGCGTCATTATCCGGGCCGGGGAAAACGATTATATCAATCCGGATCGGGAAGAAGACTGCTTTGCGGTAAACGTACTAAAGACCCTGTTTATGATTAAATATGTCAAAGAGATCACTGCCAATCTTGACAATATCACCAGTCTGATGATTGACGATATTGACGCAGACCGCATCGACCTAAAAAAGAAAGTGGAAGAAGCCTTAAAGGTACTTGTGCGTCAGACCTTGGTGCAGAAGAATGGCGACGTCTATGTTTTCTTAACCGACGAAGAGCAGGAAATCAACCGGGAAATCGAAAATCAGAACGTGGAAATGGGCGAAGTGCTGGGCAAGCTGTCGGAGCTGATTTTTGAGGACATTTTTACCGATAAAAAATATCGCTATCCGGCGTTTAGCGGACGGTATAACTTTTCCTTTAACCAGGTGGTTGATGACCGTCCCTATAAGGCCAACCAAAACCATGCTATCGGCGTGCATGTGCTGACACCTAAATCCGAGTACGGCGATGATGAAATGACGCTGCGCATGCTGTCCGGGCAGCAACAGGAAGTACTGGTGGTTTTGCCTAAGGACACCGTTTTTATTGATGAACTGCGCAGCGCCTTAAAAATTGAAAAGTACCTGCGCCTTACTACTTCCAAAACACTGACAAAATTTGAGACCATTAAAGAAGCCAAGCGGGTAGAAATGCGCGAACGCAGCGCCAATGCCAAGTTGTTTTTGCAAGAAGCTATGAAACAGGCGGATATCTATGTAAATGGCGATAAGGCGCAAATATCCAGCAAGGATGCTGCCGCCAGAATCAATGACGCCTTAGGGCGTTTGGTTTCAACTGTGTATCATAAGTTAAGCTATATTGACGTGGCCATGAGCGAAGCCAACATCCGAGACTTGTTTAAACACTCGTCGCAGCAGGTATTGAATCTAGACGGCGATACTCCTGCGAATGTGCATGCCCTAAACGATATGCAAAGCCATATTTCTGCCAATTCGGTTTCGCACCTCAAAACGTCCATGAAGAGCCTGCTGGATCGTTTTATGAAAGCGCCTTATGGCTTTGTGGAAGATGATGTAGAGTGGCTGGTGGCCAAGCTCTTTAAAAATGGCGATATCGCCCTTACGGTCAGCGGCAGCAGCGTTACTCTTATGAATAAGAGCGAAGAAGAAATTATTCGCTATCTGACCAAGAAAGAGTATGTGGAAAAACTGCTCACCGAGCGCCGGGAAAAAGCCAATGATAGTCAGAAGAAAAGTGTTCGGGAGGTTATGAAGGAGCTCTTTGGCGTCTCAAGTATCAACGATGAAGACGACGCTATGATGCGGTCCTTTCAGACCTATTGCCAAACGCTGCTTACGGATCTGGAAAAAATCGAGATTCAGCAAAAAGCTGCGGCTTTGCCAGGGAAAAAGACAGTTGCCAACGGAAAAGCTCTTTTACGCGCCGTTCTCCAACTGCAAGGGCCGATGGAATTTTTCAAGAAAATCCATACAGACCGTGATGAATACCTTGAGTTCGCCGATGACTATGAGCCTGTAAAAGCCTTTTTTGCAGGAGAGCAAAAGAAAATCTTTGAAGATGCGCTAAAAAACATGCATATCTATGATGACAGCAAGACCTTTATTGTCGATGAAGAAGTAGAAACCGCGGTTGCTGTGATTAAGGGCATCTTGCACAAAGAAGCTCCCTATAAGGAAATTCCTAAGCTGCCGGAACTGTTAGACCGCTTTAATAATTCCTATTTAAAGGTTCTCCAGAGTATGGAAGAGCCTGTTTTGCATGCCATTGAAGATGCCAGAAGCAGAGTGTTTGAAAAGCTTGGAAGCAAGAGTTTTAAAAATGAGCTGACCCCAAGGTTTTTACAGCTCTTTGACGAGATTCGCGCAAAAGCGGACAAGTGCAATAACGTAGCGGTTTTGCAAAATATAAAAGTAGAAGCTGATGCCCTGAAAGTTCGTTTGTTGAACGAAATTGACAATAAAGATAAACAAATCGCACAGGAGATAGCGAAAGCGAAAATCGCTGCAGAAGGGAAAGGCGGTTATGGCAAACAGGACGAGCCACCTATGCCAGCGCCGAAAATCAAAAAGCGCAAAAACATCAGCATCAAAACCGTCAATGTGGCCGCTTCCTGGCAGATTGAATCGGCCCAGGACGTAGACAAGCACCTGGCCTCGCTGCGCGAGCGGATTTTGGGCGAACTGGAAGAAGATACCGTGATTAGTATTGAGTTTTAGACGTCAGTTACAGTAGGAAGACGTAA
>CAZKCR010000116.1:0-5926 GCA_964551055.1 uncultured Anaeromusa sp. | reverse complement strand
GCTTCCATTTTGGACAGCGTCAAGCGTCTGGGCTATCATTATGCCTGCTTGGCTGGCGTAACTGTTGCCATTTCGGATATTATAATCCCGCCGAAGAAAAAGGAAATCTTGGCCGAAGCGGAAACTCAGGTCGATAAAATCGACTTACTGTATCGCCGCGGTCTGATTACCGACGACGAGCGGTACCAAAAAGTGATTAAGCTGTGGACGACGGCAACTGACGATATTACCAAAGCCATGATGGAAAACTTAGACCGTTTCAATAATCCGGTCTACATGATGGCTAACTCCGGTGCCCGTGGTAACATCCAGCAGATTCGTCAGTTGGCTGGTATGCGCGGTCTGATGGCCGATCCGTCGGGTCGGATCATCGACTTGCCGATCAAGGCTAACTTCCGTGAAGGCCTTACGGTTTTGGAGTACTTTATTTCCACTCACGGTGCTCGTAAAGGCTTGGCTGATACGGCGCTTCGTACAGCGGACTCCGGTTATTTGACCCGTCGTCTGGTTGACGTGGCGCAGGATGTCATCGTTCGTGAAGACGACTGCGACGTAGTCGGCATTAACTTGGTGCGTGAACGGGCGCGTCTGGCTAAGCAGGGACGTCTGAACTTGATTGAACTCAAAGAAAAGCTTGGCGGTCGTGTAACGGCGCAGGATGTGCTGGATTATAAAACAGGCGAAGTGGTTGTGGAAGCGGAAACACTGCTGGAAGACGAGCAACTGCAGCTTATCTATGAAAGTGACATTCTGGATGTTACCGTTTGGAGCATCAATGAGGGCGAAGAAGACGAGTATGTAACGATTACCGTAGGCGAGACAGATATTAATATCCGAAGCGCCATTCGGACTTCGATGATTCGCGACATGGTGGGACGTCCTGCAGAGGAAGCTGTACGCACGACAGCAGGCGAAGAGCTGCTGCCTAAAGGCGAAATCCTTGCGGAAACAATGGTGGATACGATTTTGGACAGCGATGTCCGTGAAGTCAAAGTCCGCTGCAACGACATCCGTGGCATTGAAGTGTCTGCGATTACCGAAGGCAACAGCACGATCGAACCGCTGAAGGACCGTATTGTCGGCCGTATTTCTGCCGAAGAAATTGCGGATCCGGAAACCGGTCGAGTCATTGTGCCTTTGAACACGATGATCGATGAAACTTTGGCCGATGAAGTTGTCAAAGTGCGTAAAACCGTTAAGATTCGTTCGGTATTAACTTGCCGTTCTCGTTATGGCGTATGCATCCATTGCTATGGCCGCAACCTCGCGACAGGGCATATTGTCGATGTCGGCGAAGCGGTAGGCATTATTGCGGCACAGTCCATCGGCGAGCCTGGCACGCAGTTGACCATGCGTACGTTCCATACGGGCGGCGTAGCGGGTGATGATATCACTCAAGGTCTGCCGCGTGTTGAGGAATTGTTTGAAGCGCGTAAGCCTAAGCGTCAGGCGATTCTGAGCGAAGTGGTCGGCGCGGTGGATGTCAAGGACGTCAAAGGCGCCCGCAAGGTTACTATCATTACGCCCGAAGGGGAAGAGCGCATCTACCCCATTCCTTACGGTGCGCGTATTATCGTGCAAACCGGCCAGTCTGTGCAGCCTGGGGATCGCTTGACCGAAGGGTCCGCCAATCCTCATGACATTTTGCGCATTTGCGGCGTCGGCGCTACGCAGCGCTACTTGGTGTATGAAGTGCAGAAAGTGTACAAATCCCAGGGCGTTGAAATTAACGACAAGCATATTGAAGTTATGGTGCGCCAAATGATGCACAAGGTCAAAATCGAAGAGTCCGGCGACAGTGAAGTGCTGCCGGGTGAATATGTTGACGTCAATACCTTGGAAGAAGATAATTCCTTAATTGTGGAGACAGGCGGCGAACCGGCTGTGGGTCGTCCCATTCTGCTGGGCATTACCAAAGCTTCCTTGGCTACGGATTCGTTCCTGTCGGCTGCGTCCTTCCAAGAAACGACCCGCGTGTTGACGGAAGCGGCTATCAAGGGTAAAATTGATCCCTTGCTAGGTCTCAAAGAGAATGTAATTATCGGCAAATTGATCCCGGCTGGTACTGGTATGAGCCGTTACCGCAATATTCGCATTATCGATCGTGAGCGTCCTGTTATGGCGCCGACGGACGAAATGGCGGATGACACAGTGGTTGATTTGCTGGAACACGGCGAAGAGTAAACAAATTCGCTTGGTTTTTCCTGGAAATATTCAATTATGTACAAAACACGCACGTCGAAAAAAGACGTGCGTGTTTTGTATAATGGAGTTATTTGCCTGAAAATTAGCTGTAAAAAACAGTAAAAAGAAACACCTGGAACCGTGGAAATAAAACAAGGCGAAAAACATGAGAAAAATGGCATTTTCTTCACTGTTTTTTATTGACACTCCCCAAGGCGGGTGATAATATAAGGTAGTGCCTTGAAAAGGAAGTGTAAATCTGCCTTTTGAAAGAAGTCTTTCAAGCGAGGTGAGTGGGATGAAACCGGATGCTTTCAAGGTAGGCCGCAAGGTTGTCGGAATCAAACAGGTAAGCAAAGCGGTAGAACGAGGCGAGGCGGTCACGGTTTTTGTGGCGGCTGATGCGGAGCCGCGATTAGTGCAAGGGCTGTTGGCTCTTCTGGAAAAGCACAATGTGTCCCTGGATGAAACGGCAACGATGCAAGAGCTTGGTCGAGCGTGTGGGATTGAAGTTGGCGCTTCGGCTGTGGCGCTTCTCCGCGATATGTGAGAGGGCGTTCTTTTTTTGTTAAACCTTTCGCGGCGGCAAGCTGCTGCGAAATGTTTTAAATTCTAAATCCCAGTGATGGGGAAGGAGGTGCAACAGTAATGCCGACAATTAACCAATTGGTTCGTAAAAGCAGAGAACAAATCGTGAAAAAATCGACTGCTCCCGCCATGAAGGAATGCCCGCAAAAGCGTGGTGTTTGCACGAGAGTATATACGACAACTCCGAAAAAACCGAACTCTGCTCTTCGGAAAGTAGCAAGGGTGCGTCTGACCAACTCGATCGAAGTAACAGCGTACATTCCTGGCATTGGCCATAACCTGCAGGAACACAGCGTGGTCCTGATTCGTGGTGGCCGTGTTAAGGACTTGCCGGGTGTGCGTTACCATATTGTGCGCGGAGCTCTTGATTCCGCCGGTGTGGCCAATCGCAACCAGAGCCGTTCTAAATACGGTGCGAAACGTCCGAAGGCTGCGAAAAAATAAATTTCGCATGAGTAAGGTTTAGGAGGGGTATTATGCCGAGAAAAGGTCCTGTGCCGAAGCGTGACGTGTTGGCAGATCCGGTATACAACTCCAAGCTTGTAACCCGGTTCATCAACAAAGTTATGTTGGATGGCAAAAAAGGCGTTGCCGAAGGCATTGTATATGATGCGTTCGAAGTAATGCGTGCCAAAACTGGCAAAGATCCGCTGGAAGTATTCGAAGCGGCTTTGAAAAACGCCATGCCGGTTCTGGAAGTACGTGCTCGCCGTGTTGGCGGTGCGAACTACCAAGTTCCTGTGGAAGTGCGTCCTGACCGTCGCCTGTCCTTGGGAATTCGCTGGTTGGTAAATTACGCGCGTCTGCGCGGTGAAAAAACCATGATGGAGCGTTTGGCTGCGGAGCTGATGGATGCAGCGAACAGCACTGGCGCTACGATCAAGAAAAAAGAAGATACGCATAAAATGGCGGAAGCCAATAAAGCGTTTGCACATTATCGCTGGTAAAACAGGGTTGTGTTCAAGATAAGGAGTGAAAACAGTGGCCCGTAAGTTTCCTCTTGAGAAAACACGGAACATCGGCATCATGGCACATATCGACGCCGGCAAAACCACTACTACTGAACGCATCCTTTTCTATACCGGGCGGGTACACAAAATCGGCGAAGTGCATGATGGCGCTGCGACCATGGACTGGATGGTACAGGAGCAAGAGCGTGGGATTACCATTACCTCGGCTGCTACTACCTGCCAGTGGAATGAACATCGCATCAACATCATCGACACACCTGGTCACGTGGACTTCACGGTAGAAGTGGAGCGTTCCTTGCGCGTACTGGACGGCTCGGTAGCCGTTTTCTGCGCCAAGGGTGGCGTTGAGCCACAGTCGGAAACGGTGTGGCGGCAAGCTGACAAGTACAGCGTGCCTCGTATGGCCTATGTCAACAAAATGGATATTCTCGGTGCGGATTTCTTCCGTGTTGTGGATATGATGAAAAGCCGCCTCGGCGCCCATCCGGTGCCGTTGCAACTGCCGATTGGCTATGAAGACACCTTTAAGGGCTTCGTAGATCTCATCGACATGAAGGCCGTCATTTATACGGACGACCTTGGCAAAACCAGTGAAGCTACCGAGATTCCCGAAGACATGCAGGAGCAGGCGGAAGAATACCGCCAGGCGCTTCTTGATGCAGTGGCTGAAAGCGATGACGAGCTGATGATGAAGTACTTGGAAGGCGAAGAGCTGACCAAGGAAGAAATTAAAGCCGGCGTTCGTAAAGCGACCATTGCTTGCAAAATGACTCCGGTTTTCTGCGGTTCTTCTTACAAAAACAAAGGCGTACAGCCTCTCTTGGACGGCGTTGTGGATTACATGCCTTCGCCGCTGGATATTCCGGCGATCAAAGGTGTTGACCCCGATACCGGTGAAGAAGATGAGCGTGCTGCCAGCGATGAACTGCCTTTCTCCGCATTGGCGTTCAAAATTATGGCAGACCCCTTTGTAGGCCGTCTTTCCTTCTTCCGGGTTTACTCCGGCACGTTGGCTTCCGGCTCTTACGTTTTCAACTCGACGAAAGGCAAAAAGGAGCGCATTGGTCGTATCCTGCAAATGCATGCTAACCGTCGTGAAGAAATCGAAATCGCCTACACTGGCGACATCGCTGCTGCGGTGGGTCTGAAAGATACAACTACCGGTGATACTCTCTGTGATGAGAAAGCAAGCATTATTCTCGAAACGATGGTTTTCCCCGAGCCGGTTATCTCCGTCGCGGTGGAACCCAAGACTAAAGCCGACCAGGAAAAAATGGGTATTGCTTTATCCCGTTTGGCGGAAGAAGATCCGACTTTCCGGACCTACACCGACACGGAAACAGGCCAGACCATTATTTCCGGCATGGGCGAGCTGCACTTGGAAATCATCGTTGACCGCATGCTGCGCGAGTTCAAAGTCGACTGCAGCGTGGGCAAACCGCAGGTTGCTTACCGCGAAACCATTCGCAAGAGTGTCGAATCGGAAGGCAAGTTTGTGCGTCAGTCCGGCGGTCGCGGCCAATACGGTCATTGCTGGCTCAAATTGGAGCCGCAAGAGCCTGGTGCTGGCTTCACCTTCGAGAACAAAATCGTCGGCGGTGTGGTTCCTCGCGAATACATTCAGCCGATCGAAAACGGCATCAAGGAAGCTATGGAAAACGGCGTTGTGGCCGGTTATCCGATGGTAGACATTAAAGTTACCGTGTTCGACGGTTCTTACCATGATGTTGACTCCTCGGAAATGGCCTTCAAAATTGCTGGTTCCATGGGCTTTAAAGCTGGTGCGGCGAAAGCTCAACCGGCCCTCTTAGAGCCTTATATGAAGGTAGAAGTCATTGTACCGGAAGATTACATGGGAGACGTTATCGGCGATCTGAACTCCCGTCGTGGACGCATCGAAGGTATGGAAGCCCGTGCGGGTGCCCAGTCCATTCGTGCATTTGTACCGCTGGCGGAAATGTTCGGTTATGCCACCGACCTGCGTTCTCGTACGCAAGGCCGTGGTAACTACTCCATGGAATTCGACCATTACGAAGACGTACCGAAAAATATCGCTGAAGCGATTGTCGCCAAAGTGCGCGGCGTTTAAGCGAGCCATACTATATTCATAGCAAGGAGGCAATTCACAAATGGCAAAACAGAAGTTTGAAAGAACAAAACCCCATGTGAACATTGGCACCATT
>CAZKCR010000115.1:3669-5976 GCA_964551055.1 uncultured Anaeromusa sp. | reverse complement strand
ATTGACGGCGAAGTTTATGAGGTTGGCAGTGAGCCGGCTTTAGAAAAAAACAAAAAACATACTATTGAAGTAGTAGTAGACCGTCTGGTGGTCCGCGAAGGAGTGGCTTCCCGTCTGGCGGATTCGTTGGAAACGTCTTTGAAGCTGGGCGAAGGGCTTGTAACGGTTGCGGTGACTGGCGGCGAGGAGATGCTTTTTAGCGAGAATTTTGCCTGCGTGGATTGCGGGATTAGCCTGCCAGAAGTGGCACCGCGTCTTTTTTCCTTCAACAGTCCTTTTGGCGCTTGTCCGGCTTGTACTGGTCTGGGTTATAACATGGAAGTGGATAAGGAATTAGTGGTTCCAGATGGTGCGAAGACGTTGGCCGAAGGCGCCTTAGCGCCTCTTAGCCGCAATACCAGCTCGTATTTTATGTGCCAACTGGCGGCCGTGTTAGAAAGCAAAGGCAAGTCCTTAGACGTTGCCTGGGATGACTTAAGTGCTTCGTTGCAGCAGTTGATTCTTCAGGGCAGCGGCGAAGAACGCTATACCTTTGAATATGAAAACTTGTTTGGCGAGTTGAAGACCTATCATACTGCCTATGAAGGGGTTATTCCCATGCTGGAGCGGCGCTATCGGGAAACCTCCTCTGATTGGTCCCGCGAGGAAATCGAGGAATATATGAGTATTAAGCCTTGCCCGAAATGCAAAGGGGCTCGCTTGAAGGACGAAGCGCTGGCAGTGCGCGTAGGCGGGAAAAACATTCATGAAGTTACGCAGTTGACCATTGGCGAAGGGCAGGATTTTTTTCGCGATCTGGAGTTAACAGAGCGAGAACGGACCATTGCCAGGCAGATTTTGAAGGAAATCGACGCTCGGTTGGGCTTTTTGGTTAATGTAGGATTGGATTACTTGACTCTAGACCGGGCGGCAGGAACTCTTTCCGGCGGCGAGGCGCAGCGCATTCGCCTAGCGACGCAGATTGGCTCCGGCTTGGTGGGCGTGCTTTACATTCTGGATGAACCTAGTATCGGCCTGCACCAACGCGATAACAACCGATTGCTGGATACGTTAAAACGCTTGCGGGACCAGGGGAATACGTTGATCGTTGTCGAGCATGACGAAGATACGATGTATGCGGCGGATCATATTATTGACATTGGCCCTGGCGCCGGCGAAGGCGGCGGAAAATTGGTGGCCGCAGGCACAGTAGAGGAAATCAAGGCTTGCGAGGAGTCGATCACAGGGCAGTATTTGAGCCGTCGTGTTTTCATTCCCGTACCAGAGCAACGCCGCCAACCAAACGACAAGTGGCTGACGGTACAGGGAGCGAAGGAAAACAATCTGAAAAACCTGACCGTACGTTTCCCTTTGGGCTTGTTTACGGTGGTGACCGGTGTATCCGGTTCCGGCAAAAGCACGTTGGTCAATGATATTTTGTACCAAGGGCTAGCGCAACGCTTGTACGGCGGCAAACACCGCCCAGGCGCGCATAAGGCGATAAAGGGACTGGAGTTGGTGGATAAGGTCATTGATATTGACCAGTCTCCCATTGGGCGGACGCCTCGCTCGAATCCTGCTACCTATACCGGCGTTTTTGATATTATCCGCGAGGTCTTTAGCCAAACCCAGGAAGCGAAGATGCGCGGCTACAAGCCAGGGCGCTTCAGCTTTAACGTCAAGGGCGGACGCTGTGAAGCCTGCAAGGGCGACGGGATCATCAAGATCGAGATGCATTTTCTGCCGGACGTCTATGTGCCTTGCGAGGTGTGTCATGGGGCGCGCTACAATCGCGAGACGCTGGAAGTTCGTTATAAAGGTAAGAACATTGCCCAGGTGCTAGACATGGTTGTCGATGAGGCGGTGGAGTTTTTCCGCCATCAGCCGCGGATTCATCGTAAACTGCAATTATTGCAGGATGTGGGGCTGGGGTATGTAAAGTTGGGACAGCCTGCAACGCAGCTTTCCGGCGGCGAAGCGCAGCGGGTCAAGTTGGCTACCGAGCTGGCACGGCGCAGTACTGGCAAGACCTTTTATATTTTGGACGAACCAACTACTGGCTTGCACACGGCGGATATTCATCGTTTGATGGAGGTGCTACAGCGTTTAGTAGAGGGCGGCGACAGCGTAGTGGTGATCGAGCATAATCTGGACGTCATTAAAACAGCGGATTACTTGATCGACTTGGGGCCTGAGGGCGGCCATCGCGGCGGGACCATCGTGGCGACAGGCACACCGGAGGAGATCTGTCGCGTTGAGGCGTCTCATACTGGGCGCTATCTGAAGCCATTACTCGAAGAGGCCGCACGACTGCAAGGGTAAGGAAGG
>CAZKCR010000115.1:0-3569 GCA_964551055.1 uncultured Anaeromusa sp. | reverse complement strand
CTCCCTAGCTTCAGCAGGGAGTCATGCGTTTGTAGATGAACTGGGTATCAAAGTCGCCGCTGCAGAAATGCGGGTTGTTGAGAACCTTCTGATGGAAGGGGATGGTGGTTTTGATGCCGCCGATGCGGAACTCCGCCAAGGCGCGGCGCATGATGCGGATGGCGTCGCCGCGGGTGCGTCCATGGGCGACTACTTTGGCAATCATGGAGTCGTAGTACGGCTGTACGGTGACTCCGGCAGCTACGCCGCTGTCTACGCGCACGCGGGGGCCGCCTGGCTGGTGGTAGAAATCAATATGCCCCGGACAGGGGATAAAGCGCATATCCGGATCTTCCGCGTTGATGCGGCATTCGATAGCATGTCCGAGGAACATGATTTCATCTTGCTTTTTGTTGAGCGGTTCGCCAGCGGCGATGCGTAGTTGGCGGCGAACCAGGTCGACGCCGGTAATCATTTCCGTGACAGCATGCTCTACCTGGATGCGGGGATTGATTTCCATAAAATAAAATCTGCCGGTTTTGATGTCCATAAGGAATTCGACGGTACCGACATTGGTGTAATAGATGCTTTTGGCGGCGCGGATGGCCAGCTGGCCGACTTTGTGGCGCATTTCCGGCGTTAAGGCGCTGGAAGGCGCTTCTTCCAAAATCTTTTGGTTGCGGCGCTGCAAGGAGCATTCGCGTTCGCCAAGATGAAGGATATTGCCGTAGTTATCAGCCATGATCTGCACTTCGATGTGGCGGGCTTGATCGATATAGTTTTCTAAGTAAAAATCTCTGGATTTCAAATCGACTTTATTGAGAGCGGAAGTCATTTCTTCCTTATTATGAGCAACGAACATGGATTTACCGCCGCCGCCTGCTACGGGCTTTAAAATAACCGGATAGCCAATGGCTTCGGCTTGGGCGTAGGCATCTTCCGCTTCACGGACGATTTCGCTGCCTACGGTCATCGGCAGGCCGGCTTGTTTCATTGCCAAACGAGCGGCGTCTTTATTGCCGACTTTGCGGATGGTTTCCGGATGGGGGCCGACAAAAATCATGCCGGCGTCAATTACCATTTGCGCGAAATCGGCATTTTCGGAGAGGAATCCGTAACCGGGATGGATGGCGTCTGCTTTGGCCATTTTAGCGGCGGAAATGATGGCTTCGGCATTGTAGTAGCTGAGCGAGGCGTCAGCAGGACCGATGTTGTAGGCGTAGTCCGCCAGCTGTACATGGAGAGAATGAGCGTCGACGTCGGAATAGACTGCCACCGTTTCAATCCCTAATTCTTGACAGGCGCGAATAACACGAATGGCGATTTCGCCGCGATTGGCGATAAGAACTCTGTTAAACATCCGAATAGACCTCCCATGTTTTAAAATGACCTTGGGTATATTATATTCTATTGTGTATTTTTTCACAACGACTGCGAGTAAGTATACAGGGTACACAAAAATGCAAGCTGAATATTGCGAAATTTGTAAAAAGTGTTAGCTGTTTTCTGGATAAAACTTACCATTGTCTTTTTGATGGTATGCGGCGGGAAAGGTGCATAATTATGAATGAAGTGTTGCAGGAACAATTGACGCATTTGCCGGGTTCGCCTGGAGTGTATATTATGAGAGACGCGCAAGAGAGAATTTTATATGTAGGCAAAGCGGTCAGTTTAAAGAATCGTGTGCGCTCTTATTTTCAAAGCAACCGAAATCATTCGGTGAAGACGATGGCTTTGGTGGCGAAAATTGAGTCGCTGGAATACATTTTGACGGCTAACGAAGTGGAAGCGCTCATTTTAGAGTGCAATCTAATTAAGAAGCACAGGCCGCGTTATAATATCAGTCTAAAAGACGACAAGACATATCCTTACATTAAGGTAACTTTAGGGGACGATTATCCGCGCGTGCATATTACCCGAAGGCTGGTTAAGGACGGTGCTCGTTACTTCGGACCCTATGCGGATGCCGGCGCTGTTCATGAAATGCTTCGTCTGGTTCGTTCGCTCTTTCTGTTGCGCAATTGCCGGACGATGGAAGCGGGCCGTCCTTGTTTGGAGTATCATATCAAACGCTGCATGGCGCCGTGCAGTGGTCGGGTAGACAAGGAAGAATATCGGCGCATGGTAGATGCCGTGATGATGCTGTTAGAGGGCCGTGGCGATAAACTGTTGCGACAGTTGAAAAAGAGTATGCTCCAGGCGGCGGAAGAACTGCGTTTTGAAGCAGCGGCGCGATTGCGAGACCAACTGGCGGCGGTAGAAAAATTGACGGAACAGCAGAACATCGTTACCGCCGGCGGCGATCAAGATGTTTTGGGGCTGGCTCGCTCGCACGCCGGAGTCTGCGTGCAGGTGCTACAGGTGCGGGGCGGCAAGCTGATTGGACGGGAGCATTTCTTTTTGCAGGGCGCAGCGGATGAGGAACAGGAAGCCGCCTTGGAGGCCTTTTTGGAGCAGTACTATGCAAGGGTGGCTTTTGTACCGCCAGAGGTGTTACTGCCGTTGGCGCTTTCTTCTCAAGATGTGCTGGAACGCTGGTTGACGGAAATACGTCAAAGCAAGGTGGAACTGCATGTACCGAAAAGAGGCAGCAAGCATGCGCTGCTCTTGATGGCCGATGAAAATGCCCGAGCGGTGTTGGCGCTCAAAGAAGGCGAGCTGCTCAGGGAAATGGAGCGGACGACTGGAGCGGTAGAACAGTTGCAGCAGTTTTTGCAAATGTCGCAGCCGCCGCAGCGCATGGAATGTTTTGACATCTCCCATATTCAAGGCGCAGAGACAGTGGCTTCTATGGTTGTTTTTGAAGACGGCCAGCCGAAGAAGGAAGATTACCGCCGTTTTAAACTGAGAACGGTAGAAGGCAAACCAGATGATTTCTTGTCTATGCAAGAAGTGTTGCTTCGCCGGTATGGCGAAGCGGCGGAACCGCTGCCGGATTTGATTGTTATCGACGGTGGTAAGGGGCAATTGTCTAGTGCGCTGGAGGTCATTCGCGGCGTAGGTCTGGAGATGCCTGTTATTTCTTTGGCAAAGCAGTTTGAATGGGTATTTCGGGAAGAAGACAAGGAACCGCTGATTTTGCCGGAACGCTCAGAATCGTTGTACCTACTGCAGCGCTTGCGCGACGAGGCGCATCGCTTTGCGGTTTCGTATCATCGCAAGCTGCGGGGGAAGCGCAATTTGGTTTCTGTTTTGGATCATGTTTCCGGCATCGGCCCGAAACGACGCAAAGCTTTATGGTCGGCTTTCGGTACGTTGGAAGCTCTGCGCAAGGCGAGTTTGGAGGAATTAGTCGGAGTTGACGGTATGGATCGTACGGCGGCGCAGGCGGTGTATGATTTTTTTCGCAGGGAATATCGGCCCAATGAGCAGGTGTAAAGCGTTCCTTGGCGAAGTATTCTTGACAAAAGAAGAAAAATCGGCGAAAATAATTACATGGTTTTAAAAACCATGTAAAATATTAAAAAAAACTACCTAGGAGGAGTTACCATGAACAAAGGAGCCATTATTGCCATTGTGCTGGTGGCGCTTGTCGCCATCTTCGGCGTGTCTACTTATAACGGTTTGGTGGGCATGAACGAGACGGTAAA
>CAZKCR010000114.1:0-5998 GCA_964551055.1 uncultured Anaeromusa sp. | reverse complement strand
CACAAAATATACTGCTGAACCGAGGCTTTGAACAGGTGTATAATCTGTCCGGCGGGCATAAGCAATATCAAAGAGTACAACAGCACCTCAGCCAGCAAGAAGACCAGAAAAAATAATTCGACAGGAGGAATTTTCTATGAGTGAGCGTCAGACTCGTTCTTGCTGCAGCGGCGGCGATTGCTGTTCGCCAGCGCAAGAAAGCAAGCAGGTAAATATCGATTTTCTCTACCTGGATCTTAGCGTGTGCCAACGCTGCCAAGGCGCGGAGCAAAATCTAACAGAAGCTCTTGAGGAAGTGGCTAAGGTGTTGTCTTCTGCAGGGTATGTGATAAAGGTAAACCGGATTCACATGGCAACCAGGGAACTGGCCATACAGTATGAATTTGTAAGCTCTCCCACCATTCGCGTTAATGGCCAAGACATTGTTTTGGAAGTTACCGAAAGCACTTGCCAAGATTGCGGCGATCTTTGCGGTGACAATGTGGATTGTCGTTCTTGGGTTTATGAAGGAAACGAATATACCGAGCCGCCCAAAGCCATGATTATAGCCTCTATTCTTAAGCAAGTGTTTGGAGGCGAGGCGACTGCGGTCCAACCGAAAGAACCCTATGTATTGCCAGATAACTTGAAAGTGTTTTTTGACGGTCTTGGATTGTAAAAAGTAATTAGTAAATGAGGACTCATTCCTGAAGAAATGATTTTTGTTCACCAAGGCTAGATTCTTGTTAGCGGCTGTAGTGAAGGCTGTTCTAGACTAGCTTGAGGAGGGCTTCTGACATGCGTGAAAAAGAGCATATTCGGCTAGATACGGGAGAGGAAACAATTCTTTTACCGCTACGGGCGGATGTTAAGAAAATTTATATTGAAGTGACAACTTGTTGTAACTTTAATTGTATTACCTGTATTCGTCATTCTTGGAGTGATGAAGAAACATCCTTATCTTGGCATGACTTTTTAAGTGTCGTAACGCAACTTAAGGCATTCCCGGATATCCAAAGTGTTCATTTTGGAGGGTTTGGAGAACCGCTGTTGCATCCAAAAATTTCAGATATGATTAGGGTGCTTCATGAGCAAGGATACCAAACCGAAATGATTAGCAATGGATCGTTATTAACTCCGACGGTGTGTGAGGAACTTTTGGACGCAGGTTTAGACTGGCTTTTTGTTTCGTTGGATGGCTCGGATCAAGGCAGTTACGCAGCAATGAGGCCTGGAGCTTCCTATCAGGAAGTGGTAAATAATTTGACGAGGCTGCAAAATGAAAAGAAAAAACGTCGCCAGGCTACCCCTTTCTTAGGTGTGGAGTTTGTTGCGACTAAAAGAAATTTTTTCCATTTACCGCAACTTCGGCGTGTGTGTGATGACTTGGGAGCGAGCCGTTTAATCGTAACACATGTCTTGCCATATCATGATAGCATGAAGGCTGAAATTCTCTATGACCGACAACATACATGGGAAGAATTCGGTTCAGAAGCATCTCAATTGTCGGTTAAAACAGGACTGCCGTTAGAATTGCGCACAGAAAGAAATTGTCGCTTTGTTGAAGGAAAATCATTTGTAATTTCTGCAGCAGGAAAAGTGGCTCCTTGTTATGCTTTTATGCATGAGTATGATTGCTATGTACTTGGACGCAAAAAGAGGATGAAACCATATCACATTGGCGATATCCGTGAAAATACGCTAGCAGAGCTTTGGCAGAAAGAAGAGTATGTGCGGTTTCGGTGGGCGGTGCGAAACTCTCTTTTTCCTTCCTGTGTAGACTGCCTTCAAGCGGATGGATGTGTCTATTTGCTAGATAACCAAGGAGATTGCTGGGGGAATGAACCTTCTTGCGGAGACTGCCTATGGGCAAGAAATCTTATTGTTTGTCCCTAAGAGCTTGGAAGAAAGATTGAAAAAAAGATCGGAACAGAATATCATGTAAATAGAATTGTATAAGATAGGAACGCCAAGGAGAGAAACATGATTGAAATAATGAAGGCTTTAGCTGATGAAAGCCGGCTGAGGATAGTGCATCTTTTACTGCACGAACAACTCTGCGTATGTGAACTTGAATATGTTTTACAAATGAGCCAAACCAATGTCTCGCGGCACTTGGCAAAACTGAAGAACGCCGGCATTGTTCAAAGTTTTAAACAAGCACAATGGATCAACTACAAAATTGCGCCTGTATTTTTAACAGAAGTATCCTTGGTCTCGTACTTGCAAGCCGGATTTTTGCAAGAAGAGGTGTACCAAGAAGATTTTAAAGCATTAAAAAAGCATCAGGAGCAATGGAAGGGTTGTATCGCGCCATCTCGCAAAGAGCTGCAACAAAAACGAACTGAAAAATGAATTTAATTTGTTGTTGTCATTCCCGCCCGTTTATGTGTTAATCACTAACGGGCTTTTTTATAGCGCCTATTGTAGGGGAAGAGAGGTTTCACTGTAAGACAGCCTAGGAGCATTAAAATCTTCTTGGTAAAGGCGAAGGTTTCGCCAGGTTTGTCTAGAATAATTAAAAGATGCTTCTGAGCAAGCGCTCAATTATGTGGGAAATATGGGGCGGTTGAAAACGAATGCCTATTACAAACGGAGGGGCGTCTATGTATGACTATAAAGGGCGGTTAATGAATTCCAGGGTTAACGCCTTTTATTTTCCCGGACTACTGTCCACGTTGTCTATCACGGCGAGTATGTTTCTGGACATTGCTATTGTGGGGCAAATGTTAGGGCCTGTCGCTATGGGAGCGGTTAATTTGGCCTTGCCGCTGACGATGGCTTTTAACATGGTGTATATGCTGCTGGGAATCGGCGGTGAAGTTTTGGTTTCGGCTGCCAAGGGCGCGGGCAACAAAGAAGAAGCCAACAAGCTGTTTTCGTTGAGCATGGTTACCATTGTTGCGGTAAGCATTGTGATTATGCTGGCCGGTCTTGGCACAAGAGAATTGATTGCTCTGACGTTAAGCGGCGGTGATGGTGATATGAGGCCCTTGGTGGCGCGTTATATCGGAATTATGTTTCTTGCAGCGCCGATTATGATCAGCATTACTAGTATGACGTATTTTGTTAAGGTAGATGCTTTGCCTAAGCTTGCTGCTGGGATCATGGTTCTGGTGAATGTGGTAAGCTTTATTAGTAAGGTGGTATATCTTGGTCCCTTGAAGTTGGGGATTGAAGGGGCCGCCTATGGGACGATAACTGGCTTTGTGGCTGGTTTTTTGCTTTTAACCTCGTACCTGTTTTCTCGAAAGAAAAGAACCCTTTCTTTTGTTCCGTTGGCAGTACGGGATTTTGAGCGGTTGGGCAATATTGTTGTCACCGGACTTCCTTCCGCGTTGGGCCAAGGCCTAGGGGCGGTTACCACTTTTTGTACGAATGTCGTTATTTTGGACATTGCAGGTAAAAGTGGAATTATTGTAAATACGGTTTGCTCTTCTATCTCGATTTTCATTTCTTCTTTCCGCTATGCGGCAACGAGCACGATGGTTCCTGTTGTTGGCGCTCTTTTTGGCGAAAGAGATTGGTGGTCTATGCATCAAGTGGCGATGCGCATTACTAAAATGGTTATGGGATTTGTAGTAACCAGCATTGTGCTTATTGAGCTGTTTCCAGGCAACTTGTTGGTTTTTTTCGGCGTGCATGATGCAGCGGTTTTGGAAATGGGAATACCGGCATTGCGAATTTACGCATTGGGGCTGGTGTTAAGCTCTTTGAGTTACATATTGATGACGTATATGCAGACTACGTCACGTAAGCTTTTTTCCATTGCCATTAGTGCAGGAACTGAAATTTTGGCGATTCTTTTTATTTACTCACTGGGGTATTGGCTGGGAAACATAGGCGTGTGGAGTCATAATATCGCGGCGCAGGTAGTATTGTTATTCCTGAGTGTCTTAACGGCTAAATACATTGGCAAACGATCTAATGGTCAGTATCATGGTGTGTTTATCCATGAAGTGCAGCCAGCCTTTGTAATCGGTAATTCGATTTATGCCACCCCAGAAGAAGCTGCTGGATATGTGGATATGATGGGGGAATTTTTTGCGGCTAAGCAAGTTTCTCCGCAGGTAGTAGCGGACACTAAGCAATTGGTTCATCGAGAGCTTATGAATATTGTGGAGAAGGAAAAGAATCCGCAAAAAACGATTGATAGTATGGCGTTGCTGCATGAAGGCTATATAAAAATTCGCCTGCGTGACGACAGCGGCCGACCGGCGGTCGGACCGCTGGAAGACGATGAAAGAATCAGCCGTTTAAGTGTGATGGGCTACAATAATACCTATATAAAGGTTCCTGTGTAGCTGATTTTTACAAGGCTTTGTTCTTATGTATTTACAGATTGAAGGAGATATGTGAGATGAAAAAATATCTAGGCATTTTTAAAGTGGTGGTTGGGTTGCTGCTTCTCTTGGGAGTCTTTGTGGTTGCTCCGCAGCAGGCGTTGGCTTTTAAGCTGGAAGTCACGAATAACCAAGATCGACTTATGAATTGCGCCGTTGTGTATTATGATAGTGCTGCCAAGAAATGGCTGTGCAGTGGTTGGTATAATGTACCGGTGGGGGCGACGAAAAACTTTACTTTCAGCAAGGCGGTTAAAACTTCGCATATGTATATGTACGCGAAAGCAGGCAATGCAGAACTATGTGGGGGCGATGATGCGCCATATATCACCCGTACGGTTATCAGTAATTCATTTCAGTATTATGACGGCAACATCTGTCCAGACGGCCCAAATCGAAAATCTGCGCATTTTTACAAGATGGCTATTGATGAGGATGATACAGTTTCTATAGAGTGGGGCGCGGGCGGCAATAAACAGCAAAGCGCCGGAAACAATGCTTCCATTACGTCGCAAGAAATGCAGGCCATCCAATTATTGAATCGTGATCGGGCACAGAACGGCTTAGGCCCACTTACAGCCGATGCTAAATTAACGCAAGTTGCTCGCAACCACGCGGCTGATATGGCGCAACAAAACTATTTCAACCATACCAACTTACGAGGGCAGTCTCCATTTGATCGCATGAGTGCGAACCGAATTGCCTATCGCTCGGCTGGTGAAAATATTGCTTATAACTATTCTCTTGAGGATATGGAAGAAGCATGGATGAATAGTTCTGGACATCGGGCTAATATTCTCAGCAAGGGGTATACGCATGCAGGCGTGGGCCTGTATACTAAGGCGGATGGTACTATTTACGGCGTGCAATTGTTTGCCAGCTATTGAATCTAGCGTGCGTGTGAGTAGGTGGATAAATTGGAAAATAATACTGGCGGGGCTAAGTCTGAGCTTGGTGAAAGAGGGCGCTTTGTTCAACTAGGAGGGCCTAAAGTCAAAACCTTGCGTGAAATTGTGTTGCACCAATATGATTTGCAGACAGCGTTGCAATTGTTGGAAGCATTAAATAGCAAGTCTTTGAGTAATGAAGTTCGTAAAGGGTTATGGCATCATGCGATAACTGTGTATTACAAGTGTTTCAAGCACAATGACGCTAGAAGGAGGCTCTGGCCTCAAATCGTATACGCAACTCGACGTGATTTTCTGACGACTTTTAATTTCTTTCAAGATCTGAGGGACAAGCACATTGTTCATGATGATAACCCGTATATTCGGGCGTATGTAGGTGCAATAATCAATGAGCCTGGCAAGGAAATTAAAGTGGAAGAGGTCATCAGCGGCGTGGCAGTTTTGGACGTTTTGGAAGAAAGCAAGTGGCGGATGTTTTCAGAGTTAGTACGCTATGCGGTGGAATGGATTGGCAAGGAACGAACCAGAATGCAAGATGCAATTAAACGCGAGTTTGAAGAAAAGTCATATGAGGAATTATGTTCGCTAGAAGAGCTGGCGATTAAGGTCCCAACGATTGACCAAGTTAGCTCTAAAAAAAGCAGTGACGAGTAAAGAAAAATAGCGGATCAACCTATAAAAATGCTCCTGTGTTAAACTTTTTAACACAGGAGCATTTATGCGAAATCGTATTGATTAATCAACATATTTTCTCACCATAGCAAACGT
>CAZKCR010000113.1:0-6075 GCA_964551055.1 uncultured Anaeromusa sp. | reverse complement strand
TTGACCTTTTGATAAAATAAAAGTCAAAAAGTCGAAAAAACTCTTGTGCTGTGAAAACCCCTTTGCTACAATAAGATTAAAAGATACCCAGAGGAGGGATTTTCTATGAATCAAGAACAATATCAACCGCAAGCGTTGGAAGTTATACAAACGGCGCAGCAGATTGCCGCTGTACAGTATCACCAGGAATTGACCGGCAAGCATTTGCTGGTAGCGCTTTTGCGGGAAAGCGAGGCTCGCTGGCAGCGCTTTTGGGCCGTCTTAGGCGTTGAGCGCACTCGACTTTTGCAGGAAGCAGAAACGTTGTTGAATTCTCAGCCCCAGGTGCGGGGCCAAGAAGGGCAATTGCGGCCTAGTACGGCTTTTGTCCGCATTATGGCGGTAGCGGAGCGGCTGGCTAAAGAGGAAAAGCAGCTGGTAGCGCCGCTGCATTTGTTGCTGGCCTTAGCGGAAGACGGCGAGCAGGATGTGATAGCGTGGTTCCGCAAGCATGGTCTGAGTAGGACAAAGCTGCGTCAAAGTTGGCCGCAAGAGTCGGCTGCCGATGAGGCGCAGGAAATGCTGGCTCGTTATGGGCGGGATTTGACGGCGGCTGCTAAAGAGGGCAAGTTGGATCCTGTAATCGGCCGGGACGAGGAAATACGCCGTACTATTGAAATCCTCAGTCGGCGCAGCAAAAATAACCCGGTTCTTATTGGCGAGCCAGGCGTCGGGAAGACAGCCATTGTGGAAGGGTTGGCGCGACGTATTGTAGCCGGCGACGTGCCGGAGTCCTTGAAAGAGAAGACTCTTTACTCTCTGGATTTGGGAGCTCTTTTAGCAGGAGCTAAATTCCGCGGCGAGTTTGAAGAACGCCTCAAAAATGTCTTGAAAACAGTGGCCGAGTCTGAAGGAGCTATGCTGCTTTTTATCGACGAGCTGCATACTGTGGTTGGCGCCGGCGCGGCGGAAGGGGCCATGGACGCGGGCAACTTGTTGAAGCCTCTTTTGGCGCGCGGCGAGCTGCGCTGTATTGGCGCTACCACCTTGGGTGAATACCGTAAGCATATCGAAAAAGATGCCGCGCTGGAGCGGCGTTTTCAGCCTGTGCTCGTGGCGCCGCCGTCGGTGGAAGATACTGTTTCCATTTTGCGAGGCCTGAAGGACCGCTACGAGGTGCATCATGGCGTGCGAATTACTGATGCGGCTTTAGTGGCGGCAGCGACCTTATCGGATCGGTATATTAGCGACCGCTTTTTGCCGGACAAGGCTATCGACTTGATGGACGAAGCGGCGGCTAAACTGCGTACAGAAATAGATTCCATGCCCAGTGAGCTGGATGAAATCATGCGGCGGTTAATGCAACTGGAAATTGAAGAGAAGGCGTTAGCTAAAGAAGAGACGCCGTCTGTTGCTGAGAAGCTGCAGCAATTGCGCCTTGAAGTGACTCGTCTGCGCGAACAGGAAACGGCATTGCGGCAGCGTTGGGATGCGGAGAAAAAAGAAATTTTTGCTCAGCGCAATTTGAAAAAGGAAATGGAATCCTTGCGGGCGCAGATGGAGGAAGCCGAACGCGCTTATGATCTGAACCGCTTGGCAGAGCTAAAATATGGTCGATTGCCGGAGCTGGAAAAGCAGATGGCGGCCAAGGAACGCGGAGAAGCGGCGGAAGGACGCCTCTTGAAGGAAGAAGTCGGTGAAGAGGACATTGCCAAGGTAGTCAGCCGGTGGACCGGGATTCCGGTAAACCGTATGCTGGCGGGCGAGAGGGAGAAGTTGGCTCATTTAGAAGATATTTTGCACCAGCGCGTTGTTGGACAAAATGAGGCGGTCGATGCGGTAAGCGAGGCCATCTTGCGTGCGCGGGCGGGTATTAAAGATCCAAGCAGGCCTGTCGGTTCCTTCCTGTTTTTGGGGCCTACAGGAGTGGGTAAGACAGAGTTGGCGAGAACGCTGGCGGAAGTGCTTTTTGATGATGAGCGCAGCATGATTCGTCTCGATATGTCTGAGTATATGGAGAAACATGCGGTAGCCAGATTGATCGGAGCCCCTCCTGGTTATGTGGGTCATGAAGAAGGCGGTCAACTGACCGAAGCAGTTCGCCGCAAACCGTATAGCGTGCTTTTGCTGGACGAAGTAGAAAAAGCGCATCCTGATGTATTTAACGTATTGTTGCAAATTCTGGATGATGGGCGTCTCACGGACAGCAAGGGACGGACAGTGGATTTCAAGAATACCATCATCATTATGACCTCTAATCTAGGCTCGGCTGATATTCTGCAGCACGGCGAAAAAGCGCGCGATGAGGTGCTGCAGCTGTTGAAAGGTTACTTCCGACCGGAGTTTCTCAATCGTATTGACGACGTAGTAGTCTTCCACGCGCTAGCGGCGGCGCAGGTACGGCAAATTGCTGCTATCTTGCTGCGGCGGTTGGCGGCTCGCCTGGAAAGCCAGCTGCAGCTACACCTGGAATGGGATGAAGACGTGTTGGCTTGGTTGGCGGAAGAAGGTTTTGATCCGCAATTTGGCGCTAGACCCTTGAAAAGACAAATCAGTCGCAGTGTGGAAACGGCTTTGAGCCGGCGCATTGTAGCAGGAGACATTGCCGAGGGCGATCATTTGCGCATGAGCCGTACAGGAAATCAAATTATGTTTACTAAGTTAGCTTGATTACAAGGGCTCCTTCAACGGAAACAGCAGTTTCAGCAAAGAAAGCTGAGGCTGCTGTTTTCATTTGTCTTTTTTGGAAAACCAAGTATTGTAAATTAGTGTAAAGTTGTAAAAATGAATTGACAAAACGGAATGGTTGGAATAAAATTGCAATAATTATTGTATACAAAAAGCAAAGAAAAGGAAGTGGGGTAATGACAAAAACTCGCTGGTGGTTTGCATGGCTGATGTTTATGGTAAGCTTTGTGTCCTATATGGACCGAGTTAACTTTTCTGTGGCCACTCCGGAAATTATGAAGGAGTTTGGTTATGGGAAAATGGAGATCGGTTGGTTGCAGACGGCCTTTTTCGCTGGTTATGCGCTGATGCAGATCCCGGGGGGCATGATGGCGGAATACTTTGGACATCGCCGGATTGTATCGGGCTCTGTGCTGTGGTGGTCTGTCTTTACTGTTTTGACGGCAGTACCGTCTTCTTTCCCTGGCTTGGCGGCGGTTCGCTGTCTGTTTGGCATGGGGGAAGGGCCTGTGTATCCTGCGTTTAACAATTTTATTGGACGGTGGTTTCCTTCCGGGGAAAAGGCGCGGGCTTCTTCCTTTCTCTTGAGCGGTTCTTTTATCGGTCCTGTGTTCGGGCCAGCCATTACGGTAGCGTTGATGCTGGCTTTGGGCTGGCGGTCCGTGTTTGTTATTTTTGGCGTTGTCGGCGTTGTTGTAGCGCTCCTCTGGTATCGCTATGTGAAGGAAACGCCACGCCAAAGCCCGTTGGTTAACGAGGCGGAAAGAGCCTATATTGAAGAAGACGCCGTGGCTGGCGGTAAGAAAATGGCACCGTGGAGTTCTTTTATGCGTTCACGCCAATTTTGGGCTATTGGCATCCAATATTTCATTACGGACTACATAATGTTTGTATTTTTAGCTTGGTTGCCGCTTTATTTGATGGAAGCACAGAAGTTTTCCCTGCAAAAAATGGGTTGGGCGGCTGCGTTGCCGTGGGCTATGCTTTGCGGGCTGACCTTTTTGGCGGGCTATCTTAGCGATCGCATGGTTGCGGCAGGGGTTTCCAAAAATAAGGCTAGAACTATTTTTGGCATGGCCGGCTTGCTTGTTTGCTGTGTAACTTTGTACCTGGCGGCTACTGCTGGCGATCCGTGGATGAATGTGTTGTGGCTGACTGTGTCCTTGGGTTCTTTGGGCTTTACTTTTAACGCTTCCTGGGCTGCTTGTCATGATATTGGCGGCGCTTATGCCGGCTCGGTTGCCGGTTGGATGAATTTCTGGGGTAATGTCGGCGGCGTTCTGGCGCCGATTGTTACGGCTTGGATTGCCACAACCTATGGTTGGCAGTCGGCTATTGTCTTCACTTCATTGTCGGCATTAATTGGCGTCGGCGCTTGGGCGCTAGTCAAGCCGGACCAAAGCATTCAAAACATTGCGGAAAAGCAAGCAGTATAATTTTTTGCAGGAAATGTCCGGAATAGCGGCGAATACGAAAAACAATCAAAATAAAACCAGAACTGCTGCATTCATTTCATATGAATAAAAGTAGTCAGGAGGAGCCGGAGCGTGCTATGCTTCCGGCTTTTCCGGCGCTTATCCGGCAGGGACCCTGCTTGGTGCGGCTGGAAATTTAAAGGAGGCTCTTAGTAGCATGGAAAAAACATTTACATTTGGTCTAGGGAATCAAGAAGTGCAGGTTCAGGTGCCGGCGCAGCAGGTCCTGCATGTAATTGAAGGTAAAGCCGCTCCGGCGATTACAGATGTCAATGCTGCGGTACAGGAAGCGCTGCGCAATCCGATTGATTCGCCGCCGCTGCAAGAAGTAGTCAAAGCTGGCGACAAAGTGGCGGTTATTGTCAGCGATGTCACTCGTGCTTGGACGAAATTTGATCAGTTCCTGCCGACCTTGTTGAATGAACTGAACGAGGCTGGCGTGCCGGATACAGATATTGATATCGTGATTGCTCTGGGCAGCCATCGGCCGCATACGCCGGAAGAAGACCGCAGTGTTTGCGGCGAGGAAGTTTGCCGGCGCGTTCGCATTCATCAGCATGAGGCGAGCGATGCGGAGAAGCTTACTTACATGGGGACGACGAGCCGAGGCGTTAAAGCCTATATGAATAAACTGGTTGCGGCGGCTGACAAGGTGATTTTGACCGGCGGCATTGTGTACCATTTGATGGCGGGCTTTGGCGGCGGACGCAAGTCGGTCATGCCGGGCGTCAGCAGTTGGGAAGCCATTCAGAGCAACCACTGTATCGCGCTGAATGAAGTAGTTGGTAAGGGAATTAGTCCGGACTGCGTGTCCGGCAAACTAGAAGGAAATCCCATGCACATGGATATGGAAGAGCATGCGGAATTCTTGAAGCCTGCCTTCTTGCTCAATGCCGTGTTTACGCCGGAAGGAAAGTTTGCCCGTTTTGTAGCGGGTAACTGGCGCAGCGCTTGGCGTGAAGGGACGAAGACGGTAGAAGGTATTTTTGGGATTCCGATTGAGGCTAAAGCGGACTTGGTGTTGGCTTCCGCCGGCGGCTATCCGAAAGACATCAATCTTTATCAAGGCTCTAAAACCATCGATAACGCATTTATGGCGGTAAAACCGGGCGGCGTTATTATTTGCTTCCTGGAGTGTCAGGATATCATGGAACCTCCGGAATTCAGCGGCTGGTTCAAGTACAAAGATCTTCATGAATTTGAGCTGGCATTGCGTGAGGCCTTTACCATTCCTGGTTATGTAGCGTTTAAACTGGCTAATATTGCCAAACAGGTTTCGTTGATTATCGTGACGCATCCTAACAATGTGGACTTCATGAATAATGCTGGCGGTATCATCCCAGCGACAAGCGTGGAAGAAGCTATGGCCATTGCAAAGGAAAAAATCGGCCGCGACGACTTTACGGTTACTGTGATGGAACACGGCGCTAATACGGTGCCGGTTCTGAAAAAGTAACGGACTTTCAAGAGGCGGGAGAACCTTGTATAGAAAGGTTCCCCGCTTTTTTCTATACCGTAAATTATAAGTTTTGAGAGAAGTACAAATCAAATTTCGTGCTTTTCGCGATTTTCGCGGTTGGATAATAAATTCGGGAGACGTTGCTAACGAACCGCGAAATACACGAAAGACGCGAAAAGGGTTTAATATTCCGTAACTCTCAGTTGAACCCTCCCAATCTCAGGAGAAGTCGGTTGCAATGTCATCCTTGGATTTTCAGCGGAGACCGGCAATTATGCCATCCGTGGCATTGCCGGCATTAGGCACTTCACGTGCCGTCAGGCGCATCCAGCGCCGTCGGACTCTTGTTCAATCTCCGTAGTCTCTGGCCTTTCTCTGGGTTTTCTCTATTACTCTATGTGACGTGCTCTTCTATAAGAGGCAGGAAAGTCTAGGTGAAATCGCGAATGATACTGCAAAGGAGGGATGCATATG
>CAZKCR010000112.1:0-6079 GCA_964551055.1 uncultured Anaeromusa sp. | reverse complement strand
GGACCGGTTTTGGCGGCTCCGCAAGAAGAAGCGCAGCAAATCATTATTCAAAAAGAAGACTCGGAGCAAGCTGGTACTAATAGTGAAAAAGCTAGGCTGGCGGAACAAATTACTTCGTTGAAAGAAGTAAATACCCTAGCCAAATAGCGAAAAGGGCTGTGGTGAAACTTTGTTTCCGCACAGCCCCTTCTTTTTCTCGGGGCTCAGGAGAATTGTTCCTCTGAGTCTGCAGTAAAAAAATATTTTTTGACAGGTAAAAATTACTTGCACTTTGCAGCGTGCGTGATACAATCATCTTGGTCCTAGAACAACGGTGGCGGCAGGGAAACCGGCCCTTAGGCCAAAAGACCGTCACAAAGAAGGGAGAGGGATATGAACGCGCAAATCCGACTGACAGAAGAAGAAGCTAAAGCCTTGGCTAAGGAGCATGGCACCCCGTTATTGGTGGTGTCTACCAAGAGGGTAACGGAAAATTACCAATACTTGAAGCGAAAGCTGCCTCGGGTTAAGGTGCACTATGCAATGAAAGCCAATCCTGACGAACATATTGTCCGGACGTTGGCCGATCTGGGATCTTGTTTCGATGTCGCCTCGGCAGGCGAGATGGAAGCGCTCACAGCGATGGGCATTGCTGCTGCGAGGATTGTATATGCCAATCCCGTAAAGACGGCAGAAGGTTTGGAAACGGCGAAACGCCTGGGTATTCATAGATTTACTTACGACAGTGCTAGCGAGGCGGACAAGATGGCTGCTATCATTCCCGGCGGCGAAGTGCTGCTGCGGGTACGGGTGGAGAACCCGGAAGCACTGGTGGATTTGAACAAAAAATTTGGCGCCTCTGTGGGTGAGGCCTTGGAGCTTTTGCGCCGGGCCCGAGACAAGGGCTTGTGCGTGAAAGGCCTTTGCTTCCATGTAGGCAGTCAGTCTGCTACGGCGGATGCCTATGTGCGCGCTCTCAAGCAATGCCGGGATCTTTTTGATCTGGCGGCGGAAGAAGGCATGCACTTAACTACGCTGGATATTGGGGGCGGCTTCCCCATTCCCATTACCGGTCAGGACATCAATCTCGATGAAATGACGGAAACCATTCAGAAGTATCTTGACGAACTGTTTCCCGATACAGAGCTTTGGTCGGAACCGGGGCGTTTTCTCTGCGGTACGGCGGTACAGCTGATTACCCAGGTGATCGGCGTTAAAAATCGGGATGAGCAAGTGTGGTACTTCCTGGATGAAGGCGTATACGGAACCTTCTCCGGTATTTTCTTTGACCACTGGAATTACGAGTTTGTTTATTTTAAAGGCGGCGAGCAGCATCCGGTGACCTTTGCCGGGCCTAGCTGCGATTCGCTGGATATTCTTTATCGAGGCCATAACGCGCCCGCATTGGAGGAAGGCGATCTGATTCTTGTGCCGGACTGCGGCGCATACACATCAGCCTCTGCGACGACCTTCAATGGCTTTGCCAAAGCGAAAAGCATCGTTTGGGAAACCCAGAATACAAAAAGCTATCAAGTGACGGAAGCGGCGCTGCCGGTTGCCGACGCCGTATAAATGAAACGCTCCCCAGGGCCGCGGCCCTGGGGAGCGTTTCGTTTTTTTGATTTTTACCTTACGACTTGCAGGGCTGCTGCTCGTCGATCAGTTCCGGATGTGCACGCCGTTGGCGCAGCTCTTCCAGCTTGCTGGAATCAAATTCATTTTCCCACTTGGCAATGACGACGGTTGCGATACCGTTGCCGATGAGGTTGGTAATGGCGCGGCCTTGCGACATGAAACGGTCAATGCCGAAAATGAGGGCCAAGCCGGCGACGGGGATGCCCGGGATAACCGACAAGGTAGCCGCCAGAACGATGAAACCGCTGCCAGTGACGCCGGAAGCGCCCTTGGAGGTCAGCAGCAATACAGCCAGAATAGTCAGCTGCTGGGCTAAAGACAAGTCGCTGTTGGTAGCCTGGGCGACAAAAATGGCGGACATGGTGAGGTAGATGGAGGTGCCGTCCAGGTTAAAGGAGTACCCTGTGGGAATAACCAAGCCGACAATGGATTTGCCGCAGCCCATGGTTTCCAGTTTTTCCATGATCTTCGGCAGCACGCTTTCCGAGGAAGCCGTGCCGAAAACGATGAGCAGCTCTTCCTTAATATAGGAAAGGAAGGAGAAGAGGTTGATGCCGGCCCAGTAGGCGATAGGTCCGAAGACAAAGATAATAAAAAGAGTACAGGTGGCAAAAAAGCACAGCAGCAGTTCGCCCAGGGGGAGCAAGGACGCAATGCCGTACTTGCCGATAGTGAAGGCCATAGCGCCAAAGGTGCCGATTGGAGCCAGACGCATGATCAAGTCCACAATGCGGAAGAGGCAGTGAGACAGCTCGGTGATCAGCGTGAACAGACGGGTTTCTTTGCCCATGGCGGACAGGGCCCAGCCAAAAAGCAGGGAGACCAGCAATACTTGCAGAATATCGCCTTTAGCAAAGGCGTCGACAACGGTGGAAGGAATGAGGTTCAGGAAAAAGTCCTGCGTGGAGTGCGATTGGGCTCCGCCTGCAGTGGTATAGGCGGCAACCGCCTTGGCGTCCAGCGAGGCTACGTCGACGTTCATGCCTTGGCCGGGAGCCATCCAGTTGACGGCGAAGAGGCCGAGAATCAAAGCGAAAACGGTAACTACTTCAAAGTAAAGCAGCGCTTTGGCGCCTACGCGGCCTACTTTTTTCATGTCGTCCATGCCGGCGATGCCGGTGACGATGGTACAGAAAATGATGGGAGCAATGATCATTTTAATCAGTTTAATGAAACCGTCGCCTAAGGGCTTCATGGCTTCGCCCCATTCGGGGGAAAAATGTCCTAGGGCAATACCGATTACAATAGATACAAGAACCTGTACATGTAGGGAACGAAAAAAGGACATAATAGAACCTCCTTTACAAATGGGGGCTTACATAATGGGTGAGTAAATTATATATTATAGAATATATCTCTGACAGAATACCAAAAGAAACTAAAAAATACAAATGCCTACAAGTGAAAAACACAGTATACATAAATTGCAAGACTATTTGATTTTTGCAAAAATGGTCTTAGAGAAACTGCGGCGTAGAAAAAAGGAAAAAAGGCCCTGTATTGACGGCGGCGAAGTCATCACGTAAGCTGAAGGAAGAAAACGCTTGGAGGAGGTCAAAAAGCATGATCGTAGGGCATATGCGTTATTTAGAACAAGACCGGCAGTGGCTGCCGGCGGAAGTGGTCAAGGTGTTAGATTGGATGGCAGTGGCGGCGTGGGATCGGCTGGAGGATGGCCGCTATGAACTTGAGGGTGCTGAGGTTTACGTTGGGGTGCAGCATTATAAAACAGCTCCGGCCGCAGAGAAGCAGCCGGAGTCGCATCAAGCTTATGTGGATATTCAGTATGTGCCGGTTGGTCGGGAAGTCATCGGTGCCGAACCGCTGAGCGATGAACACGAAGAAAGCAGCATTGAACTGGAAGAACGGGATTTGATCTTTTACCACGAAGGCGTGCAGGAAAGCTCTTTGGTTTTGGCTCCTGGCATGTACGCCGTGTTTTTCCCTTGGGATGTGCATCGTCCCGGCTGCAGAGCTACAGAAGCGGCGGAAACCGTCTGCAAAGCCGTGGGCAAAGTGCGCGTAGAGCGGCTGGTGAAGGAAGAAGAGTAACGAAGGAAACGCTTTACGCAGAGTAACAGCGACGGCACGTGATGTGCCTAGTGCCGGATGCGCCAAGGAAGGCGAAGCATCCGGTCTCTACTAAGAAAACCAGAGAAAAGAGTTTAATAAATTCTCTGAACCCCTCTGCTTACTCTGATCCTCTGTGTTTCGTAGTCCCTATTTTAGTGCAGCCACTGCGGTTCGGTTTTTTGGCGCAGTACCAGGCTGGCGCCGATGAAGGCGGTAAAGAAGAGCGACGAAGCGAGCTCTTCTTCAAAATAGGCGGCGCAGTAGGCGTCGTCGCAGGTGGTGGCCCAGTCGGCAAAAGCGGCAAAAAATAGAGTGCCCCCAGGGTAGGCGCTCTCAAGCAGCGCGTCTAAAGACGTATCGCCCAAGCCGCGCCGATGACCGCGCCAAAGCTCCACTGTAGTAAGCGGCTCTAGGTCATCCAGACGTTCCGCTTGCCAAAGCAATGCGCCTTCGATGCCTCTGGTAAAGGCATAGCCGAAAGCCAGCGGCAAGGCGGCCGCTAGCGGCAGAGGCCTGGCGGCGTCATAAAGCAGCAGTTGCGTTATATGCCGTGTACAACTGTGCAGGCAGTTTCGCAACTCTGTGGACAATAATTGAATATCGGTGTGATTCAAGCCGCAATGAAAAGCGGCTTTACGCAAAGCGGAGGCTGCTTGGGAATCGAACAGGTTCATGAGTCATCCCTCCTTTAGGAATGGCTGCGTGCTGTTGAGCAGACGCCGATACAAAAAACTTGATAATTCTGTTAATATTACATGAGAATTTCGATATATACGAACGCTTTTCCTGCTGTAAAAAAAGATTCGACAATATTCAAAGGAGGCTGCAAAGATGGCTAAACGGAAAATTATTCGCATTGATGAGGACTTGTGCAACGGGTGCGGGCGTTGCGTGTCGCCTTGCGCTGAAGCGGCAATCGAATTGGTAAATGGTAAGGCAAGGGTCTTACGGGATGAGCTTTGCGACGGGGCTGGCTTTTGCATTGGCGCTTGTCCTACTGGGGCGCTGACGCTAGAAGAGCGGGAGGCTGTCGATTTTGATGAAGAGGCAGTACAAGAGCATAAAAAAGCCATTGCTCAGCGGCCGGAATTCCATCATTTGATGCAATGCTCTTTATGCGGCGTATCGGAGGAGGAGCGGCCTCTTCTGCCAATGAAGCACAAGGGAGAAAGCAACTGGGTTTGTGTGCGCTGCCTGCCTGGCTTGATTCACGGCTGACAAAAGAAGCTAAGGAAAACGATAGGCCCAAAGACGGAGTGTGGAAGAATCCGTCTTTGGGCCTATTGTAAATATAAGGTAAAAAATGTAAAATACAACTGTTTATGTGATGAATAGTGTGTTTGTTTGTAAAAGGAGGTAAAAAATGAAAAAACGGTTAACTTTTTTGGTGTTCATATTGCTACTAATTGGTAGTGTTGCTTCGGCGGCTCCGGTGGTAGAACCACTGCAGACTCTGGATATCCAAGCGGATAATAATGTAAATATTTTTGACTATACCTTTTTAGATCAACCAGGAGAGGCTCGCCTGGAGCTGACGCAGTTGACTAATATTTGGGGTGGTGGCGCTGTGCTGCGCGTGGATATTGAGACAGACAACGGCAAAGAAGAACTTCACGTGGTTGTCGGCGGTGCGTATAATGGAGACAATCTGACTACGCATATGCTCAGTGTATCACTGGGCAGCAGCAAGGGACTTATTAATACCAATATTACCAAAAGCACGCCACTTGTGTTGAATATCAAAGATGGCAAGTTGACGGTGGCTGCCGGCGGCAGCAAACGTACGGTGGATAAAGTGTATTCCTTTGGCGGTTCTTTGCATACGCAGTCCATTAAAGGAACGCTGCGGGTGTATCCGGGCAGCGACAGCGTTGGCGCCGGCAGCTTGGTGTCCGGTGGTTCCAGCAGCAACGGAGGCAATTCCTCTGTTAATGATACGGTGGATACCGTGTCCCGGGTTGTGAATATATTTCGGTAATTTTGTAGGAAAAGCGAAAACGGCGCTTGCAGTGATTTGGCTGCAAGCGCCATTTGTTTATATACCAGAGTTTATCAAATAAAACGAACCGCGAAATACACGAAAAACGCGAAATGGTTTTTTGAGGGCTAGGGGCTTCTGCATAAACGGCGGCATAACTGTATTTGAGACAAGATTTCCGCGCGCCTCGAAAAATCCCCCTGGCCCTGAGGGCCATCCCCCTTTGGCAAGGGGGACTTTTAGCCACAACATTCTTGATAGACGAAAGCCAAAACCCCTGCCTCCCTTGCTAAAGGGAGGTGCCTCCACAGCGGCGGTGGGATTAAATACAAATTACTCTCTTTACTCCTGTTCAACGCCGTTCTCCGGTTTTTCCATGAAATAATCCGCAATGAGCTCTTTGGCGGCGCGGCG
>CAZKCR010000111.1:3163-6096 GCA_964551055.1 uncultured Anaeromusa sp. | reverse complement strand
ATCGTATAACCGATTAACTGTAGCAAAGAAAGTTGAATAATGGATTGTTGGGTAACAGCTCCTAGTGTAAAAATGCTAGGAGCTGTTGTTGTTTTGCAATTTGAGCTAAAGGCGAGGAACTATAAATAAAAAACACAGTAAAATATGTAAGTCTTAGCTAAGTTTGTAAATTGGTCGATATAAGGTATGTCAGATTGACTAGGAGATTCTTATTAAATGGAGATAGCGGCCAATGAAACAATATGAAGGCAAAAAACTAATGGTACTTTTGACAGGAACGCTGTTGGCATTGTTTTTTTTCCTACCTGTCGGTATAACGGCGCCTATGCTCGATTCGGGTAAAACAGACCCAATCATCCTAGCTTTTAATGGTTATAAAATCACGAGGTATGATGTTCAAATTAAGGTTCAGGAAAATAATTCCTTGGATGTTACAGAGAATATAACGGCTCAATTTGAGGAGCCAAAGCATGGGATCTATCGAAATATTCCGCTTGTCCATAAAGTCCGCGGATCTATGAACCAAGAAACGGTTGCTCATACACAAAAAGCGAAAATAAGTAATCTATTGGTAATGGACGGTCTTACCGGACAAACCGTGCCAATCAACCAAGAAAATAAATCCGGGCAGTTGGCGCTCAAAATTGGAGATGCTTCGCAAACCTTCACTGGCGAAAAAACATATTGCATTCGCTATACATATTCAATCAACAGTGACGGCGTCAAATCATTTAACGGGCTGTACTACAACTTGATTGGCGATGGCTGGGATACTTATATTGGCAATGTCAGTTTTGCCATTGAAATGCCTAAATCATTTGATCCGAAAGATATCGTCTTTATGCTTGGCGCAAAGGATGCAGGCAGCCGAGTCAACTATCAAGTGGAAGACAATAGAATAACAGGTAAAGTCAATAGCGTCTTGGCTAGAGGAGAAGGACTGACGATTCGACTAGCGTTGCCGCAAGGGTATTTTCGCAGAAGTACCGATGACCATAGCGCTATTTGGAAGGGGATCTTGGCGGGCTTAATATTGGTGAGCTTGCTGCTATTTTTCCTGGTTGGCCGAAATCCTCGCCTCCAGAGGGAGGGAGCACTTCCTTTGCCGCTGACTTTCACTCCGGCTGAAGCCGGTTATGTTTTGGGCGGAGATGCTGCCAAGAGGGGCAGAACCGCGTTGCTGTTATATTGGGCTGATAAAGGGTATTTGTGTTTTGAGAAGAACGGACAAGATGACGTTACTCTGGTCAAACTAAAAGATGCGGATGCAGGGTTGAAACCGTATGAGCAAACCCTCTTTAACGCCCTATTTGTAAATGGCGATAAGGTTACAGCTGAACAGCTGAAAACGCAGGTTGCTGGTGTGCTGTCCCAAACAGAACGGGAACTGCAAGACTATTTTTCCGTACCGGAACGGCGGATATATACAGTGTCAAGCTGCAAAGCTCGAGGTGTTTGCTATTTGCTTACCTTGTTGGGCATGGTGATGTTTTCCGCTAAAATTTACGGTGATATATATTCATGGACCGATTTGCTTACGAGTATGGTATTGGTAGGAGTTTGGGCGTTTGTTCTCTTTCCGTTTATCCTGTTTGTTGATTATTACGCACGTAAAAATGGCACAGGTTCTATGACGGGGTTGCTTATTAATAGCATTGGCTTTTTGTTAATGCTGGGCATGCTTCTGGGACTAGCCTCATATGCAGGTGCCTTGGATCGGGAATGTTGGCTTATTGTTGCGGTCATGAGTATAAGCGGTTTTTGCGGGGCTTTTATGAAAAAACGAACTGCTTTTGGGAACGAACTGCTTAGTCAAATTCTTAGACTCAAAAAGCAACTGGAAACGGGCGAGCTTGCTGATGAACAAACGTCTGAGCTGTTTTACTCATTGCTGCCGTATGCTTATATGCTTGGCATGTCAAATGATTGGGGTAAGTTTGGAGAGGACAAGGGTTTTCAGTCGCCTTCCTGGTTTAGAGGGTCAATGGTTAATCTATACTCCACCTTGTCTTTTAGTAATGTGGTTAATGAACAACTCGGTGTATTTGAAAGCAATATGACCTATTCTGATTCCTCTGACGGTAGCGGAGGTGGAGGAGGCGCTGGCGGAGGCGGCGGAGGAAGCTGGTAATGGTAGCGTTTTGTTTGGTGGCAGTGCTGAACTGGATTTTAAGAGGACAATGGCAGGTGTTTAGCAGCTTTTTGGATGGTTTTTTTGAAAAAATTGTATTTTGGGTGATTGCGTTTGGCTTAGGCGAAGAAGTTGGGTGGCGCGGTTTTGCTTTGCCGGAATTGCAGCGAAATTAGAATCCAATTCCGGCGGCATTTGCGTTAGGCGCTGTGGCATCTGTCTGCTTTTTTAGCATGGACAGTATATTGCCATGGGAGTGCTACCGATTAGAGGAATGCAACTGGCGATAGTGTGCTCATTGTCGCATTGTGGCATGGTTCTTTTGATACCCTGATTACCGGTAAGACTGCAATTGGCATAATTCCCGTAGCGATGAGTATGGGAGTCACCCTCTTAGCTATTGGGATTATCCGAAAGACAAAAGAAAGGCTTTGTTGAAGGTTCCACTTGACAATGTACTTCGCAAACCTCTATAATTTGAATGATTCAAAAAAGAGGTGAGTAGTTTGGCAAGACCTTCTCAAGATCCCAAAATAAGAATGGATGAGATTTTGGATGTAGCAGAACCTTTATTTGCTGCTAAAGGCTATCGGAAAACGACAATTGGAGATATTGCCAAAGAGCTGAATGTAGCCCAAGGGATGCTATATTACTATTTCAAATCGAAAGAAGAGATTCTGGAAGCATTGATTAATCGGCAGATTTCTCTTTTTTTGGCGGATGTTCGTCAAATGGCATCGTCTGATGAAGTAGATCCAGTACGTAAAGTGGAATTTTTGGTGTACGCATTATTTCGTACGGC
>CAZKCR010000111.1:0-3063 GCA_964551055.1 uncultured Anaeromusa sp. | reverse complement strand
TTTGGAAAGGTCAGGCTGTGCCGAAGCATGCAGCAGAAGAAGCAATGCTGGTTCGTACGGCTGTGCTTGGCGAGGGAGAAATGCTTGAAAGCAATGTGTATGCTGGCGAAGTACGTGGACGTTATGAGAGCCAACTTGCGTTTCAGGCTTCAGGAAAAATCACGAAACGCTTTGTACAGCTAGGCAGTCGAGTGCAGGCGGGTGAAGCGCTTATGCAATTGGACCCGAAGGATTTACAGCAGAGCGTAAACAGTGCGACTGCCCAAACGGAAGCGGCACAGGCGCAGCTTAGATTAGCGGAAAGTAATGTTCAGCGGTACAGACAGCTTTTTGCCGGTAATGCAATCAGCCGTGCACAATTAGACCAGTATGAGAATGCGTATGCTGTGGCTCAGGCAGCGGTAAGACAGGCTAGCGCCCAGCAGGCGCAAGGAACAAACCAGCTAGAATATAGCCTGCTGGTGGCCGATCAAGCAGGTATTATTTCTGCTATCAATGCCGAGCAAGGCCAAGTAGTAAGCGCGGGCCAGGTAGTACTTACCTTGGTGCAAGAAGGAGAGCGCGAAGTTGAAATTAATGTTCCGGAAAATCGCATAGAGGAATTTCGTAAGACGAGTCGCTTACAAGTGAGCTTCTGGGCGTTGCCCGGGAGTACGGTTGAGGGGGAGGTACGCGAGCTTGCACCTATGGCCGATGCAATCACGCGCACCTTTAAGGTGCGTGTGCGGCTCCTAAATCCGCCAGAAGCTGTAAAACTCGGCATGACAGCCTCGGTTGCGACAGCAGCTCCAACGGCTTCCAATTTGCAAATTCCGCTGGCGGCGATTTACCAGACGGGAAAGCAAGCGGCCGTATTCGTAGTGGCACAAGATCGTCTTCACTTGCGACAAATTGAAGTGGGCTCGTTTGGAACTGGCAGCGTCCAAGTGCTCAGCGGCTTGCATGCTGGAGAGCGGATCGTTGTTGCGGGAGTTCATCAACTGCAGGATGGACAGCTTGTTCGGATTCAGGGTGGCGCCTTATGAAACAGTTTAATTTGACGGAATGGACATTACAGCATAAGCAATTGGCCTACTTTTTCATATTGCTATTCTTTTTGGCGGGTATTCTTTCTTATAAAAATTTAGGACGTATGGAGGATCCGGATTTTACGATCAAACAGATGGTTGTTAGCGTTTCCTGGCCCGGAGCATCCGCCAGGCAAATGGAAGAGCAAGTAACGGATAAATTGGAAAAAAAGCTGCAAGATTTATCTGAGTTACGGTACTTGAAAAGCTACTCTGTTCCGGGGCAGACAATCATCTTTGTTAATTTGAAAGACCAAGTATTGCAAAAAGATGTGCGAAGTCGGTGGGCTGAGGCCCGTAATATGGTGCAGGATATGAAAAGCACTTTGCCGGAAGGCGCGTCAGAGCCGATGTTTAACGACCACTTTGACGAGGTATATGGCGTCTCGTATGCGTTGACTGGCGATGGATATTCGTATGAAGACCTGCGAGAAAAAGCGGAGAAGATTCGGCGGCTGCTTTTGGATGTGCCCAATGTAAAAAAGGTGCAGCTGATTGGCGTACAAACAGAGCGGATCTACATTGAAATCGAAAATAGCAAGTTGGCTCAACTGGGAATTGAGCCAACCGCGCTTGTAACAACGTTGCAAGCGCAAAATGCCATGAACTCTTCCGGGATGGTGGAAACCGCATCCGACAATGTTTATTTGCGGGTAAGCGGCATGTTTGAACGCTTGGAAGACATTCGCAATCTGCCGATTCAAGGGAATGGGCGTACCTTTCGGTTAGGCGACATTGCCTCGGTTACGCGGGCCTATGCCGAGCCGGCTGATCCTAAAATGTTTTATAATGGTCGACCGGCAGTAGGCATCGCTTTAGCGATGGAACCAGGCGGCAACGTATTGACTTTGGGTGATAATTTAGAGAAACTGACGCAGCGCATAAAAAAAGAATTGCCTGCGGGGCTGGAGCTGACTCAAACAGTTAATCAACCTAAAGTGGTGGAGTCGTCTATCGATGAATTTGTGGAATCGTTAGCAGAGGCCATTGCGATTGTTCTTTTTGTCAGTTTTCTAAGTTTGGGCAAACGCTCGGGCTTATTGGTTGCGTTATCAATCCCCTTGGTTATTGCCATTGTTTTTACCGTTATGAAGGTTGTAGGCATTGATTTGCAGCGTATATCATTGGGCGCCTTGATTATTGCCTTGGGGCTTTTAGTAGATGACGCTATTATTACGATTGAAGCTATGGTTGTCAAAATGGAGCAAGGTTGGTCGCGCTATGATGCAGCATGCTTTGCTTATTCATCTACGGCCTACCCAAGGTTGACCGGAGAATTGGTTACTTGCGCCGGATTTATTCCGGTTGCATTTTCTCAAGGCAGCGCATCAGAGTATATTGCATCTTTATTTTTTGTAGTGACTATCGCTTTATTGGCTTCTTGGCTGGTAGCAAGCACCGCTACGCCTTTGCTGGGATATTTATTTATAAAAACAAAACACAAGGCAGCGCCGGGAGCCGCTGAGCAAGAGATGTATGATACACCGCTTTATCAGCGCTTTCGAAATGTATTAGAGTGGTGCTTGCGCCATCAAAAAGCGGTGATGTTGGCTACTCTAGCCTGTTTTCTAGCTTCTATCCTGCTTTTAGGCCTCGTGAAAAAAGAGTTTTTTCCGGCTTCAACTCGGCCGGAACTTATTATCCAGCTTCGGCTGCAGGAAGGAGCTTCCGTTAAGAATACTGAAGAAGTGGCACGGCAATTTGCGCTGCGTCTTGATGAAGATCCTCATATTTCTTACTACACGTATCATGTAGGAGAAGGCTCGCCTAGGTTCATCTTAAGTTTTGAGCCAGCATTGAATAAGAGCAATTTTGCGGAGTTTATTATTGTGCCCAAACAGGCGGAAGAACGTGATGCTATCGCTAAACGAGCAGAGCAGCTTTTTACAGAAGAATTTTCCAATGTACGCGGTCACGTGAAAACGTTGGCGTTTGGCTTGCCTGCCGATTATCCTGTCATGATTCGCGTGAAAGGCTATGAGCATGAGAAAGTACG
>CAZKCR010000110.1:0-6167 GCA_964551055.1 uncultured Anaeromusa sp. | reverse complement strand
CCCGCGAAAAACCATTTCGGTTTTTCACGGGATTGGGGGCATGTTTTCACACAGCTCCGATTTTTCTCATTCGACTATACCAGGATTTATAAGCTTTGAGAGGCTGAGAGAGGAGAAATGGCGAGGGTGGATACCGAACCGCGAAATGCACGAAAAACGCGAAAGGGGTTTTCAAGAGATTAGGGAGTTTCCTATTATATCTCCTGTGCGTACCCTCTCGCGACTCCGATTCTCTTGTTTAAGTCCCGTATCTTAAGCCTCTTCTTTTTCGCTTAGCTCTTTCATGGCCGCAAAGCGTTCTTCAGCGGACGCTGTTGACGGCCAAGCCTTAGCAAAATCCTGGGAGTCTTCGAATTCCACATGCCAGCGAAAAGCGCCGGCTTCGCAGTAGTAGGAGAAAATTACTTTTTCCTCTAATGATTCCGGAACCAACCCTTCCTCCGTGGTGAGAATGGCGTACGGGCCGTCTTCCGCCGGCTCGTAGCAAAGGGTGGGGCCGTCCTCGGCAAACTCAATGATTTCAAATCCTAAAGGCTGGTAAAAATCTTCAATAGTATTATTCATAAAGCAAACCTTCCTTCTTTATATTATAAATACGGTTTTACATAGAGAAAGGCCAGAGAAAAGGCGGAGAAAAGCCAGAGGGAGAAGTGATTTATAAAGGAGCTTCGCTCTTGTTCAATAAACTCCGTAACCCTCATTCGAGCCCTCCTTTGACTCCCTTTACTCCTGTTCAAAATCCCATTGCTTTTTTTATCCTTCTAGCAGCAGCCGACAGAGCACTGCATGGTCGAAATGGTGGCAAGGGTCTAGGCCTGTGGAGCTGCGCAGCTTAGCCAGCCGGAAGAGCAGCGTGTTGCGATGGATAAACAGCTCTTTAGCCGCCAGAGAGGTGTTGAGATTTTGCTCCAAGAGGCAGCGCAGGGTTTCTTCCATATTGAATTTGCGCAGACTGGCTTCGCGCAGTGTATCCTGTAATCTTCGCAAAGGAAGGCAATTGCGACCAGGCGCATAGCGCAGAGCATAGGCTGCCAGCACTGAAAATTCCTCGATGGAAGCCACCGGTTTGTCCGAGCGGCAATGTTGAAGCGCGAAAAGCGCTTCTTGATAGGAAAGATGCAGCTGCGCAGTGGAAGCGTCGCTGCTGCCAAGGCCGATAGGCAGCGGCGCGGTGTGCGGCGGTAACAGTTGGCTTATCTTCTGACCCCATTGGAACAGCGCGTCCAAGGAATCGGGAGCTGCGGGTTGCGTTTCTCTCAGAATCACTAAGCGCTGCTCCAGAAAGACGACAAAATCACGGGGACCAATGCAGGGGGACGGCAAGAGCTGCTGCAGGATGTTCTCGCGCAGGCGGGTGAAGACTAGATCGTAGGGGCCGAAGGTAAGCGCTTGCAGTACCAGGGGTTCTGTGTCGATGATCACAACTTGGCGCACCAGGGATAAATCGTATTTGAGCAGTTTGGCGGACGCCTGCAGAGACGCCGTATCTTGCTCTGTTTTTTCCGCGAGCAGCAGACTGGCAAAATGCTCATGCAATTGGGCTTGGGAGCGGAATTTTTCCATTAATACATCTCGCTCCAAAATCAATTCAGTGACGGCCTTGAGCAGCTTGGCTGTGTCGCGGACCTCCTTGGGATGACCGGAAATACCGACAACGCCGATAACCTGTCCCTCCAAGAAAATAGGCATATTAACACCAGGGAGCGAGCCGGGGAAGAGGCTGACGTCTTCCGGGTGAATCTCTACGGTCTGTTGCTGGGTAATGGCGTCGAAGGCTCCCTTATGAAAATGGCCGATCCGTTTCGGCTGGAAAGAGGCAATAATCGTGCCGGTGGCGTCCATGACATTGACATTTTGCCGCACCAAGGGCATGAGAGAGTTGACGACCTGTTGCGCTAGGCCGGGGGTGAGGAGCATACTGCAAAGCCTCCTTCTTTGATCCGGGCTATGATAGTAGTATTTGGCGGTTTTGTCTAAAATCCTGCTAAAACAAAAAAGATATTGAGGTAATTTATGAGATTTTATGTGCAAACCTTCTAAGAAAGCATTGAAAAATCGTGCAAACCAGACAATTGCCTTCGTCAAGGAACTTAGTATAGAATAAAATAAATAAGTGCTTTCAAAAAATTTAGCTGTTTTAAGGAGGAAAAACCATGCGTGTAATTATTGCGCCGGATTCGTATAAAGGAAGCGTGTCAGCTTTGGATGTGGCTCGGGCTATGCAGCGGGGCGTGCAAACCGTGTTTCCGCAAGCAGAAATTCAGTTGGTGCCGATTGCCGATGGCGGTGAGGGAACGGTAGAAGCGATGGTAGCCTCCACAGGCGGTACGGTAGTGAAAAAATCCGTCCAGGGGCCGTTGGGAACGCCGGTGGAAGCCTACTATGGACTGTTGGGCGATAAGGTGACTGCGGTGATTGAAATGGCGGCTGCTTCCGGCTTGCCGTTGGTGCCCAAGGCGCAGCGCGATCCACGGGGGACGACTACGTACGGAACCGGCGAGTTGATTAAATCGGCGTTGGACGCCGGGGCTAAGCGTTTAGTGATTGGTATTGGCGGCAGCGCTACCAATGACGGCGGCGCTGGCATGCTTCAGGCGTTGGGCGTTCGTTTTCTTGATGAGGCTGGACAGGAACTGCCTCCAGGAGGAGCTGCTTTGGCGAAACTGGCGAGTATTGATGTAAGCGGTCTGGATTCTCGTCTGGCGCAGACCGATATTTTAGTAGCCTGTGATGTGGACAATCCTTTGTGCGGCCCTCGCGGCGCGTCGGCTGTCTATGGACCGCAAAAGGGAGCTACGCCGGAAATCGTGCAGGAACTAGATGCGGCGTTGGCCCGCTATGCTCAGGTGGCCCAGGAAGTTACCGGTAAGGACGCGGCCAATGTTGCCGGCGCCGGCGCAGCGGGCGGTCTGGGCGCGGGTTTCCTCTTCTTTACGGAAGGACGCCTGTGTCCGGGAGTGGACGTAGTGCTGGAAACAGCTAACTTTGAAGAGATGGTGAAACAGGCGGATTTAGTGCTGACCGGCGAGGGCTGTACTGATTATCAGACGGCTTACGGCAAGGCGCCTGTTGGCGTCTCTGCCTTAGCCAGAGCCTATGGCGTACCTTGTATCTGTTTGTCCGGCGGTTTGGGCGAAGGTTGCAGCGCAGTACGCGAAAAAGGCATCGACGCTTTGAGCAGCACTGTCCCCGGTCCGTTAAGCCTGGAAGAGTGCATGGAGCGCGGCGCAGAGCTGATCGAAGAAGCCGCCGAACGCGTTTGCCGTCTCTTGGCGGTAGGCATGAGCCTGAAAAATTAGATAATTTGCCTAATAAAGAGGAAACCGTGAACTGTGTTTTTGGACATCTTTGCCAATTGCACTTGTTCACGGTTTTACTTTACAATAATAAATAGTTAGAAAAAACAGAAAAGGAGGTTTTTACATGGATGCAATGGTGGCTGCATTGCCCTTGGTGGTGCTGCTCATCGGCTTGCCGCTTCTGATGAAGCCGGCGGTCAAGGTGGCTCCGGTGGCATGGGTGGTTACGGTGTTGGTGGCTATTTTTTATTTCGGTTTCCCTGCGCAGGTGACACTGCTGGCGGCGCTCCAAGGGGCTATTACCGGTATATTTCCTATTATGTACATTCCTTTTGGCGCGCTGGTTGTGTATAATGTCCTTAAGGAAACCGGCTGGATGGACAAGATGCAAGGCGCTATGGCGGCATTGACGACAGACCGCCGGGCGCAGGCCCTTTTGATCGGTTTTGGCTTTAGCGCTTTCCTGGAGGGCATTTGCGGTTTTGGCGCGCCTGTGGCCATTCCGGCCAGTATTTTGGTGGGCCTAGGCTACGACCCCATGATGGCGGCGCTGGTTTGCTTGGTGGCCAATACCGGTCCGGTACCGTTTGGCTCGCTGGGCATTCCTACGGATACCTTGGTCTTGACCACGCAGCTTGATTTTATGAAGCTGTCTCAAATGACCGGGCGCTTTATGCCGATTCTCGCTTTTATCATGGCGTTTGCTACGGTATTTTCCATGTCCGGCGTCAAAGGCATGAAAGGCATTGTCCCGGCTATTTTAGTGACAGGTTTGTCTTTTAGCATCGTGCAATTCCTGGTGGCTAATTTCCTGGGCGCTACGCTAGTGGATATTTTGGCGTCGATTGCCTGCCTGACGGCCTTGGCAGTATATCTTACATACTGCAAGAACAAAGAAGTGTGGCTCTTCCCCGGTGAAACGCTGCAGCAGGACGCCGGTGCGAAAGAAATCAATTTCAAAGAACTATTTTTATCCTGGCTGCCTTACATTTTGCTGGCTATTTTCATCATCGGCGTCAACTTGCCGGCGACGAAAGCCATTTTTGCCGGCCGGGCGCCTGGTTTTGAGTTTTTGCAATTTAAAGCGCTTATTTACAATCCCAATAAGGTGTACGCTTTTACATGGCTGCAAAGCCCGGGCACTATTATGCTGATTGCCGGCATCATCGCTTTCTATTTCATGGGCATTCCCATGAGCGCCGTCGGCAGCCAGTTTGGTAAAACCTTTAAACAAATGATTCCGTCCTTTATTGCGGTGGCTTGCATTCTCTCTATTTCTGAAGTGATGAATCTGGCGCTGCCTATCGTAGACGTTAAAACCAAACTGGTGGTTTGGGCCAGCGCGTCCGGTGCGCCGCAGGCGTCCATGGTAGCGGGCATGGCGAAAAGTATTGTCGGTGTTGTCGATCAAACGTTGTATCCGTTCATCAGTCCGATGATTGGTACACTAGGCGTTTTCTTGACAGGCAGCAATACCTCGTCGAACGCTCTCTTCGGCATGCTGCAGGTCATTACGGCTCATGGTTTGAACTTGTCGGATATCCTCATGGCATCTGCTGGCAACGCAGGCAGCACCGCCGGTAAAATGATTTCGCCGCAGAGTATTGTTATTGCTGCGACAGCGGTGGGCCTCTTGGGTAAAGAGGGCTTGATTATGCGTAAAACAATCAAGTACACGATCCCCTATGTTCTGTTCTTAGGGCTCTTAACTTGGATGTTTGCCTTTGTCTTCCCTGGCTTGGTGCCGTAAAGGAACCGGATTAACGGAGTGCAGCGGCGGAAGAAGCCTGGCCATGTGGGCGGGCTTCTTTCGCCTTGTTTCGTGAGGATGAAAAATTGCTAGATAGAAAGATGATTTTAGTATAAATTGTAGTTAGAGCAAGAGGGGAAAAGAGGAGGACTTATTGTATGGCTTGGAATCATCCGGTGCCGCTGGAGTTGGCGCAACGCGTGGTGGAAATGATTCACGAAGTGACAGGGAGCAATGTAAATTTTATGGGCTTAGGTGGTGAGATTATCGCTACCAAGCAGCCTGAACGATTGGGGAAAATACATAGCGCGGCGGAGAGCATTATGGCCGGACGCGTAGACGAGGTAGCCGTAACGGCAGAAGACGCTGCCAAAATGGACGGGGTCAAAGCCGGCTACAATGGCGCTATTCTGTATCAGGGGCAGCGGCTGGGAGTGATCGGTATTACCGGCGACCCGGATGCAGTGAAGCCTTTGCAGAAAATGGCGGCCATTGTGGTCAATGAAGAGATTGCTAAGGAACGGGCTCGCCAGGAGCGGGAAAAAGGCTTGCAGCAAGTGGCGGCGCAGTTGGAATCTGCCACTGGCGAGATGGAAAGCTTGCACTCTTCTGCGGCGCAAGTAGCCGGACGTTATAGCGAAATGGCGGAAGCCGTACGCGTTACGGAAACCGAACTTAACGATTTAAATCAGGTGTTGGATTATATTCGTAATATTGCCAGCCAGACCAATCTTTTGGGTCTGAACGCCTCCATTGAGGCGGCCCGGGCTGGCGAACAGGGACGCGGCTTTGCGGTAGTAGCTGACGAAGTGCGCAAGCTGGCAACGTATTCTGCAGACTCTTTAGGGAAAATTAACCAGGCGCTGCAAGCCATTAAAGGCTCTGTGCTACGTATAGGCGCTGATGTGCGGGGCAATAAGGAAATTACGGAACGCCAGGAGCAGACTCTTTCTTCGCTGGCAGCACAAGTGCAGGGGTTACAACAGGAACTACAAAAATTAGTATAACCGGCAGGAAAGAAGCAGCTTTGTGGGGAAGTTCCCTGCAAAGCTGCCTTTGCTTTATCTCGTGATTTGCGTGGTTTAAACTCAGAATGACAAATCGATGTTCGCGCTTTT
>CAZKCR010000109.1:0-6194 GCA_964551055.1 uncultured Anaeromusa sp. | reverse complement strand
TTTTAAAATCACATAACTCGTTTAGCGCCTAAATAACGCGCTCCCCAATATCCGTCATACAAGCTGTCTACGCGAACTCCGCGGCTGGATGTCGCACTAATAAAGCGATCATCGCCTATGTAGATGCCCACATGAGATACACCGGAAGTATAAGTTGTGAAAAAGACAAGATCACCGGGTTGCGGATTCGAAACCGAATATCCTGCATCATATTGTTCATCTGCCATGCGCGGCAGGAAAATGCCGGCATTTGCAAAAACGTAACGCGTAAAGCCCGAGCAGTCAAATCCATAGGGAGTGGTTCCGCCGAAAACGTAAGGAACTCCACGGAATGACATAGCGCTTTGAATAATCCGCCTTGTCATGCTCGTTCCCATGTCACTACGACTTACGGGAATGTCTCTGCCCATTAACGCCCGATAGGTACCGGAACCGACAATTCCATCCGCTTCCAGACCGTTAGCTTTTTGGAAAGCCATGACAGCAGCTCTTGTTGCCGAGCCAAAGTCCCCATCAGCTGAACCATTGCTAAAGCCAAGTTCCTGCAAGCGTTGCTGAATGGCTGTCACATCATCTCCCATATCTCCTTCGCGAATGGAAGAAGCATCTGCCACCCCGGGTGCACTGAGCAAAAAGCAAACCATACCTAAAACAAAAAATCTTTTCAATTGCCCCATTCTGTCACCTCTCTACAGCCTACGAGGTTAGCTGACGGGTTCGGGTCGAGCAACCCTGCGCGAGCGACTTCGCGCTTCACCCCTTTAATGTGGTTCCCCCGCTCCAGAGCCGGATTCGGCTTTTTTTAGCTCACTTTAAAGGCAATTCGCTATTCGATGGAAAAATCCTGCCTCATATTCTTTTTTAACTTTCTTTACTTCTGCTCTTTTCCGCCTTGTCCTATTTCTTGGCGCAGCCAATAAAGCGGACGTTGCTTCACTTCTTCAAAAATACGTCCCACATATTCGCCAATAATCCCTAACCCCATAAGCTGCACGCCGCTCAAAAGTGAGATGCTGGCTGCAATAGTGGCCCAACCGGGCACTGCCTCGTCGGTCAGAAATTTAATATAAACCACATGCAGCGCTAAAGCAAAGCTGACAATGCCAAAAACCAAACCAGCGTAAAAAGCAATACGCAAAGGCAGCTTAGAATAAGCGGTAATACCATCCAAGGCAAAATGCAGCATTTTAGCAGGTGAAAACTTAGAAACACCTGCATAGCGCGGTGGCGCAACAAAATCCAATGTCGTCTGCCGGTACCCTATAGCGCCCATCATGCCGCGGATAAACCGGGCTCGTTCCGGAAAACGCCGAAAGGTTTGCACCACTTTGCGATCCAATAGCCGAAAGTCAGAGCCGCCTTCGCGTACACGTACCTTAGACACTGCATTCATCAGCCGATAAAACAAAGAGGATGTCAGTTTCTTAACCCAAGAGACGCCCTCCGTTGTCAGACGAATAGTCTGAACTACCTCGTAACCGTTCTGCCATTGTTCAAGCAGCTGCGGTAACAATTCCGGCGGATGCTGCAAGTCGCCGTCCATCGTAATAACGGCCTCTCCGTCCGCGTGATCCAAGCCGCAGCTCAATGCAATCTGATGTCCAAAATTACGAGCCAAAATCAAGCCTCGCACGCGGGAGTCTTGCTGCGACAAGCGGTCAATGACCAAGGGCGTGGCGTCTTTTGAGCCGTCGTCAACAAAAATCAGTTCAAAAGAATGCGGCAATTTTTCCATAACCGCGCATACTGCCTGATAAAAAGCTTCCATGTTTTCTTCTTCATTGAAAACAGGAACTACGATGGAAATCATTTCTCTTTCGCCTCCGCCTTGCGATCTTGCCGTAAGGCAACAGCTCTGCGCAAATATACATGGCGCAGTTCCTTCATCGCCTTATCGGTATTCCATAATACCAGTATGCGGATGCACTTAGGTACACCGTCTTCGGCTTCTATTTCTTGAGCGCCGAAAAGCGCAACATCATTCCAGCCGAAGCGCCGCGCCGCAGCTGCCGGAAAGGCAGCATTCACCTCTGGAGTAGAACTGAAAATAACAGCGCCCAGTTCTTCCTCTTGCCAGCCATTGGCCTCTGTTAAGGCGTCCAGCAATTGCAACACCGCTTCAAAAATTTCTTCTTTACTATTAGCTTCCACCGTAGTGGCGCCACGCACTCCTCGCAACATCTGCCGAGCCTCCTTTGCAAGGCAAGGATCACCGCTATTACGTCGGTGATCCTTGCTCATTCAACCATGTATTAAACCTCTTGGCGTCCTTAGTTACATCCTCCCGCTGCGCGGCGGCAAGCTCTGGATACCAGGCAATCTCCAGCGTCTCCAGCACAGGCGTATCCTGCAGATTGCAGTATACACCATGCCAAATACCACTGAAAGCCGTTTCTCGCCACTGTACAGGTTCTAAAGGATCCTCCATTTTTATGACTACCTTGCCCTGTCCCAAAAAATCGCAAATGCCTTGCCGCTCTTCTACTGACAGAGGAAGTTTATCCAAAAACAAAGTATGCTGCTGCCCATGTTCCTGTAATGCAGTATAGGCCTGGCGCACTTCTTCCAGCACGGCTTTCGCCAGCGGAGTCCAAACTTCTTGCTCCGTCTCAGCCATGTAAAGCCACCTCCGCCTGCCACTGCTGTACCTGGGTTCTGGCCGCTTGCACCAGGGCTGGCAGTGCCGCCGCCACAGGCTCAGACAATTCCATTCCCACCGCCAGCGTCTGCGGCTGCAAACCAAGGAGGACGACTTCCTCTACAGGCGCCTCCAGCAACGTCATCACTGCAAGCACGTCTTTGAGTCCCAAATCATGCACAGACAAAGCGCCGCTAAGATGGGCCTCTACCTCAGAATTTCGTAAACAATATAACGACCCCGGATTCTGGTCTCCCTGGACAGCATCCAACAACAACAACCGCTTCGTTCCTTTTAAAAAGCGCAACAGTTCCATGCCCAGCGTACCGCCGTCAAGGAGCTGGACGGAGTCAGAAAATCCCCCCAGCAACTGAAGTTGTTCCACTGCACGTACGCCGGCTCCCTCGTCGCCAAGCAAAATGTTGCCAACCCCTAAAACCGTTATTTCCGCAACTTTCATTTTAGCGGATATCCCCCAAATCATCAGGATCCTCATGGAAATACTTGACGCCGGAAATCATACTTGAAATTTCACCGCCGCCCTCAATGATATCGGCTCGAACCGCCATGTATACATGGACAATAGAAAATAGCATAATCGCCCAAGCGGCATAATGATGCAGCAAGTGCAGCCAGTATTCTCCGCCCAGCCAATACACAAACGGGCCAAACAAAGCAGCGCCCCAGCCATTGGGATGAATCATAAAATACATAGCCAGACCGGTGACAATTTCAATAAAAATCATCAAATAGGCAGTCGCGTAACCCGCCCGCGCCATATGGTTACGCAAGTAAGGCCGGTGATGCGGCGAAAGAAGCAAATAATGCAGTCCTACATCCAACATGCCCAGCCAATACTCCAGCTTCCAAGGTCTTGGAAACAGCCGGTCCCCTTTGTTGATGGCAAAACCATAAATACGAAAAACAAAGCTGCCAATAAATAAAAACGCCGAAGCAAAATGGATGAAGCGAATGGTTTCCATGGAAAACCAGGTCGCTACGGCAAACGTTGGTTCCATCCCTTGCGTTCCCACATAACCGGGGTCTCCAATATAAAGTCCTGTCACAAACAGAACCAAAATGGCCAACACCATAATCCAGTGAAAAAACCGCAAAAAAGGACTAAACAGATAGTAAGGTTTCATTGTTCCATGCGTCATGGGTGTCATGGCACATCCCCCTCTCATCATCCACTTGCTGTTTTATCTCCCGCAGGCGCACCAAGGCTCTTCCGCCAAATAATCGCCGTCGGAATAGTAATAGGCTCTAGCGCGGCAACCGCCGCAAATATCGTCATAGCCGCAACGCCCGCAAGCGCCTTTTAGCGGCTGATGGCGCAAATCTTGGAAGATTTCACTTTTGGCCCACATTTCATCAAAAGGAGTTTGGCGCACATTGCCCACCTTCATCGGCAAATAAGGGCACGGATGCACATCCCCGTTAGGAATAATGACGCAATAAGCCGTACCAGCCAGACAACCCCTGGTAAAACGCATCTTCATGCCTCGCTCTTTAGCAATGCGCATGAACTGAGGCGCACAAGTCGGCTTGAGTTCAATCTCCACCTGCTGTTGTTTATCCAAAATGCGCCCTAAGAGCGACTCATACTGTTCCGTATGCAAGGATGTGTCTTCAATATCCTTACCCCGTCCCACAGGCACCAGGAAGAAAATATGATGTCCAGCGGCGCCGGCGCTTACCGCGAAATCGGTAAGTTCCGTAATTTCCGGTTCATTCCAATTCATAGCTGTAGTATGAATTTGAAACGGCAGTCCTGCCGCGCGACAGGCGGCCATGCCGTCAACCGCTCCTTGCCAGGCTCCGGGCCATTTGCGAAATTCATCATGTCGTCCGGCGTCGACACTGTCCAGGCTAATCCCCGCCCGGGCCAAACCAGCCTCTTTGAGCTTTACCGCCACTTCCGGCGTAATCAAAATGCCATTGGTTCCAAGCACGGGACGCAATCCCTGCTCTTTGGCATGACGAATAAGCTCATAAATATCGGCGCGCATTAACGGCTCGCCGCCGCTGAGAATTAGAATTTTGAAACCAGCCTTGGCAATTTGCTCAATAAGCTGTTTCCCTTCCGCCGTATCCAGCTCTTCCGCATGCTTAGAGCCGGCGTCGCGGTAACAATGCACACAGCGGATATTGCATTCCTGTGTCGTATTCCAGGAGATGATCATGGGATCACTCCTTCCAATCCGTCAAATAACAGGCCGGATCCTCCGCCCAAATATTGCCGCCGGTTACGGCTTCCGCCCGAATACGGCAACCGCCGCAGAACATCTTATAACGGCATTCGCCGCAGCGCCCTTCCAAATGCAGATGCTTTTCGCGCATGGAGCATAGGAATTTATCCTGGCTGTCTCGCCAGATTTCGCTGAATTTCTTTTCCCGCACATTGCCCAGCGTCTTATGACCCCAGAACTGACAAGCGTGCACATTGCCCTGCGGATCCACATTGGAAGTTTTCTGACCCGCCGAACAGCCACCATGCATTTCCAGCAGCTGCATCACTTCGTCCACCCGCTCCGGCTGATTTTTCTCAAGATACTGCAGCAAATAAATGCCGTCAGCATGGTTATCGGTCGTCAAAATTTCCACTTCAATGCCGCGCTTGTGGAAATCCATCGTCCGCTCCATCAGCAGCTCAATGGTTTGACGCTTCTGCTCAGGAGTCGTATCTAATTCCGCCATTTCCTTGCCTCGGCCTGCATACACCAAGTGGTACATGCAAAAGCGCGGCACCCCTTCGCGCTCCACAATATCCAGCACGTCTGGCAGGGTATGGAAATTCAGGCGATTCACCGTAAAGCGAATGCCTGTTTTATTGCCTGCAGCCAGTGAATTGCGAATGCCCTGGATCGTTTCCTGGAACGCGCCCTTCTTGCCGCGGAAATTGTCATGTACTTCTTCATTGCCGTCCACGCTGATGCCAACATATTGAAAGCCAGCTTCATGAATGCGCCGAGCCATGTCCGGCGTAATCAGTGTGCCATTTGTCGAAATAACAGGCCGAATGCCTTTGGATGCAGCATAAGGTCCTAATTCAAACAGATCGTGACGCACCAGCGGTTCCCCGCCGGAGAAAAGCAGTACCGGTACTTTCATCGAAGCCAGATCATCAATAAAGGTTTTGGCTTCTTCCGTCGAAAACTCACCAGCATATTCTTTGTCTTCGGCATTAATATAGCAGTGCTGACAAGACAAGTTGCAACGGTTGGTGCTGTTCCAAACGACAATTGGCGTAGCATCCGAAGAAAACTGCAGCATCTGCGGCGGCAGTTGTTCCGTTTTTCGACCGTACTTGACAATGTCCGACACCGTCGCTGTGCCGCATAATAATTTTGTACATCCAATCATTCTAAAATGTAACCTCCTTGAACTGCTATACGCAAAAAAGGCCAACTCTCAAAGAAACCTTGGAGAGTAGGCCTCTACCTGCCATTTTACAGTTTTTCTTTTTTCGTAGGCGTTGTTAGGGAAGCAGTGTGCCGCACTTCCTCTTTCACCTGATCCGAGGCGGCTTTGAAATCCCGAACGCTTTTCCCCA
>CAZKCR010000108.1:0-6245 GCA_964551055.1 uncultured Anaeromusa sp. | reverse complement strand
GCAGTCTGCTGAGCAGATACGCAAGGGCGTCGCGCCAATTCATTGTGTCACCTCCTTATACTAAACATAATTAATTCGCAGTTTTTTAGAAAAATCCTGCTCAGTGATGGGACGTAAATACTGTTAAAAAGACAATAGACCTATGAAAAGATGGTTTTTTTATGAGGTGTTCAGAATCAGTAATTTTCTAACGCAAACCTCTTGCATTAGAAATAGGTTTCCTGTAGAATATATCGGGTTGTGTTAAGGAACAGCCGACTGCACACAAAAATCGGACACATGCTAACACTATAACGAAGAAGTAGTTTTGGATGTTTCTTAGTAAAACGTGCAACCAAGAAAGGAAGGCTGCCATGTCTAGTCAATTTGATGTTGCTATTATCGGTGGTGGTCCTGCTGCTATTTTTGCAGCTTATGAACTGACTTTGAAAAATCCTTGTCCTAAGGTGGCGCTGGTGGAAGCGGGACAGGATATTTATAACCGGCGCTGTCCTATAGCCGAGAAGAAAGTATCACAGTGTATTAATTGCAAGCCCTGCAGTATTATGCGCGGCTTTGGCGGAGCTGGAGCTTTTTCCGACGGCAAGTACAATTTGACGACCGAGTTTGGCGGTTGGCTGCATGAATATCTTGACGATGAAGACGTTATGGACTTGATCTACTATATTGACGGTGTCAATTGTTCTTATGGAGCGCCGTCAGAGTGTTTTACTACGCAAAACAGCCATCTAAAGCGGCGGGCGTTGGCTTATGATTTGCATTTGCTCGAAGGTACGGTACGGCACCTGGGAACGGAAAACAATCTGCAGATTTTGAAAAATATTTACGAAGAACTGAAAGAGAAAGTAACCTTTTTCTTTCGTACGCAAGTGGAAGAGATTTTGCCTCAAGGAGAAAATAAAGGCTTTGTGCTGAAAGCCAAAGGCCAGATAGAAGAGCTTAGCTGCGATACCTTAATCGCTGCGCCAGGAAGGGCGGGAGCCGAATGGTTCTCAAAGCAATGTAAAATGTTGGATCTGCCGGTGTTCAACAATCAAGTTGACGTAGGCGTGCGCGTAGAGATCCCTGCAGAAGTGTTTCAACAGATTACCGATGAAGTATATGAAGCAAAACTGGTGTATCGCACGAAACAATACGGCGATTTGGTACGTACCTTCTGTATGAATCCCAAAGGCTATGTGGTAGCGGAAAACACGGACGGGATCATTACCGTGAACGGACATAGTTATCGCGATGAAGCGCTGCATAGTAAAAATACCAACTTTGCATTGCTTGTAAGCAATCGCTTTACCGAGCCCTTCAACGAGCCCCACCAATACGGCAAAAGGATTGCTTCTTTCTCTAACATGCTGGGCGGTGGCGTGCTGGTGCAACGCTTTGGAGATTTGATTAAAGGAAGACGGACTAATGAACACAGGTTGGGTCAAAGCTTTACGCGGCCTACCTTGGATGCAGTACCAGGCGATTTAAGCCTGGTGCTTCCCAAACGTCATTTGGACAACATCATTGAAATGATTTACGCCTTGGATAAAGTTGCGCCTGGCATGGCGAACAATGACACCTTGCTTTACGGTGTAGAAGTTAAATTTTACAGTTCCAGGTTGCAGTTAAGCAATCTTTTGGAGACAAAGTTACCAGGCATGTTTGCTATCGGCGATGGCGCAGGGGTAACTAGAGGCCTGTCTCAAGCCAGCGCTAGCGGGGTTTATGTGGCGCGGACGATTTTGTCGCGTTGGAAAAAGACTCTCTAGGGCTAGCTTGACGCCGCAAATTGCGGTATCATATATAACATAGAAACGATTAGCAAGAGGGGACCGCGCGCGGCACCCCTCTTGACTTATATGCATTCTAGTTGTAAATAACTGATGCGGGAGGGGATTATGATGGATTTATGGATGACAGAATGGCAAACCCAGCACCTGGGAATGTCGGCGCGCATAAAGGAAACTTTATTTTCCGGGCGCTCTTCGTTTCAAGAGATTGCCGTGGTGGAATCAGAACCGTTCGGGCGGATGTTGGTCTTGGACGGCGTCTTTCAGACCAGTTTGTTTGATGAATTCATTTATCATGAGATGATGGCTCACGTGTCGTTGGGCACACATCCGAATCCCGAACGCATCTTGATTATTGGCGGCGGAGACGGAGGTACAGCGCGAGAAGTATTGCGTCATCCAAGCGTGGAAAAGGTAGAAATGATCGAGATTGACGGTATGGTTGTGGAGGTCTGCAAGAAATTTTTACCGGAAATCAGCGCCGCTTTGATTGCAGGATCGCCACGCCTGGAAGTGAAGATTGGCGACGGCATTCAGCATATGAGCCAAGCTGAAAACGAGTATGATGTTATCATTGTAGATTGTTCCGATCCAATCGGTCCTGGTGAAGGATTATTTACTAAAGCATTTTATCGGGATGTTTATCGCGCTTTGAAAGCAGACGGCCTTTTTGTGCAACAGACAGAGTCGCCTTTTTATCACCAGGAGCTGATTCAGCGCCTCTGGCTGGATGTGGATGAATTATTTCCTGTGGCCAGGATGTATTTAGCCCACATTCCGCTGTATCCGGGGGGGATGCATTCGTTTACTATGGGGTCTAAAAAGACAGATCCGCTGGAAGCTGCCTTGCGTCCATTGCCTTTCCATACGCGGTATTTTAATGAATCAATTTATCGGAGCTGTTTTGCATTGCCGAATTTTGTGCAAGAATTACTGACCGTAAAGACGAAATAAGTAAAGCAACAACAAAGAAAATGCAAATTTCCTATTGCCAAGAGGTCTGTCCTGCTATATAATAACAAACGTCGCCGATGATTCGGCACTGTTCCTCGATAGCTCAATCGGTAGAGCACGCGGCTGTTAACCGCGGGGTTGTAGGTTCGAGTCCTACTCGAGGAGCCATTTTTTGGCCCGTTGGTCAAGCGGTCAAGACACCGCCCTTTCACGGCGGGAACAAGGGTTCGATTCCCTTACGGGTCACCATTCGAAAAGAAAAGCCATCGCAATGCGGTGGCTTTTTTGTGTAACTAAAACTTTTCTCATAGTCAGCGAAGATGAATAAATTGGCAGGAAATGGACGGAATAAGACGAAATAATACCGAATGTAGAAAAACGGGGTGGAATTTATATGGTGCAACGCTTGAAAAAGTCCATCGGCGCTTTTTTTGTGATCTTGGTTATTGGCATTTGGGGCTTTATGACCTTTGAAGAGCTCTCTTTTTTGGATGCGCTCTATGTGACCGTTGTGACGCTGGCGACAGTGGGGTATGGCGATATTACGCCGGTTACCCCTGAAGGCCGTATTTTTGTTATCTTCTTTATTGTTGCCGGTTTTTCCGTAACTTACTATACGCTGATTATGGTTGTATCTTTACTATTAGAAGGCCAAATACGTGATTTGCTGGGGAGGCGGGGCATGGAGCGCAGTATTAGCAAAATGCAGGATCATATTATTGTGTGCGGTGCAGGCAAAGTAGGCAGTAATGTGGTGCAATCGTTATTGGAAAAAAGAGAACCCTTTGTAGTTATCGAAAAAGACGATGTCGTTTATCAAGCCTTGCGTGAAGAAAAAGTATTGGTATTACACGGAGACGCAACCTTGGATAGCGTTTTGCTGCAAGCGGGCGTGGCTGAGGCCAAAGGAGTCATTGCCGCTTTGTCGGATGATGCTGATAACGTCTACGTGACATTGACAGCGAGAAGTTTAAACCCCAATGCGCACATTGTGGCCAGAGCTGAGCGGCTGGAGGCAGAGAATAAACTGCGCATTGCCGGGGCCAATCAGGTCATTGTGCCGTCGGTTATGGGGGCGCGTCAGATGGTGGCGTCCATGACACGGCCCGTATTTGTTGATTTTGTGGAAAATGTTTTGCATAACGAAGAGCTGCCTATGGACTTTTCCGAAGTAACGATAAATGAGACCTCTTCTTTCGTCGGCAAACGTTTTGCGGAAAGCCAGATTAAAGAACGCTTTCATTCGATTGTTATTGCTTTGCGTCGGGGAGAAGAACTGATGAGCAATCCTCACGCGCAGGAGCGCATTCAGGAGGGCGACGTTCTTCTGGTTCTGGGGCCGACGGAGTATTTAGGCGAGTTGCAGCATTTCGCGCAAAGAGGCGAAAAATAGGAGGACCTATGGAAACGAAAGAACGGAGGGCGGCCTTGCAAGAACGCTTGCAGGCTTCGCCGGAAGCGGTGACCGGTACGGCATTGGCGCAGGAATTTGGTGTAAGCCGGCAGGTAATTGTCGGTGATATTGCTATTTTGCGTGCTGCAGGCAGCCGCATTGTCGCGACGCCCCAAGGATATTGGATACCCAAGGAAAATATAAAGCAAACCATTCAAGCAACGTTGGTTTGTCGCCATAACAATACGCAATTGGCGGCTGAACTTTTTACGGTGGTGGATCGGGGCGGCTGCGTACTGGATGTGGCGGTGGAGCACCCTCTGTACGGAGAATTGAAAGGGGCTTTGCGTCTTTCTTCGCGACGGGATGTGGAGCGTTTTTTGCACAACCTAGGCGAAGCGCAGGCGGAGCCATTGTCTTTACTAACCGGCGGTGTACATTTGCATACGATAGAAGTACCTGACAGGGAAACCTTGCAAGAAATTGAAGCCGAATTAGCCAAAATGGGGATTTTGGTGCGTTAATAGGCCAGAGAAAGCTTGCTTTTGCAAAAGCAAGCTTTTATAATAACAATTAATGACAAGACAGCTGTAAAGACCATGAGGCAAGTAGTGCAAGCGGAAGAGTATGTACTATGAAATGAATAAACATATAAAAAGGTGGTTGGAGAAATGGATGTAATTAGTCGCATGGAACGCATACCTACAGGAGCGTTTCATTATCGCTTGCTGGCTTTAACAGGCTTAGGCTGGATGTTTGACGCTATGGATACGGGGTTGATTGCCTTTGTACTGCCTGCTTTATCCAAAGCATGGGGGCTTTCGACGGCGCAAATGGGCTATATTGGCAGTATGGGCCTGGTAGGGATGGCGTTGGGAGCCGTTTTAGCCGGTGCGGCAGCGGATCGCTTTGGGCGACGCAAGCTTTTTGCGGCAACTCTTGTTTTGTATAGCGTGGCTACCGGCTTGTGTGGTATTGCCTGGAATTATGAGTCCTTGCTGGTATTTCGCTTTTTAGTGGGCTTTGGATTGGGCGGGCAGCTGCCTGTGGCGGTAACGCTGGTCAGTGAATTTTCGCCGCCTAAAGACCGTGGCAAGATGATTGTTTTGCTGGAAAGCTTTTGGGGCTGCGGGTGGCTGATTGCCGCTTTGGTGGCGTATTTGATAATCCCCTATTATGGTTGGCATGTGGCTTTTTTATTGGGTGCGGTCCCGGCTTTGTATGTTTTTTGGATCTGGCGCTGGGTGCCGGAATCAGTACGGTATTTGACAGCGCAGGGGCGCTTAGCGGAAGCCCATGCCATTGTAAGCGATATGGAGCGGCGTAGCGGCATGACGGTTTGTGAAGAAGCGGTGGCTCCTACGCAATCTAAAACAACGGCCCGCATTGCTTTTCGGGAGCTATGGACTCCGCAGTTTATGAAGCGGACGCTTGTTCTTTGGGTAATCTGGTTTGGCATTGTGTATTCGTATTATGGTATTTTTACGTGGCTGCCTTCGCTGATGGTAGGACAAGGGCATACTGTGGTGAAGACCTTTGAGTATGTGCTGCTGATGACCGTAGCACAGTTGCCTGGTTATTTCACTGCGGCTTATTTGGTAGATCGTCTGGGACGCAAAGGAACCTTAGCGTCGTTTTTATCCTTGAGCGCCGTATGCGCTTACTTTTTCGGGCAAGGCGGCTCCAGCAGCGAGCTGCTTTTCTGGGGTAGCTTCATGTCCTTCTTCAATCTCGGAGCCTGGGGCGTAGTCTATACTTATACGCCGGAACTCTATCCGACGCGGATGCGCGCCTTTGGCTCCGGCTGGGCTGCTGCGGTAGGTCGTGTGGGAGGTATCTTGGCGCCTTCGGTTGTGGGTTGGTGCTTGTCTTTTGGTGGTTCTATCGCGCAAGTATTTGGCATGTTTACCTTGGTTATGCTTGTCACGGCGGCGGTGATTTGGCTTTGGGGAGAAGAAACGCGCGGGTTGCGCTTAGATGCGAATGAATAGTGAAAAGGATGGACATTATAACTAGAGTATGATATAATTCCTCTCGTGACTCAGGCATATGCGCCCGTAGCTCAGGGGATAGAGCACCGGCCTCCGGAGCCGGGAGCGCAGGTTCGATTCCTGCCGGGCGCACCA
>CAZKCR010000107.1:0-6342 GCA_964551055.1 uncultured Anaeromusa sp. | reverse complement strand
AATCCGGCAGACCGCCTACATTATGATGGGATTTGATAACCGCCGATTTACCCAGGCCACTTTCGATAACGTCCGGATAGATGGTTCCCTGTACGAGGAAATCCACTTTGCCAATTTTTTTAGCTTCATCTTCGAATACACGAATGAACTCTTCGCCAATAATTTTACGCTTTGTTTCCGGATCAGAAACACCCTTGAGTTTTGCATAGAAGCGCTCTTTAGCATTTACGCGAATGAAGTTCAGATCATAATGACCATCCGGACCAAATACAGCTTCTACTTCATCGCCTTCATTTTTTCTCAGTAAGCCATGATCAACAAATACACAGGTCAGTTGTTTGCCGACAGCTTTTGACAGCAATACAGCAGCAACAGAGGAGTCAACCCCGCCCGACAAGGCGCAGAGAACTTTTCCGTCGCCAATCTTCTGGCGAAGCGTCTGAATTGTCGCTTCTACGAAGGAATCCATTTTCCAGTCGCCATTGCATTCACATACATTGAAAATAAAGTTATGAAGCATTTTCATACCTTCAACGGTATGCATAACTTCCGGATGGAACTGTACTGCATAGAGTTTTTCGGCTTCATTTTCCATCGCTGCCACCGGACATACAGGTGTAGAGGCTGTAACCTTAAAGGATGCGGGAGCTTCTGCAATATAATCCGTATGACTCATCCAGCAAATCGTTTCCTTGGAAACCCCTGCAAAGATTTTAGAGCTTTCGTCTTTAATGCTGACTTCCGTTTTGCCATATTCGCTGACCGGAGCTGTTGCAACCTTCCCGCCCAGTAAATGTGCCATAAGCTGTGAGCCGTAGCAAATTCCCAAAACCGGAATTCCCAATTTTAAAACTTCTGCACTGCATACGGCAGAATCCTTTTCATACACACTATTCGGGCCGCCGGTAAAAATAATCCCTTTCGGCTGCATTTTTTTTATCTCTTCAATGCTCATCGTATACGGAAAAACTTCGCAATATACGTTGCACTCTCTGACGCGTCTGGCAATCAGCTGGTTGTACTGACCGCCAAAATCCATAACCAAAACCAATTCATTTTGTTTGGCACTCATGAACAAGCCCCCCCTTTCTATATGAAGAAAATTAAACCACACCCGAGGCTACTTGTAAATACCCTTTAGGAGCGTTTCTTTACGTAAGCTAGCGCATTCGCACTCTCCAACAGTCCGCAAATGACGAATTGTGTCAAGGAGAATGCGGCTGAGCATGGGGGCGTCATCGTAAAAAATATCTTGCAAGTCTTTGTGAGACCAGTTTTTAACAACCCCTTCGCCGTAGTTAACGACAAAGTACAAACCCGCAAAACAGGCGCCGATTTCCCTTGCCAGATATACTTCCGGACAAATGCTCTGCCCAACGATATCTGCATGTCCCTTGAGCATAGCGATTTCCGCCGGACTTTCAAAATGCCGTCCGTCAGTAACAGCGTAGATGCCTCTGCTGAAAATACGGCCTAAATAGTGTTCCTTCGCGGTTTCCACCAGCACTTCCCGCATTTCCGGGCAGATAGCGTCGCGCATCACCAGCAAATAATGGCCCTCAAGGCCGACATCCTTGCGCATGGACTGATCCAAATAATCATGAGGAATGACAATATCCCGGGGATCCAGTAGATGGTTAACCGTGCCTACGCCGCCTTCCCCTAAGATGCGGCGCACGCCAGCTTCGCGAAGCACCCAAAAAATCTGCCTCGAAGCGTCAGCGCGGCTGACTTGGCGCCCCCAGCCATGCATTTTACAGGTTAGCACCGGTTTTTCATCCACCGTAAACAGCCGAAACGGCGGGCTTTCGCCATAAGGAGTTTCAAAAACCATTTGGTCTTCCAACAGAACCACCCCTGGATCATCCGCCCCTAATGGAAAATCACTGGACAATGTGCCCGAGCCGCCAATGACGGCAAAATCAGCTTGAACCGTTACTTTCATGCTTCCACCTCATTGTCAAAACGTTTAATAATTTCATATACCGTATTACGCTGCGCCGGTCTTCTGCCGGCTTGTCGAATGAGACGAACCATAGACTCCACATTCATAGCATGAGACGTTCCTGCTGCTTTCACAACATTTTCTTCCAACATGACGCTGCCCAAATCATTAGCGCCAAAAGCCAAAGTCAACTGCCCAATTTCCTTGCCCTGGGTCACCCATGAGCCTTGTACAGTGTGAATGTTATCCAGATATAGCCGCGCTACCGCTAAGGTACGCAAATATTCCCAAGAAGAAATCTTTTCGCCCCCCAGTTCATTATTCCCTGGCTGGTATGTCCAGAGAATAAAAGCTCGAAAGCCGCCGGTTTCCTCTTGTAAACGTTTAATTTTATCCAAATGCTCCAGCCGCTGCGCCCGGCTTTCTCCCATACCGATCACCATGGTGGCTGTCGTGCCAAAGCCCAAAAGCTGCGCCTGGCGCATCACATCCAGCCATTCGCTGCTGGAAATCTTTTTGGGGCTGACGCGCTGGCGGATCTCATCTACTAATATTTCCGCACCGCCTCCTGGCAGCGAATCAAGTCCCGCCTCCCGCAACTGCCGCAGTACTTCCGGTATAGAAAAACCGCTTTGCCGGGAAAAGTAGAGAATCTCTGTCGGCGAAAACGAATGGATGACAATATTATAACGAGCCTTAATGGCTCGTACCAAATCCAAATACCAAGAAAAAGGCAGATCCGGGTGCAAACCACCTTGCATGAGAATTTGCGTGCCCCCGGCCGCTACGGTCTCCCCGACTTTCTCTAACACCTCTTCATGGGTCAGCACATAGCCTTCCGGATGCCCTGGACGCCGGAAAAAAGCGCAAAAGCGGCACTCACTGGTGCAAATATTGGTGTAGTTAATGTTGCGGTCCACAATAAAGGTTACTGTATTGTCCGGAAAACGTTGACGCCGGCAAGCGTCCGCCGCCAGACCCAAGGTTAAAATATCTTCTTTCTCTAAAAGCGCCAGCGCTTCTTCTTTTTTCATGCCTGCGCCTCCCCGGCAAATATTAGCTGCGGCACCTTCTCAATCAAGTCCAGTGCATACGCCCGCTGATAAAAGCCCAACAACGCCTGCTGATGCTTGGACGTCATATCGTAATTTAAAAGGCCAATATAATGCACAATTTCTTCCGCTGTAAAGCCGTCCCGGCGAATCCAAGCCGCCGCCTCTTTCAAATGCTCCAAACCATACGTAAAGGCTTTTCGCAAACGCTGCTGCACTTGCATAACCAATTGCGGCTGCGCAGCAGCAAATTCGCGCCGAGCCACCCAAACCGCATAGACCATGCCGCCGCCGGTCAATTCCCGCCATTGGCCGCCCATATCATAATAATAATAGCCTTCCTGCTGATGTAAATACGCCCCAAGAGCGTCATCGCCGATGAACAACACTGCGTCAGCTTCATCCAAAACCCCTGCCGTCCACAAAGACGTCGTAGTTTCATAGCGCACTTGGCGCAAGCCATAGTGCTGAGCCAGAACGATTTTTAACTGACGATGCGAAGTTGCAGACTTGCTTGTGAGCAGCACCTTGCCACCCTCCAGCTCTTCTACCGGCCTTTTGGAAACAAGCAAGATGCTTTCCAGGGCCGTGTCGGCACTGATAGATAGCTCCGGCAAAAGCAGCAGTTTATCCGCATGCTGTGCATAAATAATGGACGACACTGGGCTAATATCTAATTCGCCAGCCAACAGTTTTCCGTTCAGCACAGCCGGCACATCGCAAACCACATCAAGTCCTTCGTCAAAGCCGCCTTCCATCAAAGCGTAATCCAGCGGTAAACAGTTCAAAAACTGAATATGTCCTACTCTGGGGCGCGTTTCACTCATGTTCATTCCTCCCGTCCCGACAGGGATGATAAAAGGTATCCCGCTCCACCGGAAGATAGCCGGTTTCCCGGATAATGCCGCATAGCTCCGCTTTGGTAATGCCCTTGCGCGTCGTACTCCCTGCAGCATGAATAATCTTTTCTTCCATTACTGTTCCGTCCATATCGTCTACGCCAAAAGCTAGGGACAACTGAGCCACCGGCATCGTCAGCATCATCCAGAAGGATTTGATGTGCTCCACATTATCCAAGATCAGGCGCGCCAGGGCGATCATTTTCAGATCCTCCCAGGAAGAAGCTCGCTGCAACTCACTAAATCCCGTATTAGCCGGATGAAAGGGAAAGGATACGAAGGCCTGAAAGCCGCCTGTCTCATCCTGAATATCCCGCAACGTCAGCAAATGCCGCAGGCGCTGCTCTATAGTTTCCACATGTCCGTACAACATGGTAGCATTCGTAGGGATGCCCATTTGATGAGCCGTCCGGATAATTTCAATCCACTCGGCGCTATTCGCTTTATCTGGGCAAATGCGCTGCCGCACCGAGTCGTCCAGAATTTCAGCACCGCCTCCCGGCAAGGAATCCAATCCGGCCTCCTGCAGCTGCCGCAATACTTCTCTAAAGGACAAACCACTCAGCTTGGCAAAATGCCAAATTTCCACAGGCGTAAACGCCTTAATATGCAATTGCGGCCACTTCGTTTTGACCGCCCGCACAACCTCCAGGTAATATGAAAAAGGCTGATCCGGGTGCAGCGAGCTCACCATATGAACTTCCGAGAGATCCGGCGCCTCTGCTACCGCCCGCTCCACCAAATCCAGCACATCTTCCTGGGAAAGCAAAAAGCCCTGCTTATCGCCCTTCTTGCAGGAAAAAGCGCACAAGGGACACCCTGCTGTACAAACATTGCTCAAATTCACATGCCGGTTCACATTATAATAGACTTCCTTGCCGCTGATACGCTCCTTGGCAGCCCGGGCCCACGCCCCCAAATCCAACAAATTGGCCTGTTCATACAAAGCCAATGCATCCTCCAAATTTAGCCGCTCCCCTGCCTTCGCTTTGGCAGCGGCAATATCCAACGCTTTCATGTATACGCCACCTTGTTTGTTCTTTTAAATCCATGTAACACAAAGCAGGCTTGCAGCGCTTAACAGCGTTGCAAGCCTGCCGGAGCAGTGTTTATCCCTGCCATTCCCAAAAAGGAAACCGGCGCAAAATCACTCTGATAAAGTAATCAGAAAACGAATAGGCCACACGCAATGTCACCAGCAGTGAAATAGCCGTCAGCCACCATAAAAACTCGCCGGAGCGATATTCATAAGGAATCAGTACAACCGACAGGCCGGTAACCACAACAAACGCCAGTGCCAACGGCACAACGGAATGAATGACGCTAAAGACCAGCTTAGAATAAAGAACTCCACGTCCAGACAGGCTTATAGCGTTAAAAAAAGACAGCAATTCTTCGTGCATAGGCTCCGCCCATTCCCGATAAAGACCCTGAACCACTAGCGACCCTGCCGCTGGATAGCAGTTTTTCAGCACAAAGGATAGCGCGCCACGGTTCACCACTTCTACGGTCAGGCTTATGCGGTCCGGCTGCCCCCATTCCGACAGCAGTGCAAAGAGTTCTTCGCGACTACTCACCGTGACTTCTTCCTCGTGCTCTGCTTTTTCTTTACGTCCCAAAGGATCGCAGCCTCGAGCAAGCATAGCTTGCCAGACAATTTCCCCTTCCCGCTCCAACCGCGACAGCAAGCTATCTAGCTCCTGCGCATCCAAATGACAAGCAGGCAAATTACTCTTAAATTCGTTGCTATTTTCTTCCTGTTCCTGCATGCTCACGCCTTGCCCTCCATCTTACGCTGTATTAAAAAAACCACAAAATTAAAAAGATATTTTTAATTATACCGATTAGTAAAATGATAGCAAATCCGATAGGTCCGCGCAAGGAAAAAAATAGGGTAATGATGTGCTTCCAGGGGAACGAGATTGAACGAGAAGATTGAACAAGAGTCTCGGGAGTCACTGGAGGATAGGCAGGAGGGTTACAGAGTAGGAGTTTTTGAACAAGGGTACCAGGAGCAGAAGGAGGGTGAGATGTAGAGGCGGCCATTGTATTTGAGACTTTTATTGGAGCAAACCGGTCCGCAGGATGAAAAATCCGGCTGAGGCGGATCACAGTTTCGTCTGTTTGAGCATAGCGAGTTAAGAAACTGCCACCACATCCAGATTTTTCGAGGTGCGCGCAAATCTTGTCTCAAATACAAGGATGCCTTCTATTTTATACATAGGCTCTTACCACTGCTTTCATTGATCTTTCGGCCATAAAAAAGAAGCCGCCCACAAGTTTGATGCACTCATGGACGGCCTCTAATTTTTTGTTGGATTTGGACAACCAATGGACGGAATTCATGTTTATGCATCGCCTAGAGCAGCATAAACACTGGGCTTAATGGGCCTGATTACATCATGCCGCCCATGCCGCCCATTCCACCCATGCCGCCCATGGCAGC
>CAZKCR010000106.1:0-6417 GCA_964551055.1 uncultured Anaeromusa sp. | reverse complement strand
CTCTTCCGAGCCAACGGACCTCTTTTTATTTGTCAGGGCGTTATTTCACAGCCCCCCTCTTCTAGCCTATTCCACTTTATACTTCTTTCCTACAGCCGCCCCATAGACGACAAAGCGTTCTTCCTCGCCCAAATCCAAGAGGTCATGCAGCGCTTCATCGTCAAAAGCGCCGATAGCGCAACAACCGCACCCAACTGCTTCACTGCTGAGATAGAGATTTTGGCAAACATGGCCCGCATCCAAAAATAAATAACGATAGCCTCGTTCGCCGTAACGCCAAGTCATACGCGGTGATTCCGCCACCCAAAAAAAGGCGGCGGCACTGTTTTTTACAATTTCCTGGCCTTTACAAGCATGGCTGAGCACTTCCGGCCAAGCCGCTTCGGTGCTAAGCTGCTGCAATTGATGATCCAACGCTAAAAATCGATACAAACCCGGTTCCAGTCCTTCGACGCGGTTGATAAGCAGATATGTCTCCAGTGCATGCCGAGCCCCGGCGGAAGGAACCGTACGGAAGGTAGCCGCCCGCGGCACTACCTGCTTAACCCCTTGGGTACACCAAAGCAAAAAGGACAACTCTTCTTGGGTCAAAGCCTTGTCCGCGTATTCACGCACACTTGTACGCAATTCAATAAAAGCTAGAAAATCCACCGGCATAGCCGGAAAAGTATCCGGCTGCGGCAAATTATAAATAGGCAGCGTACGATCCACTTCCGTTTCCAACCGCGGCTGCGCCAGTCCCATTTGCTGCGGCGTCGGCACGCCGCTGTCCAAACGAGTCTTTTTCATAAACTCCTGCCCCGCAGGCTTTCGCATTAAGCTTTGCCCCCTTTGCCCTTTTTACGACGCCCTTTTAGCTCTAGCAGCAATTGCTGCGGCGTCAGCTCATGGAAGGCCAAAAGCACCAGGCAATGATACCACAAATCAGCCATCTCATAGAGAATTTCCCCGGCATCATGATTTTTTGAGGCAATGATGGTTTCCGCCGCTTCCTCACCGACTTTTTTAAGAATCTTATCCTGTCCTTTTTCAAAGAGATAGGTCGTATAAGAGCCTTCCACCGGCGCCAGCTTACGCTGATGAATTACGTCATATACTTCGCCCAACACCGCTGGCAGCGATGCGCCATATACTTCAGAAGCGTCCACTTCCGGCGCTAAGACCGCCGTTTTATTCTCCAAACGGCGGCTAAAGCAGGAAAACGTACCTTCGTGACAGGCCACACCGCTTTGCTCCACTTTAACCAACAGCGTATCGCCGTCACAATCATAAAAAATATCTTTTACCTTTTGCACATGACCGGAGGTTTCTCCCTTTTGCCACAGCCGCCCCCGGCTGCGGCTGAAAAACCAGGTCACGCCGCTTGCCAAAGTTTTCTCCAGAGCTTCTTTATTCATATAAGCGACCATCAATACTGCGCTTGTCGCTTCATCCTGAATGACTGCCGGCAGCAGCCCTTGTTCATCAAATTTCAATTGTTCCCATTCCATTAATAACGCACCTCCACTTGGCGGCTTCGCAAATAATCCTTGACCTGCCGCACTGTAAACTGTCCATAGTGAAATACCGAAGCTGCCAGTACAGCATCCGCTTTACCGGCTGTCAGCACATCATAAAAATGACTCATCTCGCCAGCGCCGCCGGAAGCGATCACAGGCACATTGACCGCCTCCGCCACGGCCCGTGTCAGCGGGATGTCATAGCCATCTTTCGTACCGTCCTTGTCCATGCTTGTTAAGAGAATTTCTCCTGCTCCCAATTCCGTAGCCTTACGAACCCATTCCAAAACATCCATACCGGTCGGAGTCCTGCCGCCGTTAACATAGACTTCCCAACGATTATCGCCGCAGGCTTTGGCGTCTACGGCCAGCACAATGCACTGCCGCCCAAAAGCGTTGGCGCATTCACTCAGTAATTGAGGATTTTTGACGGCCGCCGTATTAAAGGAAGCTTTATCAGCTCCAGCCGTCAGCATGCGCCGCACATCATCCACACCGCGAATGCCGCCGCCGACGGTAAAGGGAATAAAGACTTGCGAAGCTGTGCGCTCCACCACCTGCACCATGGTGTTGCGTTCTTCACAAGAAGCGGTGATATCAAGAAAGACCAATTCGTCCGCCAGTTCGCCGTCATAGCGCGACGCCAGCTCCACCGGATCGCCAGCGTCGCGAAGGCCGACAAAATTTGTCCCTTTCACCACCCGGCCGTCTTTCACATCCAAACAGGGAATGATGCGCTTCGTCAACATGATGCTTCGCCTCCCTTCGCCGTTTGCAACGCTTCTGCCAAATCCAAGCTGCCAGTATAGAGAGCCTTGCCGATAATGACGCCCTCTACGCCGCGAGAGGCAACGCGGCCAACTTCGCGAATATCCGCTAAATCCTTGACTCCCCCCGAAGCGATAACCGGAATGCCGGCGGCTTCAGCCAAAAGCGCCGTAGCCTCGGCATTGACTCCACTCAAGGTTCCGTCACGGCTGATATCGGTGTAAATAATGCGGGCCACCCCTACCGCCGCCATGCGTTTTGCCAACTCCGTCGCTTCCATGCCGCCGCTGACGCCCCAGCCTTCTACCGCCGCCACACCGTCTTTAGCGTCAATGCCTACAACAATGGCGTCGCCGAAAAGGCGACAGACTTCCTTAACTAATTCAGGCTGGCGCACCGCCACAGAACCGAGAATCACCCGGCGCACGCCTTTGGTTAAAAGCAGTTCCACGGTTTGCAAATTGCGAATGCCGCCGCCAAGCTGCACAGGCATGGTTACGGTTTTTAAAATTTCTTCTATCGCTGGCAAATTAGCAGGCTTACCCGCTAGGGCGCCGTCCAGATCAACTACATGCAAGTACTCCGCGCCAGCTTCCTGCCAGCGCAGCGCCATAGCTGCAGGGTTATGGCCATAGACCGTTTCCTGGTCAAAGCGGCCTTCGGTAAGGCGGACGCAATTGCCGCCGCGAATATCAATTGCCGGAAAAAGTATCATGGCTGCCACTCCTTGAAGTTTTTTAAGATCTGTAGGCCCACGGTTCCGGATTTTTCCGGATGAAATTGCACTGCCTGCACATTGCCTTTGCCAACGGCAGCCGTAACGGCCCCGCCGTATTCCGTCACCGCCGTTACCAGCGATGCATCTTCCGGCACGGCATGATAGCTATGCACGAAATAAACGAAGCTTCCCGCCGGCAGCCCTTGGAATAAAATAGATTCTTGCCGCCAAGTCAGACTGTTCCAGCCCATGTGGGGAATCTTCAATCCCGGAGCTTTTATCAGTTTGACTTGTCCGGGAAAAATCCCCAGTCCTGCCACGCCGGGATCTTCTTCACTGCCTTCAAAAAGCATCTGCAGGCCTAAGCAAATTCCCAATAACGGCTTGCCGGAAGCCGCCGCTTCCCGAATAGCCGGAACCAGACCGTAGCGTTCTAAGTTACCCATGCAGTCGCCAAAAGCGCCAACTCCCGGCAAAATGACCTTGTCCGCGTTCAAGATGTCTTCCGGCTTGGATGAGACGCGCACCTCGGCGCCCAGCCGTTCCAAGGCTTTTTGCACGCTGTGCAGATTGCCCCGCCCGTAATCAATAATGTTGATCATACGCCTCTCTCCTCCATGCCTTTTTCTTTAATCCAAGCTGCCTTTCGTCGAAAGAACGCCCCTTACTCGGCTGTCTTTGGCCATAGCCTCCGCCAACGCCCGTCCCAGCGCTTTAAAGATAGCTTCTACCATATGATGCGCATTCTTCCCTGATAGCAAGCGCACATGCAAGGTCAGCCCTGCATGCACCGACAAAGCCCGTAAAAACTCTTCCACCAGCTCCAAATCAAACTCACCTACCTTGCCAAAAGGCAGCTGTGCGTCAAACACAAGGTATGGGCGGCCGCTGATATCCAAGCTGACCATCGCCAGTGCTTCGTCCATAGGCACAAAGGCCGTACCGTAACGGGCGATGCCGGCTTTATCCCCCAATGCCTGGTTTAGTGCCTGTCCCAAACAAATGCCGGTATCTTCCACTGTGTGATGACCGTCCACCTCCAAGTCTCCCTGCACTTCCAGCTGCAAACCGAAAAAGCCGTGCCGTCCCAATAGTACCAGCATGTGGTCAAAAAAACCAAGCCCTGTCTGCACTAACGGTGTTTTCGGCTCATCTAACTGCACCGAAAGACAAATCTTGGTTTCTGCCGTGCGGCGCTCTACCGCGGCCGTGCGCACTAACTTCTCTCCCAAAAAGCCCGCATTTCGCGCAGCAGCGTGTCATTCTCCATCGAAGACCCGACGCTGATACGGAAGCAGTCGCTCAATTCGCCGCCAAAATTGCGGATACAGATGCGTTTGTCCATTAAATATGCTACCATTTCTTGCGTTTTAGAGCTGCGTCCAAAGATAAAATTCGTCTCAGACGGATACACTGTCAAAGCCTGGATTTTAGCCAGCTCTGCCGCCAAGCGCTTACGCTCCAACACCAAGGTATCAATCAAAGGCTGAAACTCGTCGCGCATCTGCCATACTGTTTCCGCCACTACCAAAGATATTGCGCTCACATGATAGGGCATCATCAGCTTGCTGATCATCGTCGTAACTTGTGCGTCCGCCAGCATGTAGCCCACTCGCGCCGCCGCCAGTCCATAGGCTTTAGAGAACGTTCTGGCCACAATAAGATGTCTGTATTTAGGCAGTAAATCCACCACCGAATCCCCGTAAAATTCCATATAGGCTTCATCCGCTACTACCGGACAAGGTGCCCCCGCAATAATACGCTCGATTTCCTCGCGCGGCGTCACCGACCCAGTGGGATTATTGGGATTGCAAAGCAAAATAAGCGCGGCGTTATTCTCTCGGGCCGCCTGCAGCACTTTGGCCGCATCCAACTGGTACTGCTCATTTAAAGGAACAGGCACAGCCACACTGTCCGTGATTTTAGCATAAATACCATACATGGAAAAAGAAGGCGTTGGATAGACAATACCTCGCCCAGGCCCGCCCAGGGCATGGCAGATAGTGGCTAAAATCTCGCTGGAGCCGCCCCCTACTTGCACCTCTTCCATAGCTAAGCCATAAGATTCGGCCAGCATTTCCCGCAAGCCTATTTTCCCCAAATCCGGATAACGGTTAAAAGCCAAACAAGCCAAGCGGTCCTGCACGCGCTCCGCTACCCGAGGCGGCAGGTTAAAAGGGCTCTCGTTAGCATCCAGTTTTACAGCCCAATCGCTTTCTTCCACATTATATACCGGCAGTTCTTCCAAACCGGGACGATAGGTCCACATCAGTCATTCCTCCTTACCTTTACTGCATTCGCATGAGCTTGTAAGCCTTCCGCCTCGGCTAGGCGAATTATATCATCCGCCGCTGCGCTCAAAGCTTCCTGCGTATAGGAAATCAAGCTGGTTTTCTTCATAAAAGTCTCCACGTTGAGTACCGAATAGAATCTTGCCGTACCGCCTGTAGGCAGTACATGATTAGGGCCGGCGAAATAATCTCCCAAAGGTTCCGGCGAATAAGGCCCTAAAAAGATGGCTCCTGCATGCCTTAGCTGCGGTAAGAGAGTGAACGGCTGCGCCGTCAGCACCTCCAAATGCTCCGGCGCGGCCACATTAGCCAACTCCGCCGCTTCTTCTATAGATTCCGCCACCAAAATTAAACCGCTCTTCTCCAAAGCCGCCGCAGCCATCTCACGGCGCGGCAAAAGCTCCAGTTGACGCTCTAATTCCGATTCTACCGCCGCCGCCAAATTCTCGCTGTCCGTAATCAATACGCTCGAAGCCAGCACATCATGCTCAGCCTGGCTGAGCATATCAGCAGCGATATAATCCGCGCGTGCGCTTTCATCCGCTAAAATTAAAATTTCGCTGGGACCGGCCAGCATATCAATATCGCAATGACCGTAGACGGCTTTCTTTGCCAAAGTAACAAAAATATTGCCAGGCCCGGTAATCTTATCCACTTTAGGCACAGTTTCCGTACCAAAAGCCAGCGCCGCTACAGCTTGAGCGCCACCCACTTTAAATACACGGTGCACCCCAGCTTCGCGCGCCGCCGCCAGCACGCAAGGTGCCAAACGCCCCTGCCGATCCGGAGGAGCTACCATGATGATTTCCCGCACGCCTGCAACCGCTGCGGGCACAGCGTTCATAATAACCGAAGAAGGATAGGTGGCCGTGCCGCCTGGCACATACAAACCAACTCGGTCTAAAGGCCGGCTGTTTTGGCCCAACATGGCCCCATGCTCCCGATAGGTCAGCCAAGACTTAGGCAGCTGTTCACTGTGGTAACGTCGCACATTAACCACCGCCCGGCGAATGCTGTTCAAAAGAGGCTCCTCCACCGCTTGATAAGCTTCTTCCCACTCCGCCGCCGTCACTTCCAGCGTATCCGCCGTCAGCTGCGCACCGTCGAAACGCTGCGTATAATCGCAAAGAGCTTCATTTTT
>CAZKCR010000105.1:0-6424 GCA_964551055.1 uncultured Anaeromusa sp. | reverse complement strand
CTGATTACATCATGCCGCCCATGCCGCCCATTCCACCCATGCCGCCCATGGCAGCAGCAGCGGCAGCAGCGCCGTTATCTTTTTCCGGCTTGTCAGCTACCAGGCTTTCGGTGGTAAGAACCATCGAAGCAATGCTGGAAGCGTTCTGCAGAGCCGAACGGGTTACTTTCGCAGGATCCACGATGCCCGAAGCGATCATGTCCACATATTCTTCGGTCAACGCGTTGAAGCCTTTGCCTTTGCCGGCTCTCTTCACGTTTTCCACAATAACCGAACCTTCGAGGCCGGCATTGTTGGCAATCTGACGCAGAGGCTCTTCAATAGCCCGACGTACAATAGCAACGCCGGTTTTTTCGTCGCCAGTAACTTGTATTGTAGCCAATACATCTTGGATGTCAATGAAGGTGGTGCCGCCGCCAGCGACAATGCCTTCTTCTACAGCTGCGCGAGTTGCATTGAGAGCGTCTTCGATGCGAAGTTTCTTTTCTTTCATTTCCACTTCCGTCGCAGCGCCTACTTCGATAACGGCTACGCCGCCAGCCAGTTTAGCCAAACGTTCTTGGAGTTTTTCACGATCAAAGTCGGATGTGGTTTCTTCGATTTGCGCACGAATCTGACCCACGCGAGCTTTGATTTCTTCCTGGCTGCCTTCGCCATCAACGATGGTGGTTTCTTCTTTGGAAATGCGAACCTGACGGGCGCGGCCCAGATCAGCCAGTTCAACACTGTCCAGCTTGCGGCCGAGTTCTTCAGTAATAACCGTACCGCCGGTAATAATGGCGATATCTTCCAACATCGATTTACGGCGATCACCAAAGCCAGGAGCCTTAACAGCTACCGCTTTGAAAGTGCCGCGCAGCTTGTTGACTACCAACGTAGCCAGTGCTTCGCCTTCTACGTCTTCAGCAATGATCAGCAGTTCTTTGCCCTGCTGTACCACTTTTTCCAAAACCGGCAGCATGTCGGCGATAGCGCCGATTTTGCGATCGGTAATCAGGATGTAAGGATTGGACAGAACGGCTTCCATTTTGTCCGTATCGGTGATCATATAAGGGGAGATGTAGCCGCGGTCGAACTGCATGCCTTCTACAACTTGCAGGTCCGTGCCCATGCCTTTGGATTCTTCAACGGTGATAACACCGTCTTTGCCGACTTTTTCCATGGCTTCTGCAATCAGCTGGCCAATTTCTTCGTCAGCGGCGGAGATGGAAGCAACCTGAGCGATAGCGTCCTTAGTTTCCACTTTCTTGGAAGCTTTGCGAATTTCTTCTACCAAAGCGGCAACGGCTTTTTGAATGCCTTTTTTCAGAACCATCGGATTAGCGCCGGCAGCAACATTGCGCATGCCTTCGTGAATCATAGCCTGAGCCAAAATGGTAGCCGTCGTGGTGCCGTCGCCTGCAACATCGTTGGTTTTGGTGGCAACTTCTTTCACCAGTTGAGCGCCCATGTTTTCAAAGGGATCTTCCAGCTCGATGTCCCGAGCAATAGTCACACCGTCATTGGTGATGAGCGGTGCGCCGAATTTTTTGTCCAGAACCACATTGCGGCCTTTAGGACCAAGAGTTACTTTTACAGCATTAGCCAGAGAATTAACACCGCGTTCTAGTGCGCGGCGAGCTTCTTCATCAAACAAAATCTGTTTTGCCATGTTCATTTCCTCCTCAAATTATATGCTTGCTCCTAGACTTGCGTCTATTATTCTACAATAGCCAGAATGTCCCGCTCGCTGACGATGAGGTATTCCTTGCCGTCAATTTTCACTTCCGTACCTGCGTATTTGGAGAAAATAATTTTATCTCCTGCTTTGACATCCATGGAAGCGCGCTGGCCATTATCCAACAATTTACCAGTGCCTACCGCAACAACTTCACCTTCCTGCGGTTTTTCCTTGGCTGTGTCAGGCAGCACAATTCCGCTCTTGGTAGTGAGCTCTCCTTCCAGAACCTGGATGACAACACGATCTCCTAATGGCTTAATCATCTAGATACCCTCCCTTGGTGATGTCTTAGTATTTTGTTAGCACTCACCTTGATAGAGTGCTAATCACATGTCTTATGATATAGAAAACGTTCAAAAAAATCAAGAGCTCTCTTAAAAAAAAACGGCTGTTTCCAGCCGTCTTTCTTATTTATTCGCAAAACCACCCTTGTTTTCTTTTTTACACGCGGTTTTACACCTGTAAACGCCTATTTATTTAGTAGCTGCATGAATGATAGCCTCAGCCACTTCTCGAATGGAAATACGTTTGGCCATGCTGTATTGCTGAATACGCCGAAAAGCCTCGCTTTCGTTCAAATGATGGGCATCCATCAAAATGCCCTTCGCCCGATCAAGAATTTTGCGTGTTTCTAAGGAATGCTTCAAGTCTTCCAGCTCTTTTTCTAACTCCTTCATTTCTCCAAAACGAGACAAGGCAATTTCAATGGCTGGAAAAAGGTTAGCCTCTTTTACGGGTTTTACCAAATAGGCCAAGACGCCGGACTCTTTGGCCTTCTCCACAATCTCCTTCTGGCTGAATGCCGTCAGGAGCAGTACTGGCGCCAGTTTGTCCGTAGAAATAAGTTTTGCCGCCGTAATTCCGTCCATATTGGGCATTTTGACATCCATAATGACCAAGTCTGGTCGGTATTTCTTAGCCAGTTCCACGGCTTTTTGACCGTTGACAGCTTCGCCAACCACAGTATGTCCGGCTTCTTCCAGCATTTCCTTCAAATCCATGCGAATAATTGATTCGTTGTCGGCAATAACAATGCGTAACGGTCTCATAACTAACGCCCTCCTTCAATTGATTTCGGAATGGTAATGCGCGCCCGGGTTCCCTGACAGCTTTCCAGCGAAAACCGCCCGCCCAGATCTGATTCCACAAGGGTTCTGGATATTTGCAAACCCAGACTTTGCAATTCCTGTATGGCAAAGGTTTCGGGCAAGCCGACACCGTCGTCGTAAATTAACACTTCGTACATATCCTCGCTGCTGCTAATAGAAATGCCGATTGTGCCTTTTTTCCGCCCTACAAAAGCATGCTCCAAAGAATTTTGAATGAGTTCGTTAATGACCAACGCCAAGCTACTGGCCTGCTCGGACGGCAAAATAACCGTATTGCCGTCTAGCTCCGTGTTCAAATCAAAATCAGGCTCCAGCATGTTTTGGCTGACTGTCTCTAATATGTTCCGCGCCACTTCCGCCACGTCGATAATCTCCGCATCCTGCTGGGATAAGAACTCATGGACGACAGAAATACTTAGTATACGGTTGACGCTTTCCCGCAGCGCCGCTTGCACCTCCGGCGAGGTACTGCGCCGCGCCTGCAGCCGCAGCAAGCTGGCAATGGTCTGCAGATTGTTTTTCACACGGTGATGAATTTCCTGAATGACCGCCGATTTAATAAGCAGCTCTTTTTCTTTCTTGCGCAGCTCTGTCACATCAGATACCAGCACCACCAGACGCTGCACCTTGCCTTTATGCAAAACAGGCAACGCCCGCATAACCAAGACCATGCCGCCTGCTTCACATTCGGATTCCGCCGGCTGCTGCGCCGCATGAGCTTTCTCTACAAACTGCAGTTGCAGGCCTCGTTCGTAAATATGCCTACCAGGCAGCTGCGCCGCCCCTAACACGCGGTACATGTGCGCCGCCGCTGCATTAGCAAACAAAATCTGCCCTTTGGGGTCCACAAGAATAATACCATCGCTGGCCGTAAGCGTCTTAAAACAAGCTGCCGGCACAGCAGGAACCGCCGCCAAAAGCAGCCACTGAGCTGTTTCCAAAAGCAGCTCATGCCCAGCTGCGCCTGCTTCTTCCATACTGGATTCGCAGCTTAATACGGCAATAACCTCGCCTTGGGCATTGCATACCGGCAGTGTCTGCATCTGCCCCAACATGCCTAAAGCCCATTCTCGCTGCCCTAAGATACTCTGCCCGTTCCTCAAGGTGTATTCGATCAAAGGCTCCTCCAGACAAGGAACCACCGTCCCCAGCAAATGGGGCTTATACCGTACAAAAGTAGTATGGGGCCTGGCCTGGGCCACAACTACTACGACCTGGCGCTCGGCAGCGCGCACGTAGAGCGTCAGCTGCGCGTGAGCCAAGTCTGCCGCTACCGGCAGCAAAGCTCCCATGCGCTCCAGGTAGGCAATGTCTTCTATCGCCAATTCCGTCAGCTTTTTGCACAAATCGCCAACCATTCCCATCGCAAGCCCCTCCTTTCAGCAATCACTCTTTATTCTACTTTTCCTAACGGCAATGACGGAACTGCATTAAGATGCAAATCCGCCAACGGTCCGCCGCCTGCATATTGATAATGAGCTCTGCAGGCGATCATGGCCGCATTGTCAGTGCAAAGTACCGGCGGCGGATACAAAAGCTGCCAGCCATGCTGTTGACACAAGGTCTGCAAGTGCTGCCTCAAGCCCGAATTAGCTGCCACGCCGCCCGCCAAAACCAGTTTATCCAGTTTCAGGCTTTGCATAGCCAAAAGGGTTTTCTCGCCCAAGATGTCCACTACCGCCTGCTGGAAGCTGGCGGCCACATCGGCCGGCACATAGGATTCTCCTTTTTGCTTCACACTGTTCAGGTAGTTAAGCACCGCCGACTTCAGACCGCTGAAACTAAATTCCAAGTGCTGGCTGCCAGACAGCGCCCGGGGAAAGGCAATGGCATCCGCCCGGCCCTTACGAGCCAGCTCGTCAATATGCGGCCCCCCTGGATAAGGCAGCCCCATAACCCTGGCCACCTTGTCAAAAGCCTCGCCAGCAGCGTCATCGCGGGTCTGCCCTAGCAAAATAAGTTCGCTGTAACTGCGCACATGAATGAGCGAAGTATGACCGCCCGATACCACCAGCGCCGCAAAAGGCGGCTCTAAGTCTGCATGAGCCAAAAAATTGGCAAAAATATGCCCTTCTAAATGGTGCACCCCCACCAGGGGTTTATCCATAGCGAACGAAAGGGCTTTGGCTGTAGCCACGCCGACCAGCAAAGCGCCGACCAGACCCGGCCCGTACGTTACGCCTAAGACATCTATATCCTGCAAAGTTGTGCCAGCCTCTTTGAGCGCTTCATCCACCACAGGCAGAACATGCTCAATATGCTTGCGTGAAGCAATCTCCGGCACAACACCGCCATATTTTCGATGCAAAAGTATCTGGCTGGAAATCACATTCGACAAAATCTCCCGGCCGCCCCGAATAACGGCGGCTGAAGTTTCGTCACAGCTGGTTTCTAACGCCAGCGTCAGCCGTTCATGTTGTTCCTTCATCATCTATTCCCCGTTCCAGCTCATTCCAAAGAATGAGCGCATCTTCTCCGTTATCGCTGTAATAACCCTTGCGCACACCGTCCTGATAAAAACCCTGCGTTTCATAAACGCGCAAAGCAGCCACATTACTGCGGCGCACCTCCAGCGTCATGCGCCTGGCGCCTCGCTCATAACAGTATTTTTTCAGTGCCGCTACCAATTGCGCGCCATAACCGCGACGGCGAAATTCAGGCGCGACGGCCACATTGGTCACATGGGCCTCGTCCAAAATCACCCAGGCGCCGGCATACGCAATGACAACGCCATCTAGCTCCATGGCCAAATAACAAGTTACCGGATTGTTGAGTTCCATAATCATAGTTCCCTTGCCCCAAGGAGCGGAAAAAGAAGCCTGATTAATCACATCCACGACATCCAGATCGCTGTGCTGCAATTTGCGAAAAACGATCATATGCCGCCAGCCTCCTGGCCATGTCGTTTTTCCCAAAGCACCTCGGCTTCGGAACGACGAATATACATGGGTTCCAAGGTCATCGCTTCATCGCTGTCTCCTTGCTGCAAACGCTGCCAGGCTAAAGCCGCTACACTGGCGGCGCGCGGCATGGCCACCGACAACGGCGTAGGCACGAGAGCCTCCTGCAAGGCTTTATATTCCGGCTGTTGCAGCCAAGCAACCCCTTCACCCAGAGCCATAGCCGGTTCGCCGTCTGCAACCAATTCTTCAAGCGCTTTCTGGAACGCCACCACTCTCGGCGGCTGTACTTCCACAACCCGTCCATTTTCTATATGATAACGCCCTTGGTATACATTGCCCTTCTGAGCGTCCAAGAACGGCGACAGCAGTACCCCCGGCACGGGGCAATTATAGGCCAGAGCTTCCAAAGTCGGCACGCCGATAAGGGGAATACGCAATGCGTAAGCCAAAGCTTTGGCCGTCGCCAACCCGATGCGCAGCCCTGTAAACGAACCAGGGCCAAGACTGACAGCCACAGCTTTGAGTTCTTGTTTTTCCACCTGCGCCGCCTGCAGCAGCATTTCGACATGCGGCAATAGCAATTCCGAATGCGTTTTAGCCGTTTCCAGTTTCCACTCCGCTAAAAGAGACGACTCCGTCGCCAAAGCTACGCCGGAAACCAAAGTAGCTGTCTCAAGAGCCAATACCGGCAT
>CAZKCR010000104.1:0-6542 GCA_964551055.1 uncultured Anaeromusa sp. | reverse complement strand
CCGCGGCATTCCTGTAGATATGCATGAATCCGGTATGCCTGCAGTAGAAGTCGTGTTAACGGTTCTCCATGCGGGCGGTAAATTTGGCGGCGAAGGCTATAAAGTGTCCGGCGGTCTTCACGGCGTGGGCGTTTCTGTTGTTAACGCCTTGTCTAAACGGCTGGAAGTAGAAGTAAAACGCGGCGGGAAAAAGTATAGTATTGCTTTTGAACGCGGTATTACCGTAGAAAAATTAACGGTCATCGGCGAAACCGAAGAAACCGGGACTAAAGTTACTTTTTGGCCGGATGAGGAAATTTTCGAAGAACTGGTTTACAGCTACGATACCTTAAAGCATCGTTTACGGGAATTGGCGTTTTTGAACCGCGGCATTCGCGTGACTCTTAAAGATGAGCGCGAAGAAGGCAAGGAAGAAGAATTTCATTACGAAGGCGGCATTTGCTCGTTTGTAAAGCATCTCAATAAAAATAAAGACGTGCTCCATGCAGAGCCTATTTGTATTTATGGCGGCAAAGAAACTACATTAGTAGAAATTGCTATGCAGTATAATGACAGCTATGTGGAAAATGTTTCTACTTTCGTTAATAATATTAATACCCAAGAAGGTGGTACCCACTTAAGCGGCTTTAAGCAGGCTTTGACGCGTTCTATTAATGACTATGCTCGTAAATTGAATCAGCTGAAAGATGCCGATGAAAACCTAAGTGGTGAAGATATTCGCGAAGGTTTGACTGCAGTTATCAGTATAAAAATTCAGGAGCCTCAGTTTGAAGGCCAGACCAAGACAAAACTGGGAAACAGCGAAGTCCGCGGTATCGTAGACAGCGTAGTTTCCGAAAAGCTGGGCGAATTCTTGCAGGAAAACCCGGCGATTACCAAAAAAATCATTGAAAAAGCGGTTATGGCTTCTCGGGCTCGTTTGGCAGCCAGAAAAGCCAGGGAATTGACGCGCCGTAAGAGTGCCTTGGAAATCAGCAGTCTTCCTGGTAAGCTGGCGGATTGCTCCAGCCGGGATTCAGAGCAGACGGAAATTTACCTGGTCGAAGGCGACAGCGCCGGCGGCAGCGCTAAACAAGGACGAGACCGTCGTTTCCAAGCGATTTTACCGCTTCGCGGTAAAATTATTAATGTGGAAAAAGCACGTCTGGATAAAATCTTGAATAACGAAGAAATTCGTTCCATGATTACTGCCTTTGGCAGTGGTATTGGCGAAGAATTTGATCTTTCGAAACGCCGCTACGGCAAAATCATTATTATGACCGATGCTGACGTAGACGGTGCGCATATTCGTACGCTTCTGTTGACCTTCTTTTATCGCTATATGCAGCCGCTGGTAGCGGAAGGGCATGTATTTATTGCGCAGCCGCCGCTCTACTTGGTCAAAAAAGGCAAGGATCATACGTATCTATACAGCGATGATGAGCTGGATCAGCATTTGACACGTATTGGTCGCGACAGTAATGTGGCGGTTCAGCGTTATAAAGGTCTTGGCGAAATGAATCCGGAGCAGCTTTGGGAAACGACGATGAATCCGGAGCGCCGTACGTTGCTGCAGGTATCTATGGAAGAAGCCATGGAAGCCGATGAAATTTTCACTATTCTTATGGGAGACAAAGTAGAACCGCGGCGTAAGTTCATTGAAGATTACGCTCATCGCGTACGCAATCTGGATATCTAAAAACTAGTTTTAATAAACAAACAAAACCGTTCAGTCATTTATTTGACTGTTCGGTTTTTATTTTTGACCTTTCAGACGATTGTAGTCGAAATGTTGTCAAAACTGTCTTACTATACTTAAGGAACTATTGATTTGTTTTTATAAATGCTATAAAGCGGCAAGTAGTTGGAGGAGGTGACAAAAATGGCGATTAAATTGGTTTTGAATCGCTGCAAAGGCTGCGGAATTTGCGTGGAGTTCTGCCCTAAAAAAGTGCTGAAGGTAAATGAACTTAGCAAGGTGGAAGTGGCGGATGAGGCATCCTGTATTCAGTGTAAGCAATGTGAGGAACGCTGTCCGGATTACGCTATTTTTATTCAAAAATAAAGGAAGTGACGTACGTGCCAAAAGTTATGCTTATGCAAGGCAACCAGGCTTGCGCCGAAGGCGCTATTGCCGCTGGTGTTACCTTTTTTGGAGGCTATCCGATTACACCTTCTACGGAAGTAGCGGAAATTCTCGCTAAACGTCTGCCTCAGGTGGGTGGCAAGTTTATTCAGATGGAAGATGAAATTGCCGGAATTGGCGCTGTTATCGGCGCTTCTTTGACTGGGAAAAAAGTAATGACTGCTACCAGCGGCCCCGGTTTTTCCCTAAAACAGGAATTGATCGGCTATGCGACGATTTCGGAAGTGCCTTTGGTTATTGTCAACGTACAGCGGGTAGGTCCCAGTACGGGGCAGCCTACGTCTCCGTCACAGGGGGATGTAATGCAGGCTCGCTGGGGAACTCATGGCGATCATCCGGTCATTGCCATGACGCCCGCCAGCGTGCCGGAATGTTTTTCTCTGACTATTAAGGCCTATGAACTGTCCGAAAAGTATCGTACTCCCGTTATTTTACTGATGGACGAAGTAATCGGTCATATGCGCGAGCGTATTGAACTGCCGGATAGTTATGATGAAATCCAAAAGCCGCAGCGCAAAGTCCCGGCGAAGAAAACCGAAGGATTTTTACCTTACAAAGCCGATACGGACGGCGTACCGCCGATGGCTCCTTTTGGTCAAGGCTATCATAGCCATGTGACAGGTCTTGTGCATGACGAAAGCGGTTTTCCTAACGGCTCTTCCCAGGCGACGCAAGTGCTTATGGATCGTCTGAATGGCAAAGTGGAAAATAATCTGGACGACATTATGATGTACGAAGAGTATTGCCTGGAGGATGCGGACATTGCCGTAGTCGCTTACGGCGGTACCGCCCGTACTGCTTATGCAGCTGTTGATATGGCGCGCTCTCAAGGTATCAAGGCCGGTCTTTTCCGTCCTATCACCATCTGGCCTTTTGCCGAAAAGCAGATGCAGGAGCTAGCCGGCAAGGTGAAACACATTATGGTAGCGGAAATGAATTGCGGCCAATTGGTTGGTGAAGTGAAAAAAGCGGTGGAAGGAAAAGTTCCGGTAGAGCTCTTGGCCAAATACAATAACGAAGCCATTTTGCCGGACGAAATGCTCCAGGCCATTGCCAACGTGAAATTGTAGGAGGTTCGCTCTATGGAAAAGATAGTGGAAAAATACTTTCGCCCTAAACTGCCTCATATCTGGTGCCCTGGCTGCGGTAACGGCATTGTGACCGGCGCCATTGCGCAGGCTATCGATAAAATGGGTTTGGATCAGGACCGGACGGTTATTGTTTCCGGGATTGGCTGTTCTTCACGCGCCTCTGGCTATTTGGATTTTGATACCGTTCATTCGGCTCATGGCCGGGCGCTACCTATTGCTACCGGTATTAAGCTGTCCGAGCCGGATTTGAATGTCATCGTCATTACCGGCGACGGCGACTGCACTGCCATTGGAGGCAACCATTTTATCCATGCGGCGCGGCGCAACATCAATTTGACGGTAGTGCTGTTCAACAACAATATTTACGGCATGACCGGCGGCCAATATTCGCCGCTGACTCCTGTAGACAGCAAGGCTTCTACTGCGCCCTACGGCACGATTGAACGCAATTTCGACATTACTGAACTGGCAAAAGCCGCTGGCGCCACCTTTGTGGCCAGGGCCACTTGCTTCCATAAGCAAGTCTTGGTGGACGCCATTGCCAAAGGCATTGCCAACGACGGTTTTTCTTTGGTAGAAGCCATTACCCAGTGTCCTATTTCTTACGGTCGCCAGAATAAACGCGGCAATGCGCCGCAGATGATGCAATGGCAGAAAGAGCATGCTGTGCCGGTAGCGGCGGCGGCCAAAATGACGCCGGAGCAACTAGAGGGCAAGTTTACTATTGGCGTGCTGCATGAGAGCAAAGCGCCGGAATACACCCGGGAATATGAAAAAGTCATCGCCAAAGCACAGAAGGGGGGCAAATAAGATGTTGGAATTGCGTCTTTCCGGTTCCGGCGGTCAGGGCTTGATCCTGGGCGGCATTATTTTGGCGGAAGCGGCTATTTTAGACGGCAAGCTGGCCATTCAGTCGCAGTCATACGGCCCGGAAGCCCGCGGCGGCTCCAGTAAGTCTGAGGTGCTTATTTCGGAAAAGCCCATTCATTTTCCCAAAGTGACCAAGCCCAATCTGGTTCTGGCTATGACTCAGGCGGCTCTAGACAAGTATGCGGCCGATTTGCCGGATGATGGCATTTTAATCACTGACTCCATGCTGGTGCAGCAGGTTCCTGAGCGCCTCAGCCGTGTCTATGAGCTGCCGATTACAGCGACAGCGAAGGAAGAGCTGGGACGGGATCTGTTTGCCAACATTGTGGCCTTGGGAGCAATTGTAGAGCTGACAGATGTGGTCACTAAGAATTCTTTGGTTAAAGCCGTGCTGTCCCGCGTGCCGGCAGGAACGGAAGAAGTCAATCAAAAGGCTTTGTCCTTGGGAGCAGCGCTGATTTCGGCAAAAAAATAAGGACATAGCGTTCATTCACACTCCTTGAGAAAATGATAGAGTTTGTTTCAATGTTTTTAAGGAAAAGGTGGAAGTGTATGTCGAAAACAACACAAAGCGGTTCTGCTGAGAGCAACTGCCGAAAGCAGTATTTATTTTTGGCAGCGGCGGTTATCCTCTTGGGAATCATCTTAGCGCTGCCGACGCCTGCGGGCTTGCCGGTTGCAGGGCATCGCATGCTGGGAATTCTGGTTTTTTCCGTTATCATTTGGATGTCTGAAGCGGTTTCCTATCCGACCAGTGCTGCTGTTATTTTGTCTTTAATGGCGTTTCTTTTAGGTACAGCGCCGGATGTGGCAAGCCCTGCCAAGCTTCTAGGGACCACCAAGGGCTTGACCATGGCGTTGGGAGGCTTTAGCAATACGGCGCTGGCATTGGTCGGTGGTGCGTTGTTCTTAGCGGCGGCCATGACCAAAACCGGTTTGGATCGGCGCATTGCTTTGGTTATTTTGTCTAAAATCGGCGCCCGCACGAATCGAGTGCTGGCAGGTGTTATTTTTGTCGGCTTCTTCTTAAGCTTTTTTGTTCCTAGTACTACGGCGCGCGTATCCTGTATGGTGCCCATTGTTATGGGGATTATTCTGGCTTTCGGCGTAGAAAAGAAAAGTCGTTTTGCAGGCATGCTGATGATCGCTATTGCTCAAGCGGACAGCATCTGGAACGTAGGCATTAAAACGGCGGCAGCCCAGAATATGATTGCGCTGGGCTTTATTGAAAAACAGCTGGGCGTTTATATCAGCTGGCTGGATTGGTTTATTGCCGCCGCTCCTTTTGCTATTGTCATGTCGGTGGTGTTGTACTACATTTTGCTGAAAATGATGCCGCCGGAAACCCGCGAAATTGAAGGCGGTAAAGAAACCATCGCCAGAGAGCTGGCGCAATTGGGACCGATGAAAAGCGAAGAGAAAAAATTGTTTGCTATTTCCATCGTGCTTCTTTGCTTCTGGGCCACGGAAAAAATACTCCATGATTTTGACACTTCGTCGACAACCATCGCAGCCATCTCTTTGATGCTGCTTCCTGGTATCGGCATTATGACCTGGAAAGAAGCGCAGAGCAAGATTCCCTGGGGCACGCTTCTGCTCTTCGGCGTGGGCATCAGCCTAGGTTCGGCCATTTTGTCAACCAAAGCGGCTGCTTGGCTGGCTAAAATGATTGTAGGCTGGTTCGGCTTGCAGACTATGCCGGCTTTGATCGTCTTTGCGGTGTTGGCTGCGTTTTTGATCATTATTCATCTTGGCTTTGCCAGTGCAACGGCTTTGGCGGCTGCGATGATTCCGATTATTATTTCCATTCTGCAAGGTATGCCGCCGGAAGCAGGCGTCAATGTAGTGGGCATGACGATGCTCTTGCAGTATGTCATTAGCTTTGGCTTTATTTTGCCGGTCAATGCGCCGCAGAACATGGTGGCCTATGCGACGGAAACCTTTGAGGTTAAGGACTTTATTCGCACCGGCGTGCCGTTATGCATTATCGCTTATGTGCTGACGTTGGTGCTGGCTGCTACCTACTGGAAGTGGCTTGGACTGGTGTAAGGAAGTTTGACTGATTCCCCGATGCCGGGTAAGAAACTCCGGCCTGAAATATATTTTTTTTGCAGTGGACGCCGCCTTTTGGAAGAGGTTGGCGTCTTTTTTCTGAAACTGCAGCTATCATTAACGCTACATGCTAAAACAGATCTTTTTCTGCCAGTCTTTGTCAGAAAGCCTCGGCAGAGCGCCGCTATGCCTGCGTTTTCTTTCGCGTCTGACAAAAAAATCTCTAGTTTTAAGCATAGCGTTTCTTATAGTTGCAGCTTCCTATGTAAATTTGAATTGTTCTTTTTCGTACTTTCTGTTACCACTTCATTCGTGATACACTGAAGAAAATGATTCGTAAGGAGCTTGCTATGGATCTCGAATTGCTGCTGCAATTAAGTTTAAATATGTCTTTTGTGGCGTTA